>DVHJ01000051.1 GCA_018712145.1 Candidatus Faecousia faecigallinarum | reverse complement strand
TTTCGCACGTAAAAAATTTGCAGCATAGTAAATACTTGCCGCTGTGAGTGGGCTTCAGTGTAGCCATAACCGGTAACCAGAGGATTCTTGCAGTGTGGGCGTCAAGGCGTGGCACGCCGTAATCCTGCAGCACAACATAACAAAATGCAGCGCTTAGGGCAAAAGGGTAGGTGGTACGGATTTGTCCCGGCAGGACGTACTTGCAAACGTAGGCACGCATCTGCCTTTTGCCTGTCATTGCGAGGAGCGAAGCGACGCGGCAATCCGTACTCCTTACGGTGGAACATAATGGAAAGCAGCACTTAGGGCAAATTCGCAGACTGGTATGCTCCCTTCCAAGCGAACAGTGAAAAACACTGAACGCGATGAAGGGGGCATTTTGCGTGGCAACGCAGTGATTCGCAATGACATGCAGAAGACGGAGACGTGACTGCGGGTCCGCCCACACCGGGAATAAATCCGGCGCAACCGGTGAAACTGTGGACAGAGGAATGACGCGGAAAGGATCCTGCTGACCATGGACAAACCGGTACTGATTCTGGCCACCACCAGCGATTTCCTCTGGAAATTTGAAACGGAAAACGTAAAGCTCCTCCAGCAGATGGGCTGCACGGTTCACTACGCCGCCAATATGAATGAACCCCACTACCTTCCCGGCGGGGAAAGCATCGCGGGGGTAAAGGCCCACCACATTGACATTGCCCGCTCGCCGTTTATGCTGCAATACAACCAGGCGGCACTGGGCCAGCTTGTCCGCCTGATTCGCAGCCAGGGCATCCGGCTGCTCCACTGCCACACGCCGGTGGGCGGGCTGCTGGGCCGTCTGGCCGGCAGGCTGTGCAAAGGCCTCACGGTGATTTATACCGCCCATGGGTTCCACTTTTACCGGGGTGCCCCATGGGTTAACCGGGTGGTTTACTACGGGGTGGAAAAGGCATTGGCCAGATATACGGATTTCCTCATTGTCATCAACGGGGAGGACTATGGGGCCGCCCAAACCTTCCGGCTAAAAAGAGGGGGGCGCGTCTGCAAAATCCCCGGGGTTGGCCTGGATCTGGCCAAGTTTCACCCCCTGCCCCCGGCGCAACGAAAGGCCCTGCGGGCACAGTTGGGCATCCCGGCAGAAACCTGTTTCCTGGTTTCCGCCGGCGAATTAAATGAGAATAAAAACCAGGGAATTGTGCTGAAAGCGCTGGTTAAACTAAGACAGAACCGGGGCAGCCTCTCCGGTATCCGCTACGGCATCTGCGGCGACGGCTTTTTCCGCCAGCGGCTGGAGCGGCAGATTCAGGACATGGGCCTGGCCCAGGCGGTTACCCTGTACGGCTTTCGCCGGGACATACCAAATATGCTGGGGTGTGCCGACGGAGCGGTGTTCCCCTCCGTCCGGGAGGGGTTGGGCATGGCCGGGTTGGAGGCCCTGGCCATGGGGGTTCCGGTGATCGCCGCTGACAACCGGGGCACCCGGGAATATATGCGCCATGGCAAAAACGGCTTTGTCTATTCTCCCTGGGATGCCGGCGGTTTTGCCGCCGGGATTGCCGCCGTGAGCCGGTTGACCCCGGCGGAGCGGGCAACCATGGCCGCCTGCTGCCGGGCCAGCGCCGCCCCCTTTGACCGGCGGTATGCCGCTGCCCAGATGGCGGAAATTTACTGGGAAGCCTGCCGGCGGATTGGATGGTGATGGCATGGAGATCAGCGTAATCATGGGGGTATACAACCCTGCCCGGCCGGAGCACTTAATCCAAGCGGTACAGTCCATTGTCCGGCAGAGTTTTCCCCACTGGGAAATGCTGCTGTACGACGACGGTTCCGGGCCAAACTATGCCGGAGCAATCCAGGCGGCCGCTAAACTGGACAGCCGGATCCGCTACCTCCGGGGAGAGGAGAACCGGGGTCTGGCTCACGCCCTAAACCGGTGCATTGCCCATGCCCGGGGAAAGTATCTGGCCCGGATGGACGCCGACGACATTGCCTGGCCGGAGCGGTTTGCCCGGCAGCACCAATTTCTGGAAACCCATCCCCAATACCAGTGGGTAGGCTCCACCGCCCGGTTGATGGATGAATCGGGGATCTGGGGGTTGGAAACTGTGGCGGAAATCCCCGAGGCCAGGGATTTTCTGTCCCATTCCCCCTATATCCACCCCACTGTCCTGTTCCGCCGGGGGGCTTTGGGGGAAGGCTACCGGGAAGAGGGGCGCTTCCGTCTTTGTGAGGACTACGAGCTGTTTATGCGGCTGCATCAACAGGGGGGCCTGGGATACAATCTCCAAACCCCGCTGCTGGACTACCGCCAGGATGCTGGCGCCTACAAAAAGCGCACCCTGGGGCGGCGGCTGCGGGAAACGGGGCTGCGGTACCAGGGTTTCCGTGCCCTAGGGATTCTCCGCCCCGGCACATTCCCCTACGTGCTCAAGCCCCTGGCGGTGGCGGCAATCCCCGGGCCCATCCAGCATGTCATTGCCCAGCGCAGAAAGGGAAAACCATGGATAGGCTAACCCAATACCAGAAAATATTGGCCGGCAATCCCACTATGGCGGCAGTTGTCCGGCGGGTTTGCTTCCCCCCAGACGATCCGGTGGCCGTGGCCAGTGCCTGCGTGTTGGGACCGGCGCTGGGCAGCTTTACCCAGTGGCTCCTGGCCAATGCCATGGCCAGGGGCGTTCGGCGGCTGTACTTCCTGGCCAGGGACGGCTATCTGATGCGCCAGGCCGGGGAGATCCTCTGCCAAACCCTAGGCCTGCCGGTGGACTGCCGGTACCTGTACTGCTCCCGGTATGCCTTGCGCCTGCCCAATTTTCACCGGGACCAGAACCAGGCTTTGGATTTTTTGTGCCACGATGCCACCGGCATCACCTCAGACCGGATCCTTCGCCGGGCCGGGCTGACCCCCCAGGAGCGAGGGGAGATTCTCCCGCTGCTTGACCTGCCGCCCCATGCCGCCATTACCCGCAGCCGGCTGCCGGAAATCCGCCGGGCCCTGGCCGGCTGCCCGGCTTTTCTGGACAAAATGGACCGGCATTCCCGGGAAGCGATGCCCGGTCTGGCCGGATACCTGGCCCAGGCCGGGCTACTGGAAGAGATCCCCTACGCTCTGGTGGACAGCGGCTGGATCGGTACCGTGCAAAATACCCTGGGCAACACCCTGGCGGCGATGGGGAGCAGGCGGCGGTTGGAAGGGTACTACTTTGGGCTGTACGCCCTGCCGGCAGAGGCCCAGCGGACGGACTACCACTGCTATTACTTTGCCCCGGAAGACGGCCTGACCAAAAAAGTACACTTCTCCAACTGCCTGTTTGAAGCGGTGTTCACCGCGCCCCACGGGATGACCTTAGGCTACCGCCATCAGAACGGGCGCTATGTCCCCCGCTTAGGCCCGGACCCGGACAGCGGGGTTTTCCGGAAAAGCCAGGGGTATCTCTGCCAATATATCCAGGCTCTGGCAGCCCAGACACAGCGCCTGGATACCAGTGCCCTTGACCGGCAGACTGTCGCCAAACTCTTAACCGCCTTCATGACCCGGCCAACCCGGGCAGAAGCGGAGGCCTTCGGCAGCCTGCCCTTTTCCGATGACGTGCTGGCCGGGGATGAAGGGCAGCTGGCCCCGTCCCTGACCCCGGCCCGTCACCCCCTTCAGGGATGGAAAAGCCCCTGGTATGCCGGGAGCCTGGCCCGGTCCGGCGGGCATATCCGGTACCATCAGTTCCAGTATGCCCTGCTCCAATATTTGCGGTACAGCCGGAAAATTTACCAGGCCCGGCGGGAAAGGCGGGGAAAGCGTTGACCCACCAGTCCAGGCAGTTTGCCTTTGTCATCCAACAGCTGACCGCCAGAGAGCTGAAGCGAAAGTACGCCAGATCCTATCTGGGGGTGGTGTGGAGCGTCCTCAACCCCCTGCTGTCCATGGCGGTACTGTCCCTGATTTTCTCTCAGCTGTTCCGGCGGTCCATTGAACATTATCCCATTTATTATCTGTCCGGCTATCTTCTGTGGCAGGCTTTTACCGGGGCCACCACTGCCGCCATGACCACCCTGGCGGACAATAAGACGTTGCTGCTCAAAGTCAAATTCCCCATGGAGCTGTTTGTCCTCACCCGGGTTTACACTGCCCTGATCAACCTGGGCTATTCCCTGGCGGCCTACGGGGTGATGCTGGCAGTGTTCCGGATCACGCTGAAGTGGGCGATGCTGATGATCCCCGTGATCATCGGGTGCCTGTTCCTGTTTTCCCTGGGGGTAGCCTTTCTGCTGGCCACTGCCTATGTGTTTTTCGGGGACATTAAACACCTGTACTCGGTGGTGCTCACCTTGTGGATGTATTGCTCGGCGATATTTTACCCCGTCCAACAGCTCAGCGGCCCCATTCGGGTGGTGATCGAACACAATCCCCTGTATATCTATATCCACGGCATGCGCAGCGCCGTGCTGTACGGGGCGCTGCCGGAGCCGGGGGACCTGGCCCAGATGCTCTTGTGGAGCCTGGGGATGTGCCTGACCGGCTACACCGTCTTTCGCCGGAGCCGGAACAAAATCATGGAGAGGATCTGAAATGAACCGGCAGACAGATATTCTGGTGGAAAACGTCACCATGCGCTTCCGGCGGGCAAAGGACGAGGCCACCAGTCTGAAAGAACTGATGGTACGCACCCTCCGAGGTGACCAGCACAAAGAGACCTTCCTTGCCCTGGACAAGGTGAGCTTCGCCGTGGAGAAAGGGGAAGTGGTGGGCCTCATCGGCGCCAATGGCGCAGGGAAAAGCACCCTGCTGAAAATCATCGCCGGAGCGCTGCTGCCCACCAGCGGGCAGGTATGGGTGGACCGGCGGAAGGTGCAGCTGCTCACCCTGGGTACCGGCTTCGACCCGGAGCTCACCGGGCGGGAAAACGTCTATCTCAACGGCGCCATCATTGGCTATTCAAAAGCGTATATCGATGAGAAATACAAAGAAATTGTGGCCTTTGCGGAACTGGATGGATTCATGGGGGAAAAGGTGCGCAATTACTCCAGCGGCATGGTGTCCCGGTTGGGCTTTGCCATTGCCACGGCCAGGGATACCCCGGAAATTCTGATTTTGGATGAGGTGCTCAGCGTCGGCGACCTGTTTTTCCGGAAAAAAAGCGAGGCGCGGATTCGGGAGATGATCCACGCCGGTTCCACGGTGCTCATTGTCTCCCACTCCCCCGGGGTAATCCGGGCCAACTGCACCAAGGCCATCTGGCTGGAGCGGGGACGGCTGCAAGCCGTAGGCCCGCCGGAGGCGGTGTGCAGCGCCTACGAAAACCGAAAGAAGGGGACCGGCTCATGAAAGAACGGATATACGCCGCCCTGGTCAACCGGCACATTCGGGAGAAATACCTGGCCTGGCGGCCGGGCAAACCCCGGCCGGTGGCCCTGGCATACCTACTCTGGTTGAACCTGGCCTGCCTATTCCGCCGGGGAACCGATCCGGTGAAATCCCTCTACCGGTTGGGCAGCGAATCCGGGCTTTCCCACCGGGAAAGCCCGGAAGCCTTTGCCCGGCGGCTTTCGGCCTACGATGTGATTTCCTTTGATGTGTTTGACACCCTGGTGTTTCGCCTGGTGGACAGGCCGGAGGAGGTATTCGGCCTGATGGGGCAGGCCCTGGGGTATCCCGGCTTTGCCCGGCTGCGCATGGCGGCAGAGCGGCAGGCCAGGGCGGAAAAAAACCGGCGCTCCGGCACGCCGGAGGTGACCCTGGCGGAAATCTGGGGGGTGCTGGCGGAGATGACCGGCATCCCCGCCGCCGCCGGGATTCAGGCGGAGCTGGCCTGGGAAAAGCGGTGCTGTTACCCCAATGCCTATCTGGTTCAGGTGGTCAAGGTACTGCTGGACCAGGGCAAGCAGGTGATTGCCGCCTCGGACATGTACCTGGGCCCGGCCATGCTCCGGCAGATGCTGCCGGATATTCCCTGCTACGTCTCCGGCCGGTTGGGTAAGGCCAAGCACGACGGCGGGCTCTACCGGCTGATCCGGGAAACTTACGGCCTACTGTCCTATGCCCATGTGGGGGATCATCCCCAGGCCGACGTGGCCCAGGCCAAAGCCCAGGGGGTAACCCCTTTTTTCTATCCCAATGTTCACCGGGTGGGCAACCGGTACCGGCCGGAGGACATGTCCCCCCTCACCGGCAGCGTGTACCGGGCCCTGGTCAATACCCAGCTGCACAGCGGCCTGCGGCGGTTTTCCCGGGCCTACGAATACGGCTTTGTCTATGGGGGCCTGTTTACCGCCGGGTTCTGCCGGTTTATCCACGCCTACCGGGAGGCCCACCAGTTGGACCGGCTTTTGTTCCTGGCCCGGGACGGGGCGGTGCTCCTGGAGGCCTACCGGCGGATGTACCCGGAAGAAAGCGCCGTGTATGCCTATTGGTCCCGGCTGGCCGGGCTGAAGCTGACGGCGGGAGAGTACCGGCAGATGTATTTCGACCGGCTTTTGTTCCACAAGGTGGGGCGCCCGGTGGACCGGGTGCTTTCCGCCTTGGAACTGCCGGAGCTGCTGGCCCCCTTGGCTGCTGAACTCCCCTTGCATGCCAAGTTGACGAATAAACTGGCGGAAATCCTGCAACACTATCTCCTGCAGCACTGGGATCAGGTGCTGGCTGCCTATGCCGGGCAGCGGTCCGCTGCCGGGGTTTACTACCGCCGGCTGTTGGCCGGCTGCCGGAAGGCCGGGGCGGTGGACATTGGCTGGGCAGGCACCGGTCCAATTACGCTTAACTGTGCCGTGAACCGGATCTTTGGCTTAACCTGCCCCGTCACCGGCATTCTGGCCGGGGCCACCGGAGACCCGGGGCTGGCAGAGCCGTTTTTGGCCGGGGGCCAACTGGTGAGCTATCTGTTTTCCCAGGGGAATAACCGGGACCTATGGCACGGCCATGACCCGGCCCGGAAGCACAACCTGTACTGGGAGCTTCTGCTCAGCGGGCCGGAGGGCAGCCTAAAGGGATTCTACCCCGGCGGCAGTGGGGGATACCGGCTGGCGTTTCAACCAAACCGGCCGAATCCCCAGGCCATCCGGGAAATCCACCGGGGGATTTTGGATTTTGTGGCCCGGTTTTTGGCGGCGGAAAACCGCCTTGGCCTGCGCCTGCCCATTACCGGCCGGGACGCCTACGCCCCCATGCGGGGGGTGTGCAGCCCTAAAAACCGGGGGTTTATGGCAGAATTGGAGGAACTGCTGGATGAGATACAAGTGGGGACATAAGCTGGTGCTGTATCATGCTGTCAGCAGCTATCAACTGCTGGAGGTGATGCTCCACCGGATGCAGGTTCATCCGGAAGATAGGGCCATTTTGCTGCTACCGGATTTTATTGTGGAAAAGTATCCCCAGTACAAAAAGCTCCGCACCATGGGCTTTTTCCACCGGGTGTACCTGCTGCCCTATCTGCATATCCCCCACGGGCAGGAGACGGAGATTGTCCAGGCAATCACCCGGCACTGCCGCCGGATCCTGCCTTACCCCCTGCCGGCATTTTCCCGGGTTTATGTGGCCGGGGCCCACTTTTACTTTTCCCTGTGCCTGATCTACAGCCGCATTCCCTTCACCTTTTTTGAAGATGGGGCGGGCATGCTCAGCCAGCCGGAGCGGCTCCACCGCGCCCTTTCGGCAGGCTTCCCGGTCCATGCTGCCCTGGCCCAAAAATACGGGCTGTACACCGGGGAAAATCCCTGGGTACAGAACATCATCTGCCTGAAACGGGCCCAGACGGTGGACGTGTCCGGCCCAAAGTATGTGGATTTCTCCGTGGAAGCCGCCCTCCGGGCCCTATCCCCCCAGGCCCGGCGGCAGGTGGTTCATTTCTTCCTCCCCAAGCCCCTGGAGATCCGGGGGCAAGCCATCTTACTCACCCAGCAGTTTGCCCGGCTGGGCAGGATGACCTTGGCCCAGCAGCGGCAGCTGTACCGGCGCCTGGGGGAAACGGTGCTCCAGGGGATCCCCCTGGCGGTGAAGGTCCATCCCGACGACACCCTGGACTATGGGGAGATTTTCCCGGCGGCCCAGCTGATCACCGTCCCTTTTCCCGCCGAGCTATTGCCCTACGTGGGCAAATGCCAGCCAACCCACCTGTACGCCTTGGATTCCGCCGGATGTGAAAATCTGGGCAGCCATTTCATTCTCCACAAAATTCACTGGCCGGCCTGGCTGGAAGGGGGAGATTACCATGGATAATGTCCTGCTGGTGGTCAATTCTGTCTACCAGCTGTTCACCGCAATCCACATGCGCACCACAATCCTATCCCAGGCAGAGGCGGAGCTGATTCTCACCGACGTTACTCCCGGCCTGCCGGAGTGCCGGGAACGGCTGGCCGGAACCGGGCTGTTTCACCGGATCCTCCTGGGCGAGACCGCCCGGTGGTGCAAGCAATACGCCGGAGCCAAGGGGGCGGCCCTGGATGCGGCCTTTCAGGATCCCCCCAGCACCCTGCACTGGCTGCTCAGCGATGAACTCGGCCGGTATACGGCGGTGTATTTTGCCAATTTCGATCCCTTCGCCCGGCTGTTGGCCTGCTGGTTTTCCCAGGAATCCTGCCGGTTTTTCTGCTATGAGGACGGCTTTTCCGCCTATGTCATCGACTTCCTCCGGGGGGACCGGGCGCCCATTAACCGCCACCCGGCGGGGCGGAAAATTCAGGATAAGTTGGCAGGGATGCTATTGTACGAGCCCCGCCTGGCCAGGCGGGGGGACGGGGTGGCCAACCTCCCCCTGCCCAAGGTCCGGCGGGAGGATGGCCGGTTGAAGGACGTGTTAAACTACGTGTTTGCCTACCGGAAGCCAGAAGACCTGGAGCCGTTCATTTTCCTGGAGCAGTCCTTCCGGGCCGAGGGCATTGCTACCAATGACATTGCCCTGATGGAACTGTGCCGGCAGGCGGTGGGCCCCGGCCGGTTCCTGGTCAAGCCCCATCCCCGAAATCCGGAAAATCTCCCCCGGCAGCTGGGGCTGACCCGGAAGTATCCCGGCAATGCCCCATGGGAGCTGTTTTTGCTCAACGAAGCTCCCATGGCCTGCACCGTCCTCACCGTCTGCTCCAACGGCGCCCTGACCAGCCGGCTGGTGTTCGGCCTGGAAACCCCAGTGGTGATGCTCTACCGCCTGTTTACCGGGAAGGTGCTGTGGAAAGAGGACGCCGCTTTGCACCAATACCTCCGGCAATTTCAGTGCCAGTTTGCCGGGCGGAATTACTATGTGCCGAAAACCCCATACGAACTGACGGACATTCTCACTTATCTGGGAGGGAAATATGGCAATTAACGTCTCAGTGATTATTCCGGTATATCAGGTAGAAAACTACCTGGAGCGGGCGGTGGATTCCGTCCTGGCCCAGACCTTAGCGGCGCTGGAGATCATTCTGGTGGATGACGGCAGCCAAGATGCTTCCCCCCGGATCTGCGACCGCTATGCCCAGGCCTACCCGGAGAAAATTCGGGTGATTCACCAGGAAAACCAGGGCTTAGGCTACGCCCGGAACGCCGGGGTACAGGCGGCTGCCGGGGAATATGTGGCCTTCCTGGACGGTGACGACACGGTAGAGCCGGACATGTACCAGGTCATGTACCAGAAAGCCGCCCAAGGGGACTACGACATGGTCATGTGCGATGTAAAAATCATCTATGTGGAGGAGAACCGCACCTCCGTGGTGGCTACCTATCCCAGGGCGGAAATTGACCTGGCGGATTATATCGCCAACGGAAATAATATTACCTACAGCGTCAATAAACTGTTTCGCCGGGGGATCTGGCAGGATAACCGGTATGAAAAAATGCTGTTTGAGGATATTGCCCTGATCCCGGCCCTGGTGACCCGTTACCCCAACATCGGTTACGTTCCCCGTCCCTTTTACCACTATTACCGCCGGGCCAACACCCTGTCCACCACCTACACCGGGGACATGGTGGACATTGTCCAGGCCTTCCGGAATTTCCTGGATACCAGCGCCCCGGCCTACCGGGACGAGGTGGTTTACTGCGTGGCCAAGCAGCTGTACTGGAATATGACCCAGTCCCGGGTGCTGTTCCAGGCGGATTTTATCGGGCTGCTCAAAGAATACCAAAAGGATTTCCGCTTGAATCCCTACCTGGCCCGGGATGGCAAGTTGAAGGGCCTGCTTTCCTTTTTGGATAAGCCGGTCATCCCGGAAAACCTGATTTGCGTCCACCTGGACCGCCCCATTCCGGAAGGGTACCTGGCAGAAATCCAGGCGGATTTTCCCAAAGCCATGCTGCTGGAGGAATGTCCAGAGGACCGGCTCCCGGACAACGTCCGGGCTGCCCTGGCCATGGGCAACACCGCCTATGCCGGGGAGTATTTCGCCCTGCGCCTGCTGTGCCGGCACGGCGGCATTGTCCTGTTTCCCCATATGCGGGCCAACCTGAATCTCAAAAAACTTCGGCTCAACCAGGTGTTTTTCGGCTTTTCCGATCCGGATTCCCTGGAAACCGGCTGCTTCGGCGCAGTGCCCGGGCACTATGTGATTCAGGCGCTGCTGGATACCTATTGGCAGGAGAATATTTTCAACCAGGCCCTGCTCCCCCTGGCCCACCGGCTGCGGGATTTCCTGGCCTACCATTTCCAGCTGAAGGTAAACGGCAAAAAGCAGCTGCTTCGCCGGGAAATTCAGGTCTACCTGCCCAGCGTGCTGTCCTACGACATGAAAGACGGGGAAAATTGCTGCAAACGGGCGGATTTCCCGGTGCCGGAAGGCTACGAGCTGGTGAGCAACAGCGTCCTTTCCATGTGGTCCCAACAGCGGCTGGAAAACTGGAACCTGTATAAACAGGCGCTGAGGGGCAAGCCTGGGGCGGCGCCCCTGCCGGCGGCCGCCGGAAACACCGCGCTGGAAATCCGGCAGGTGGTAGAGACCTATGAGAACTCCACCAGCTGGCGGATCACCAAGCCTCTGCGTATACTGAAAGACTGGCTGGATAGGCTCAGGAGAAGGAGGAGAAAATAATGGACATTGCGGCCATCATTCCCGCCCGTTACCAGTCCAGCCGGATGCCGGGCAAGCCCTTATCGGACATCTGGGGCAAGCCCATGATTTGGTGGGTATACCGCCAGGTGAAAAAAGCCCGGGGCATTGGCCAGGTTGTGGTGGCAACTGACCACCAGGAAATCTACACGGTTTGCCAAAGATTGCAAATGGACTGCCTGCTCACTGCCCCGGACCATCCCACCAGCACCCAGCGGGTTTACGAGGCAGCCCAGCGGATTCCGGCGGACCTGTACCTGTGCGTAAACGGGGACGAGCCCCTCATTGCCCCGGAGGTGGTGGAGCGGGTGATCCCGGCGCAGCCGGAGTTTGCTGCCAATTTAATGACCAAAATCCGCACCCCGGCGGAAGCCGTGGATGAAACCAACATCAAGGTGGCTGCCGATACCCGGGGTTACGCCCTGTTTTTTTCCCGCAGCCCCATCCCCCACCCAAAGGGCAGCATCCAATTTGACTATTACAAGCACCTGGGGGTGCTGGCCTATTCCCCGGAGGCCCTGGAATTTTTTGCCCACACGGAAAAAGGCCCCCTGGAAACCATTGAAGACATTAACGAACTGCGCTTTCTCGAGCACGGTAAACCCATCCGGATGATCCCCGTGGAGGCGGACAGCCTGTCGGTGGACACCCCCAAGGATCTGGCCTATGTGCGCCAGGTGATTCGGGACAGGCAGACAAAGGAGGCCCCATGAAAATACTGGACTGTACCCTGCGGGACGGGGGCTATATCAACCACTGGCAATTTGGCCGGAACACCATCGCCGCCATTTTGGACAAGCTGGAACAGGCCCGGATTGACATCATCGAGTGTGGATTTCTCACCGGCATGGCCGGCGGCCAGGACTGTTCCCTGTTCTCCTCCGCCGGGGCCATTGCCCGTCTTCTGCCTCAGCGGGCCAGATCCGCCATGTTTGTGGCCATGATTGCCATTGGGGAAAAGGAGCTGGATCCGGCCAAGCTGGAACCCCGGGACAAGCAGGGCATTCAAGGCATCCGCCTGACTTTCCATCAACCGGAAATCGCCCAGGCGGTTGCCTGGGCGGAAATCCTCATGGACAAGGGCTACCGGGTGTTTATGCAGCCGGTGGGCACGGTATTGTATACCGACATGGCCCTGCTGCAGCTGGTGGAGCAGATGAACCGGCTGCGTCCCTATGCGTTTTATATTGTGGATACCCTGGGGAGTATGTACCGCAACGATGTGTCTCACCGGTTTTACCTCATCGATAAGAACATGGCGCCGGAGATTCACCTTGGCTTCCACGGCCATAATAACCTCCAGCTGGCCTTTTCCAACGCCCAGGTGCTGGGCAAAATTCAGACCAAGCGCACCCTCATTGTGGACTCGTCGGTCTATGGCATGGGCCGGGGAGCAGGAAATCTGGCCACGGAGCTGATCACCCAATATATCAACAAAAACATCGCCTCCCGGTATGACGTGAGCGCCATCATGGACATTTACGACGAGTATATTGCCCCCATCCGGAAGAAGTACCAGTGGGGCTATTCCATGCCCTACCATATTGCCGCCAGCCATGTCTGCCATCCCAACTATGCCACCTATCTGATCAACCGGCAGACCTTAACCATGAAGGACATTGAAAAAATCATCCAATCTATCCCGGAAAAGGACCGGGTCATCTATGACCAAGACCGGATCCGGCAGCTCTATACCCAATTCCAGAGCCGGAAAATTGACGACACCGCCGCCGTGGCAGAGCTTACCCGGCGGATTGGCGGGCGAAACATTCTGCTCCTGGCCCCGGGGGAAAGTTTGACTACCCGGCGGGAAGCCATCCAGGCATTTCTGGAACAAGAGAAGCCCTATGTTATCTCCGTCAACTTTGTGGATCGCCGGTATCCGGCTGACGCCTGTTTTATCAGCAGCCACCGGCGCCTGGACATGCTGGGGCAGGAGCGCCTGGGCACGGCCATCCTCACCTCCAACCTCCCCGGCGGCCGGCCGGACTGCCTGTACGTGGACTATGACCGCTGCACCAACAGCGATGAGCTGGTATCGGACAACGCCGGGCTCATGCTGCTAAAGCTCCTGGTGCGGTGCGGCGGCAAGGCGGTCTACCTGGCGGGGTTTGACGGCTTCCACCACCGGCATAACTGGGCTGGGGAGGACCGGGAGGCCACCCAAGCAGAGATAGCCGGGCGGCGCAGCCGGATCCGGCGGCAGCTGCGCCGCTTGGCCGGGGAAATGCCCATCGCCTTCCTCACCCCCTCGGTCTATGCCCAGGAGGAACCCGATGTATAGCTGCGTGCTGTTTGACATGGACGGTACCCTGGTGGATTCCTATCCGGGGATTTACCAGGCTTACCGGTACGCTTTTGAAAAAATGGGCCTGCCCTTTGGGGGAGAGGCCTTCGTGAGCAGGGCGATTGGCGCACCCCTTCCCCACGTCTTCACCCGGCTTTGCGGTTTATCGCCGGAGAAGGCCACTCAGGCCATCGGGCACTACCGGCAATATTATGCCCAGCAGGGGAAGCATCAGGCTGTCCCCTACCCAGGGGTGGAACGGATGCTCCGCCGGCTGCGCAGCGCCGGGCGGTATCTGGCCACGGCCACATTGAAGAAAGAGGAATTCGCCCGGGAAATGCTGGCAGAGCAGGGGCTCCTTCCTTACTTTTATGCCGTGTTTGGCGCAGACGCGCAAGGTTACAGGAGCAAAGCGGATCTGATCCGGCTGGGCTGCGCCGCCGCCGGGGCCAGCCCCGGCGAAACGGTTTTGGTGGGGGACAGCGTCTTCGATGCAGAAGGCGCCCAGGCCGCAGGGGTGGCCTTCCTGGCGGTTACCTATGGATATGGCTTTTCGTCGGTAGAAGAAGCCGTGCAGCATCCCCATGTGACCATGGCAATCAAAACGCCGGAAGAAGCAGTAGAGCGGCTGCTAGGTTAGCAGCCTTCACCAAGCCGGTGGGGCCCGTTCCTGGCGGGAAAACACCCCGCCGCTGCAGGTTTGCTGTTACCCAGTAAATTCAGTTTCGCCATGTTCTTGCCCAGAAGCCATAGGCCGCAGCAACCCAATCCCCGCAGAGACACAGGTTGCTATGCCGCTTCCTTATTTTATCCCGCTAAAACAACTGCGCCCTGGGCCGAAACCCAGGGCGCAGGATGAATCGAATCCACCGGCGGGATTTATAGAGCGTACTTAGCCAGCGTCTGGCCGATTTGCGCCATGTGGCCAGAGCCGAAAAATTCAAAGCGCACCTTGCCCAGGCCGCTGAAGTACAGCTCCAACTCCGAATCGGTGTCAAAAATGCCGGAGGTCTCGATGGAAAACGCGGTAACCTTCCGGTAAGGCAGGCTGGAAATGTCCTGCTTCTTCCCGGTGGCGCCCTGGATATTCACCGCCAGGATCCGCCGGTCGGTAAAAATCACCCGGTCCCGGACGGTTTTATAGACGCCAATGATCTCCTCATCCGGCAGCAGCAGGCTCCGCACCGTGCCGCCGATGTCGTCGTTGTCCACCTGCCGCAGTTTGGCAAAGGTTCCGTTTTCAAAATCAATCATGGCTGGTTCTCCTTTGAAACGGTTTACACGGTAATCAGTTGGTATTCCCGGGTGCCGAAGCCCAGGGCGGCGGCTGCCTCAATGGTGTGCACACCGTTCCGGGACTCCACCCGCTCCAGGAAATGGTCCCGGCCGGGGTCCTTACTGGCATACACCAGGTCGATGCAGGCTTGGTCAATGGCCACCGGGTCGGTGGAGGCCAGGATGCCCACATCTTGCATACAGGGATCCTCCGCCACGGCGCAGCAGTCACAGTCCACCGAGATGTTTTTCATTACGTTGATGTAAACCAGATTCCCGTGGAAGAATTCCACCACCGAGCCGGCCGCATCGGCCATGGATTCCAGGAAAGCGTCGTGATCTGCCGTCCAAATGTTTTCCGGCACGCCGGCGCCGTGGATATAGGCCTTGCCGTGGGAAGATGCCACGCCGATGGACAGCTGCTTCAGCGCCCCGCCGTAGCCCCCCATGGGGTGACCCTTGAAGTGAGAGAGCACCAGCATGGCGTCATAGTTGGCCAGGTGCTTGCCCACAAAGTTTTTCTTGATCACTTTCCCGTTGGGGATGGGTAGCTCCAGATCCGGCCCCTCGGCATCCATCAGATCCATGGCAAAATCGGTCCAGCCGTGCTCCCGGAGCAAAATCCGGTGCTTGGCGGTGGTGTTCCGTTGGCCGTCATAGGCGGTGTTGCACTCCACCACTGTGCCGCCCACGTGGCGGATCACCGGCCGCCAGAAATCCGGCCGCAGATAGTTCTGGTTCCCGGCCTCGCCGGAGTGGAGCTTCACCGCCACCCTGCCGGACAGGGGCTTGCCGGTGAGATCATACAGCGCTGCCACCTTCTCTGGCGTAATTTCCCGAGAAAAGTATACTGTTGCACCCATGGTGTATTCCTCCAGTCGTCAAAACAGGTCCCGGCCGTTGACAAGGGGGCCGGGGTTTGGTATCTTAGTCAATACAGAGTTTAGCAGTTGAACTCAACTTTAAGTCAAGGAGAAATTTGGGAAAATGGAATATACCGTAGGTCAAATGGCCAAGCTGCTGGGCGTGGCCCCGTCCACCCTGCGTTACTATGACAAGCAGGGCCTGCTGCCTGGCCTTGCCCGGTCGGAGGGGGGCGTCCGGGCGTTTGGGGACAGGGACTATGAGACTCTGAAGCTGATCCAGTGCCTGAAGCGGGCAGGGATGTCCCTGGCGGATATCCGCCGGTTCATCGACATGACTGCCCAGGGGGACAGCACCATTGATCAGCGCCTGGCCCTGTTTTACCGGCAGCGGGAGGCGGTGCAGCAGCAGATGGCCCACTTGCAGCAGACCCTGGCGGTCATTGAATACAAATGCTGGTACTATGAAACCGCCAAAGCCGCCGGCACCACCGCCGCCCTGGCGGGGGTGGAAATTCCCCCTCAATTCCGGCAAGTCTGGCAGCAGTTGCACCAGCCGGAGGAACCATGACCGGAGATCTGCTGGCCGGGCTGAATCCGGCCCAGCGGGAGGCGGTGACCACCACAGAGGGGTATGTGCGGGTAATTGCCGGGGCCGGCTCCGGGAAAACCCGGGCCCTCACCCGGCGCTTTGCCTACCTGGTGTGCCAGCTGGGCATTCCCCCCGGGAACATTTTGTGCGTCACCTTCACCAACAAATCCGCCAATGAGATGCGCCGGCGAATCCACAGCCTCACCGGGGACAATGACACCGGCTACATCAATACCTTCCACGGCTTCTGCGTTACGGTGCTCCAGGAAGACAGCCACGCCGTGCAGTATCCAAAGAGCTTCCTGGTGCTGGACAACGGGGACATTGATGAAATGCTGAAGCTCATTTATGAAGAACGTGGCCTGACCTTGCGGCACATGACCTTCAGCAAAGCCCGGGACATGATCGAGCTGCGAAAGACAGAAAAAGAGCCGGACTACTACCTGGATCTCATCACCATGTCCCCAGCGGAGCTCCGCCGGAAATATGAAACCGCCCAGTCTCCCCAGGACATTATTTTCTA
This sequence comes from Candidatus Faecousia faecigallinarum, assembly GCA_018712145.1. GTDB lineage: Bacteria > Bacillota > Clostridia > Oscillospirales > Oscillospiraceae > Faecousia > Faecousia faecigallinarum. The sequence goes on along the minus strand of DVHJ01000051.1, from coordinate 2,711 downwards.
CGGCTATCTGTACCAGCAGAAAAAGTGCTTCGGCCTGGACTACAACGACCTAATCCTGTTCACCCTGTATATTTTCCGGCAGGACGAACAAATCCGCCGGAAATGGCAAACCCGGCTGGAGTACATCATGATCGACGAGTTCCAGGACATTGACCGGCTCCAGTACCGGCTGATGGAGGCGTTGTGCCGCCACCACGGCAACCTGTTTGTGGTGGGGGACCCGGACCAGACCATTTACACCTGGCGGGGTGCGGATGTGCGGTTCCTCCTGGACTTTGACCGGGCCTTTCCCCAGGTAAAAACCATTTTGATGATGGAGAACTACCGCTCTACCCCCCAGATTCTGGCGGTGGCCAACGCATTGATTGCCTGCAACAGCCAACGGATGGACAAGCGCCTGCTGCCCAACCGGCCGGCGGGGCCGAAGGTGACCTGCTGCCACTGCCCAACTCCTCAGGCTGAGGCCCAGTGGATTGCCGGACAGATCCAGCAGATCCACGGCCAGCAGGTGGCTTACCGGGACATGGCCATTTTGTACCGGGCCCATTACGTTACCCGAAACTTGGAAGAGGCCCTGCTGGCTGAGGGGATTCCCCACACCATCTACAGTGGCGTCCCCTTTTTCGGCCGGGCAGAGATTAAGGACGCATTGTGCTATCTCCGCCTCATCGCTTACAAGGACGATTTGTCTTTCCGCCGGGTGGCCAATGTACCCAAGCGCAACCTGGGCCGGCGGCGGATGCAATTCCTCCAGGACTATGCCGCCGACCACGCTTGTTCCCTGTATGAGGCCCTGGCCGCCAATGCCGGGGAGGAGCTGTTCCGGGGCACCAAGGCCAGCGCCCTGCTGGCCCTGGTGGAGGAGTTTGCCGCCACCTATGCCCAACGGCCCATTTCCGAGGTGCTCACCGCCCTGCTCCACCGCAGCGGGTATGAGCAGATGCTCCGCACCCAGGGCAGTCAGGAGCGGCTGGACAATCTGGCAGAGCTGAAGCAGTCGGTTTACGCCTTTGAGATGTCCTGCGGAGAGGAAACCACCTTGGAGCACTATCTGGCCCACGTGGCCCTGTTTACCAACGCAGACACCGGGGACAGCCAGGATAAGGTCCGACTCATGACGGTGCATACCGCCAAGGGATTGGAATTTCCCCAGGTTTTTCTCTGCGGCATGAATGAAGGGATTTTCCCCACCCGGAAGACGGTGACCCGCCCGGCCATGGAGGAGGAGCGGCGGCTGGCCTTTGTGGCCATGACCCGGGCCATGGACGGTCTGTTTCTCTCGGAGGCCCAGGGCCGGAACTTTGACGGCTCCCTGCGCTATCCCTCCCGGTTCCTGCTGGAAATTGACCCGGATCTGCTCCACTTCCCCCAGCAGCCCCCGGCAGAGCTGTGGGCGGAGGCCCGGGCATATGTGGCCATGCAGGCCGGGGATCTGAATGCCGGCGCCAGCCTGGCGGCGGGCCGGCGGGTGCGCCACAGCATTTTCGGCCTGGGGACGGTGCTGGCGGTGGACATGGACCGGGGCGCCTACGTGGTGCAGTTCGACCAAATGCCCACCCCCAGATCCATCACCTTCCGGGCCAAGCTGGAGGCCCTGTAGCGCCTGTGCCAGTTCCTGGGATTAAGCGGGCGGTTCTTCCCCTGGACGGGATTCCGGCCGTGGGGCGGGGCGCTTCTGCCGGCGGAGCCGCCAGAGGACCAGGACGGCCGCCAGGACAACTATCGCCCCAATCGCTCCGGCCAGAAACCAGGTGCCTAATTCAGAGGTCTGTTCAGTCTCGGCCGGCAAGGCAATGTCGATACCCGGCGCAGCCAGGGTTTGATTCACCAGGGCAATTTCTTCCGGAGCCAACTGCTCGGTGAGGTCTACCTGACCGGCGTAATCCCGCAGACGGACTGCGGCCGGGGCCAGTTGGGTGTCCACCTGGACTGTTTCCTCTTGCAGCTGAGTGAAGTAAACTTGATATTCCTCGCTGCCAGTTACCTCTATTTTTACATCTCTGGGGGCCTGAAGTAGTATTGCCTCATAGTTCATATCCTGCCCAGTGACAGCCAGCGCGTCGGGGGTAAACTCAACTGAGGTGATGTTGCGTCCCTTGACGATATATGAGATCCAATCCCTGTCATTTAGGAAGAAAGATATTGTTATGTTTCTTCCTTCCATCCACTGCAAATTCAGATCCAGAAGATAGTAATCGCTATATTCGACACTTATGGCAATTGGCGATACATAACTATTCACGCTTTTCCAAGGCATGTTTCCGGATGGCCACTCGCCTGCTATACACGTCAATGTTTGGTCCTGCGCGTTGGTGAGCTGGATGCTTTCCCCTGGCAGAAGGGAATCAGTTGTCGAATCTTCTGTATCATTCCCAAGGGACCAAAGGGAGATTTCAACGACGGTGCCTACGTATGGACTTACCCATTCCGGTTGAGTTTCCTGGCTGCTCTCCGTGCCCTGTGCCCCCACCGGCAGGCAGGCCAGGAGCAGCACCGCCGCCAGCAGTTTGCCTAGTTGCTTGTTCATTGGCGCGCCTCCTTTCTGGGTTTTATGAACCGCCGGAATCCGGGCTGTCTGCTTCCGGCGGACGCTCCGGGGCGGATTCCGGCGGGGCGGGGCGCTTCTTCCGGCGGGCCCGCCAGAGGAGCAGGACAATGCCAACGATGAATAGCACACCCGCCCCAATGCCCAAGGCCAGGGGCCAGCTTTC
>DVHJ01000050.1 GCA_018712145.1 Candidatus Faecousia faecigallinarum | reverse complement strand
AGACCACCCTCACCGCCGCCATTACCAAGTACCTGGCGTTCTCCGGTATGGCCAAGTTTGAGGCCTATGACTCCATCGACAAGGCTCCCGAGGAGAAGGCCCGTGGTATCACGATCAACACCGCTCACGTGGAGTACGAGACCGCAAAGCGGCACTATGCCCATGTGGACTGCCCGGGTCACGCTGACTATATTAAGAACAAGATCACCGGTGCTGCCCAGATGGACGGCGCTATCCTGGTTATCGCCGCTTCCGACGGCCCCATGGCCCAGACCAAGGAGCACCTGCTGCTGGCCCGTCAGGTGGGCGTGCCCGCCATCGTGGTTTTCCTGAACAAGTGCGACCAGGTTGACGACGAGGAGCTGCTGGAGCTGGTGGAGATGGAAGTTCGGGAGACCCTGAGCTACTACGAGTTCCCCGGCGACGACATCCCCATCATCAAGGGTTCCGCCCTGAACGCTCTGGTGTCCGAGTCCACCGATCCCAACGCTCCGGAGTATGCCTGCATCAAGGAACTGATGGACGCCGTTGACGATTATATCCCCACCCCCGACCGTAAGGCTGACCTGCCCTTCCTGATGCCCGTGGAAGATGTGTTCACCATCTCCGGCCGTGGTACCGTGGCCACAGGCCGTGTGGAGCGTGGCGTGATCAAGAAGAACGAGCCTGTGGAAATCGTGGGCCTGCGGGAGGACAAGCTGAACTCCGTGGTTACCGACATCGAAATGTTCCACAAGCTGCTGGACTACGCTGAAGCCGGCGACAACATCGGCGCCCTGCTCCGCGGCATTGACAAGAAGAGCATCGAGCGTGGCCAGGTTCTGTCCAAGCCCGGCTCCATCCATCCCCTGACCAAGTTCAAGGGCCAGGTTTACGTCCTGTCCAAGGAGGAAGGCGGCCGTCATACCCCCTTCTTCAACAACTACCGTCCCCAGTTCTATTTCCGGACCACCGACGTGACCGGCATCATCACCCTGCCCGAGGGCGTGGAGATGTGCATGCCCGGCGACAACGTGGTAATGTCCGTTGAGCTGATCACCCCCATCGCCATTGAGAAGGGCCTGCGTTTCGCTATCCGTGAGGGTGGCCGTACCGTTGGCTCCGGCGTGGTAACCGAGATCGACTAAGTTTTTGCCCGAACGTTGGGGCTGCTGCAAAACCCTTGCAGCAGCCCCTTTTCCATCACACGGAAAATGAGGTGAAATCATGTACTGTACAAAATGCGGCCATCTACTGCCGGATACCGCCAAATTCTGCGGCCGCTGCGGCAGCCCGGTGCAGCGGCCCGCTCCGGCCCAGCCCGGCCCCCCTCCAGTCAGTCCTGCTACAGGCAAGGGATCGAGACGGTCTAAGCTATGGCTGTTGCTGGTCATTCCGGTGGCTGCAGCGGCGCTGACGGCCTGGTTCCTGCTCCGGGATAGGCCGGCGGGGGATCCTGCCCCAAGCGAACCAACCCAGCTGGAAAGCAAGCCGGATACCCAACCGGACACTCAGCCGGAAACGGAAGCTGCGCCGGAAACGGAGGCTCCCGGGGAAACCCAGCCGCCGGAGGAGGAAGGCCCCAACCTCCGGACGCTGTATGGGGAGTTTCTGCGCCAGGTACACGATTCTCCCCAGGATTACGGGGAAATCGATGACATTGAGGCTTGCCAATTTGCCATCGGGGACGTGGATCAGGATGGGGCGGAGGAGCTGGTCATTTCCTTCACCGGCACCTATACCGCCGCCCAGTACGCCGGGCTGTGGTCTGCCCAGACCGGCCGGGTGGAGCAGATTGCCCAGTTCGGCCCCACTTGCCAGTTTTATGCCGGAGGCATCGTCCAGGAGATGGGCAGCCACAACCAAACCTACGGGGCCACCATTTGGCCCTACCGGCTGTACCAGTGGACCGGCGGGGAATATGCGGTCCTGGCAGATGTGTGGTGCGCCGATCAGGCAATCGACCTGGACGGGGTAGAGTACCAGGCCGCTCAGGACTTGGACGGGGACGGGGTGATTTACTTTGTCACCCAAAATCTGGAAACGGCAGCCTTGACCCAGGCCGAGTACCAGGACTTTGTGGACCAGTATATCCCAGCGGAGGGGGAAAATGTTCTGGATTGGCAAGCCTTGACCTTGGAGAACATCAACATCCTGGTGCAGACGGCCTATGTGACCACCTACCGGCAGGAACGGATTGCCTACACAGACTCGGTGGGGAACCGCTACGATGAAATTTTTACCATTCCCGCCTTCACGCTGACGTCTGCGGACGCGGTTGCCTGCAACAAGGGGCTGCGGCTGACCGGCGAAAGCGCCATTGCCGAGGCCCAGGCGGCCATGACAGAGGGGTACAGCCTGCCCTGCGGCCTCTCCTACACTGCCTGGGATGACGGAAAGTATGTGACGGTGGTGATGACCCTGTCCACGGACAGCGACTACTGGGCTTATTATGTCCATACCCTGTCCCTGCCGGAAGGCGAGCTCCAGGACTGGGACGATATGGCGGCGGCTTACGGTCTCACCGGGCAGGAAGCCCGGGCGGCGGTGGCGGACACGCTGGCGGATTTCTTTGCCCGAAATTATGGGGAAGCCACCCAGGATGAATTTTATCAAGAGCAGCTGCTGCGTACCTGCGCGGAAGAAAATCTGGACGAGGCGGTGTTGTTCCCCGACAGCCAGGGCAACCTGATGGTCATGGCTCGGGTATATAGCCTGGCCGGGGCGGATAGCTACTGGTACCTGCTGCCGGTGGAGCTGGATTGACTTTCCCCTAAAAAATAACCGGAGTTGTCAGTAAGGGACAACTCCGGTTTCATTTTGGCCAGTGGACTGTATTTCCTCCTCTACCTGACGGATCAGCTCGCTGGGCTGCATGTCCAGAGCCAGGGCAATTTTCCAGACGGTTTCCAGATTGGCCTGCTTGCTGCCGTTTTCAATCATGGTCAGGTGGGTGCGGGCAATGCCCGCCAGGCCGCTGACCACCTCCTGGGACAGTCCCCGCCGCCGGCGTATCCGGCGGATTACCCGGCCCACTGCCGCGCCGTCAAATTGCAAAGGATCACCTCATTTCAGCCGCTGGGTATAGTGTATGGGAAAGGAGAAAAAAATAAGTCTACGATAGTAGACAAAAGTGGGAATTTGTGGTATACTTATCCCAGCGCCGGCAAATTGCCGGGAAAGGATAAAGGAGGAAAATATCATGAGCGAGTATTGTGGACAATGCGGAGCAAAGTTGGACAGCAACGGGAACTGTCCGATTTGCCGGGTTACTGGGCAGGCGGATATTCCCGTGCCAAAGGAACCTGCCGCCTGGTTTGACGGACAGTATAGAAAACCGGTTCGGGAGACCTTCTGGGCGAGGGAAATTATAGGGGAAGGAATATTTTTGCTCATTTTGAGCATTATTGGTTTCTTCATTTATGTGTTTAATGGCATGGAGGAGATGGAGGGCGCAGAGTGGTGGCTGCATCTCATCATTGCGTTTGTTGTATTTTGCTTTATCTGGCTCTCCGTTGCCAGACACATGATCAATCTGCGGAAGGCGGAGGACATCGAGGCGATCCGGGCTATGCTGGAGGCCCAGGCCAGTAAAGAATAGTGGATGGGCAGGGGAGAACCAAGGCGTTCATCCCTGCGGCTGATGCCGGAAAAATGTGCCGGTTGCAAAATCTGCATTTTGCAACCGGCACGCTGTGCTTCTTGGGGGACTTTTTTCAAATTACACGCACGCAAATGACATGCATAAACCTTGCCGGATTTGCACAAGGCGGCGGTGTGTTTTTGCATGGGATATCCGGCCTACCTCCTCTCCAGGCGGAATTCCGCCTGGCCGGCCTGCCAGTCCACCCGCACCACCCGCTTGCCTGGGGGATTGAGCAGGAGGAACTGGGTCAGGGGGCTTTCCACCAGGTTCTGCAAGGTCCGGCGGATCTGCCGGGCGCCGGCCTGGCTGCCGCCGGCGGCCAGGGCCGGGGCCACCTCCGGGGCAAACCGGAGGCGAATGCCGTTTTTTTCCGCCCGCTGCCGCAGCTGTTCCAGCTGCATGGCGGCGATTTTCTCCAACGTCTCCCGGTCCAATGGACGGAACACCGCAACCTTGTCAATCCGCCCCAGAAATTCCGGAGAAAAGTGTTGGCGCAGGCTCTCCTGGGCCTGGCTGCCCCCGGGGAGGAAGCCCAGGCTTTCCTGCCTGCCGCCGCCTAGGTTGGAGGTCATGACAATGATGGTGTTTTTGAAGCTCACCGTTCTGCCCAGGCTGTCGGTGAGCCTACCGTCCTCCATGATTTGCAGCAGAATCCCGCACACGTCCGGGTGGGCCTTCTCCAGCTCGTCAAACAGCACCAGACTGTAGGGACGGCGGCGCACTTTTTCGGTGAGGATGCCTCCCTCCTCGTGACCCACATACCCCGGCGGCGCGCCGATGAGCCGGGACACCGACTGCTTCTCCATATACTCGGTCATGTCCAGGCGCACCATGGCTTCCCGGCTGCCGTACAGTTCCCGGGCCAGAGCCCGGCACAGCTCCGTTTTGCCCACCCCGGTGGGGCCGGTGAACAGCATGGCCGCCACCGGCCGGTGTTGATCCGCCAGACCGCTGCGCCCCCGGCGGACGGCTGCAGCGGCGGCGGCCACCGCCTCCGGCTGCCCCAGCACCCAGCGGCCCAGGGCCTCCTCCAGGCCCAGGAGCTTCTGCCGCTCCTCCATGGCCAGGTTCCCCAGGGGGATCCCAGTTCGGGCGGCCACCGCTCCGGCAATGTCTGCCGCCGTGACTACCCGGCCCCGGCGGCTCTCTCCCCCCCGGTTCAGGAGCTTTTGCATTTTGTCCCGGAGCTCCGCCGCCCGCTCAAAGCGGCTGTTGCGCACTGCGTCGTTCAGCTCCTGTTCCAGGGACTGGGTTTCCTGATCTCCCTGCTCCAGGTGGACCCGGGCCGCCCCTTCATCCAGCAGGTCAATGGCCTTGTCCGGCAGGAACAGCTCCGGCAGATACCGGGTGGACAGATCCACCGCCGCCTCCAGGGCTTCGTCGGCAATTTTCATGTGGTGGTGCCGTTCCAGCCCGCCCCGGACCCCCCGGAGAATGTCCAGGGTGGCCGCCCGGCTGGGCTCCTCCACCAAAACCGGCCGGAACCGCCGTTCCAGCGCCGGGTCTTTTTCAATATACTTCCGATACTCGGTGAGGGTGGTGGCCCCCAGCATTTGCAGCTCCCCACGGCCCAGGGCAGGCTTTAGGATATTGGCAGCGTCAATGGCCCCCTCCGCCGCCCCGGCGCCGATGATGGTGTGCATTTCGTCCACAAACAAAATCACGTTCCCCGCCCGGCGGATCTCCTGGAGCATATCCCGGAGCCGTTCTTCAAACTCCCCCCGGTACTTGGTTCCCGCCACCAGGTTGGCCATGTTCAGGCTCAGCAGCCGCTTGCCCCGGAGCTGCACCGGGACCCGGCCGGCCACCATCCGCTGGGCCAGGGCCTCGGCAATGGCGGTTTTCCCCACCCCTGGCTCGCCGATCAGGGCAGGATTATTTTTGTTTTTCCGGCTGAGGATGCTGATCACCGCCTCCAGCTCCTTCTCCCGGCCCACCACCGGCTCCATGGCCGCCGCCTTTTCCAACAAATCCTCGCTGAACTGTTCCAGTAGCTTCATGGTCTCCCCCTTTCGCTTTTCCCGGCTGGTTAGCCGGCCTACGGTCTGGGTAAACACCCCGTCCAGACACACCCCCGACAGGGCAAGCAGCTGCCCGGCGCCTCCCCCCTGCTCCCTGGCCAGGGCCAGCAGGATGTGCTCCGGGCTGATTTTCCGGCAGCCGGCCTGCCGGGCCTCCGCCGCTCCCCGGTGGATAATCCGCCGGCACCCGGGACTTAAGCCCTGGGGCAGAGGCACCCCCGGCGCCCCCTGGCCCAGCAGCGCCGCCGTCATGGCCCGCAGCCCCGCCGGTTCCAGGCCAGTGCTCCGGAGAACCTGCCCGGATATGGTGTCCTGCTGGGCCACCAGCCCCAACAGCAGATGCTCACTGCCCACATAACTGTGCCCCAGGCCCCGGGCTTCCCCGGCGGCCAGGCGCAGAAGCTGCTTCGTTTTTCCTTCGCAAATCACCCTCACCGCATATCACCGTAGTGGATTGTATCCGCCGGTCAGGCGGAATATACTGGAAACAGGGCCATCTTTTTTGCTCTAGCCAGAAATTTCATTTGCTTTTTGCAAAATACATGGTAAAATAAAGCTGCGTGCCGGCAGGTGCGCCTCTGACTACTTACTTTTCTACTAAGGGAGGAGAACATTATGGCATTCAAGATCAACGCTGACGAGTGCGTGGGCTGCGGCATCTGTGCTGACAACTGCCCCAATAGCTGCATCGCTGAGGGCGAGGACGGCAAGTACGTCATCAACGCTGACGACTGCGTGGAGTGCGGCGTCTGCGCCGACAACTGCCCCAACAACGCCATTGCGGAAGGCTAATCGGTTTTCCTGGCCGCGCCACCCTGCCGGTTCCGGCGGAGGGGCGCGGCCATACCGGTTTTCTCATGGAAAAAACAGAAATTTTTCCCGGTGGCCTGACTTTTCGCGCCGGCCCCGGTGTGTTCCCCTTGAGCACCGACACCATGGTGCTGGGGGATTTTGTTCGTTTGCCCCAGGCGGCTAGAGTGGTTGACCTGGGGTCCGGCAGCGGCGCCCTGGGTTTATTGCTGTGCGGCCGGTATGCCGGGTGCAGGGTCACCGGAGTGGAGCTCAGCCCGGCGGCCCACCAGGCGGCCCTGGACAACATTGCCCGCAACTGCCTGTTTGGGCGCTTGGAGAGCTTGCTGGGGGATATCCGGCAGGTGCGGCAGCTGCTGCCAGCGGGGGGATACCAGTGCGTGGTGTCCAACCCCCCGTATTTTTCCGGTGGACGGCCTTCTTGTGGGCCTGCTGGTCCTCAGGCCCGGCAGGAGACTGCCTGTACCCTGGCGCAGGTGTATGCCGCAGCGGCCTGGCTGCTGCCCACTGGCGGTCAATTCTGCCTGATCCATCGGCCGGAACGGCTGACAGATTTGCTGGCCCTGGGCCGGCAGCATGGACTGGAACCGAAAAACTTGCGCCTGGTGCGCCACCGGGCCGGCAGCGCCCCCAGCCTGGCGCTGGTGCGGTGCCTGCGGGGCGGTAAGCCGGGGCTGACCCTAGAGCCGGAACTGGTGCTGTACAGGGATGACG
>DVHJ01000049.1 GCA_018712145.1 Candidatus Faecousia faecigallinarum | reverse complement strand
GGACAGAAAGCCCAGGATAGCCCCCACCCCAATACACACCGGAACGGATTCTAGCCACATAGATACCGAACCCCGCCCCACAAAATCAGCACCCCCAGCACCCGGTGCAGTAGGCCGGTAGGAATGCGCCGGCCCCACAGCCCGGCTGCCGCCCCGCCCAGGGCGCTGCCCACCAGGTAGGGCCATGCCTGGCCCCAGGGCAAGGCCCCTTGGATGGCATACACCACCAGGGAAACCAGGCACAGCGGCAGGATTACCGCCACCGATGTGGGAAACAGGCGTTCCCCGTTCACTTTGGCCAGCGCCCCCAGGGCCGGCACCAGCACCATGCCGCCCCCGGCGCCAAACAAACCGTTGGCCGCCCCGGCAGCGGCCCCGGCCAGGGCCGCGCCCAGCCACATGGCCATAAAAAACTCCCTCCTTGCCGCCGCCGGTTGACCGATTCCCCGGCAGCAGGTGTTGGAGAGAGTTTTCCCTGGAACTGGAAAAATTATGCGTGCATGGACTGTTTGGCCTGGCCCGGAGTCTGGCGGATCGCCTGGCCGCCCCGGAGGGCATAGACCCGATGGGCAATGTCCAGCACCCCCGGCCGGTGGGTGGTAACCAGTACGGTCTTCCCCCGGAAGGCGCCCACCACGTTTTGCAGCAGTTGGCCCTCCGTCCGGGTATCCAGGGCGGAGGTGGCCTCGTCCAGCAGGAGGATGGGCGCATCGGCCAAAATGGCCCGGGCAATGGACAATCGCTGTGCCTGCCCCTGGGACAGGCCACCGCCGCCCTCCCCCAGGGGGCTGTCCAACCCCTGGGGCATCCGCCGCACAAAATCCCCGGCGCAGGTCAGCTCCAGGGCATGCCACAGCTGTTCCTCCGTCGCCTCCGGATTCAGCAGCCGCAGATTTTCCCCCACCGTACCGGCAAACATGGCGCTACTCTGGGGAACATAGGCAAACAGCCGCCGGGTGGAAGCGGAAGCCGCCATGGTCTCTCCGGTGGCCATGCCGGTCACGGTGATACTGCCAGCCTGGGGCTGAACAATACCCAACAGCAGCCGGAGCATGGTGGTTTTCCCCTCCCCTGAGGGGCCGATCAACGCCACGATCTCCCCCGGCTCCGCCTGTAAGCCGGCCTGCCGGAAGATATCCGGCCCCGCCTGGTAGGCAAAGGTGACCGCCTCCACCGCCAGCCGCACCCCTGCCCCCCGGTTCTGGTCCAGCAGGGCTTGTGCCTGACGGTCCTGGCTGTGGTCCTCCTCCGGCAGTTCGGTCACTGCCATGATCCGCCCCGCCGCCGTGGCGGCGGAAATGGCGTTGGGTACCAGCTTCACCAGGGCGCTGAAGGCCGCCGACAGGGTGCCGGCCATTTGCAGGAATAAAATCATGGTGCCGTAGGTAATGTGTCCGCCCCACAGCCGGTACACCCCCCAGCCAAAGCAGCTCACCGACACCAGGGTGCCGGTCAGGGACATGAGGGCAGAGGCCGCCACGGAAAATTTGTTGTAATCCAGCTTCACCCGGCGGTACTCCCCCTGCACCTGGCGCAGGCGGTTACCGTACTGCTGGCCCAGGCCAAAGGACTTGATGGCCTGGATATTCTGAAATGACTCCTCGTTGAACATCATCACCCGGGAGCTCGCCTCCCGCATCTGCCGGTTGTAGCTGCGCATTTTGGGCATCAGCCCCCGGGATACCAGGATGGTGAGGGGGGCGCTGGCCAGGGCCAGCCCGGCCAAGGTGGCATCGTGGTAAAGAATAATGCCAAGGGCCCCGGCAAATTGCACCGTTCGGGTGATCACGTCAGGGATCCACCCCAAAACGCTGGCCGAGACGCTGGCCACATCATTGTCCACCCGGTTCAATAGGTCGCCGGAATGGTACTTAGACATGGCCTGCCAATCCGCCGCCATAATCCGGTCGTATACCTCCGCCCGGATTTCCTGATCCACCCGCACCTCAATTTTGGCAGATATCCGGCTGGTCCAGGCATTGACGCCAATGCGGGCCAGCTGCAGGCCCAGGTACAGTGCCGCAGCCGGGGCCAGGGCAGTCATGGTATAGCCGGTGACCGCGTCTACAATGTTTTTGCTCAGTACGCTGGCCCCCAGGCTCATGGCTGTGGCGGTGATGCCCAGGAAAATATACCACACCACTGCCCGGCGGTACCGGTAGCCATAGCTGCCGATCCAGGCCAGCTCACGCAGCAGTTGCCGCAGGCCCCCTTGGCGCAGCTGATTCACTTTTGTTCGCCAACGGGACATGCTTACCTCCTAAATTGGCCGGTGGGCGGCCATCCCTCACTGTTCAATCGGCCCTGCCCCGGCGTTTTGCTGCGGAGCAGGGCCAACGGCTTAATCCAACAGGTCTCCAAATAAACTCTGGCGGTAAACGCCTGCCTGGTGCAGGGCTGCAAAAGCGGCTTTCACCTGGGGCATATCCGCCCGATAAGTCACGCCGAACCATTTATCCGCCGTGGGCAGCACCTGAACAGAAATTCGCCCGGTCTGGAGCAACTGGTCTACAAAAATGGGGATGAGAAATTCTCCTGTCTCCCGAGCTACCGCCGGATCTTGAAGAAACGCCCGGAACCCCCGGTCCAGTTCTCCCAAAAATTCCGGAGTCATGCCCCACATATTCATGGACACAAAGCAATCCGGGTCCAGCTCCACCGCCTGTCCATCTGGCGGCACCGCCGCCGCCCCCGGGCCATAGGGCACCACGTGCTTGGTCTCCGTTACTCGTTCCAAAAAACCGGCGTGATCTACATGGCAGATTCCCCGGGTAACGCCGCCGTTCTGGCTCAAGGTATTGCGGAGGATGAATCCCGCCATGCAAAACCGCAGCGGGTGAGACGGGTCATACCGCTGCAAAAAGGCATAAAGGCGGCCAAACGCCTCCTTGCCATAGTAATCGTCGGCATTGATCACGGCAAAGGGCTCGTGGAGCACATCCCGGCAGGCCAGCAGGGCCTGGCCGGTGCCCCAGGGCTTTTTCCGTTCCGGGGGCGGGGTCATGCCATCGGGCATATCCTCCAGCTCCTGGTAAGCATAGGCCACCTCCACCCCCAGGCGGCGGCAGGTCTCCTCAATCCGGTTGCCGATGACGGCTTGGAAATCCTCTGCAATGCTTTTGCGGATAATAAACACAACTTTGGAAAAACCGGCGGCAATGGCATCATGAATGGAGTAGTCCATAATGATCTCCCCGTTGGGGCCAACCGGCTCCAACTGTTTAATGCCGCCGCCGTACCGGGCGCCGATACCGGCAGCCAAAATCACCAGCGCTGTTTTCATCTGTGGTAATCCCCTACCTATCCGGGCGTTGAACGCCCAAAAATGATATCCCAGTATACCATACTCTTTTCCATTTTTCCACCCTGATTCTGAAAAAATCCATGAATTTCGGCACACGGCCGCCTTTTCTGCCGCCGGCGCCGGCCAGATTCCTCCACAAATCCCACACGTTTCCAAAGAACTGCCGGGTTTTCTCCCCAGAAATACCTGGCGCAACTTCGGCCAACTCCGCAGCTTCTACGCATTGCCGGGAGTAGTTGCTGATCATTTCTGTGCTGCGGTGCGCTAAGGGCGTACTGCCGGGGCTCTGCCGGGCGGGGCAAAAAGGGATGTCTTGCCAAAGCGGAAGCTCAAAAATACAGCGCACTTTTGAGCGGCAGATCCTGTCCCTCAGCGTTAGTGCGCTGTTTTTGAACGCATATGACCAGTTTTTCCACAGCCGGACTCTAAAAAAGGCTGCCTCTCATGATTTCGGGGAATCATGTTGAGACAGCCTTTTTTCGTGGCGGAGTGAGAGGGATTTGAACCCTCGCGTGTTGTTTAGACACCTACTCCCTTAGCAGGGGAGCCCCTTCGGCCTCTTGGGTATCACTCCAAATCTGCCTTGGCCGGTGTAATTGCCGGAAAAATGTGGCGGAGAGAGTGGGATTCGAACCCACGGCTCATTGCTGAGTCACTGGTTTTCAAGACCAGCTCCTTAAACCGCTCGGACATCTCTCCATACCAGAGACTTCGCTATTCTAGCACGGATTACCCGGTTTGTCAACTGAGGAAACGGATTTTTTCCCGCCGGTCTGTGGGATATGCAACGGCGGGTGACCAGGTGCATGAGGCGGCGGGGAAATCCGCTTCCCCGCCCTCCCCTGTCATTGCGAAGAGCGAAGCGACGCGGCAATCCGTAACCCTGCAGCAGGGCATAGCGGAGAGCTGTACTTTGGGCGAATACGAAAGGGGCTGCGAATTTGCCCGAACGGCAGCCGCCGGCCGGCCGGATTATTCTTGTGCCTGCCGGAGGCGGCGCCCACAACATACCGGCGGTTGACAAAATTCCGGCGGGAAATTTGTCATTTCTTCAGAGAACGCCGCCTTGTAACCGGTTTTTTTCTGTGGTATAATGGGCAAAAAGCTGCGCCGGCTTTCACCGCCATCTCCCTGGGGATGGGCGGTTTTTTGCCCGGCGCATTCGGAGGGCCGCCATGAACACCAAGGAGCTGTCGTTATCCCAAACCGAAGTGCATAAGTTGCTGGCTTCCGCCAGTGGAGACGCTGCCTTGCTGCATCTATACATTAAATGCGGCAATGATCCCAAAAGCGCCGGGACAGCCCTGGGGATGAGCGGTGCCCGCTACTCCTGTGCGGCGGCAGCCCTGCGGCAGCTGGGCCTGTGGCCGGAGGAAACCCAGCTGCCCCGCCCCGCCAATGCGCCGCCTCAGTACACCGAAACCGACGTGCTCCAGGCCATGGACAGCAGCCAGGAGTTCCGCCTGCTGGTGGGAGAAGTACAGCGGGTACTGGGCCGGATCCTCACCACGGAAGAGTTGAAAATTCTCCTGTCCTTCCGGAACTATCTGGGCCTGCCGGCGGAGGTAGTGGGCGTGCTGGTCAGCTACTGCAAAGAGCGGGCACACCGCCGGGGCTCCAGCCGGAACCCCTCCCTGCGCACCATTGAAAAGGAGGCCTTCCAGTGGGCGGAGCAGGGCATCAACACCCTGGAGGAGGCAGCAGCCTACATGCAGGCCCAGAACGCCCGGTACACCAGAATGGCCAGCCTCATGCGGCTGCTGCAAATTTCCGGACGGAATCTTACCCCGGCAGAGGAAAAATATGCCCAGAGTTGGCTGGACATGGACTTTGACGACGAGGCCCTGCAAATTGCCTATGAAAAGACTTGCCTAGCCACCGGCGGGATGAAATGGGCCTACATGAACCGCATCCTCACCAGCTGGCACCAGCAAAATCTGCACACCGGTCAGGCGGTGCGCACCGGGGACAAGGGGCCTGCCCGCACGGCACAAGCCCAGACCCAGCGGGTGCAGGCGGGTTCGGCAGCCCTGGGGGAATTTGAGCGCAACGCCATTGCCCGGATGATGCGGGAAAGCCAGGAGGAGGAATAAGCCATGGCCTACACGGGAGAAGTGCTGCGCCGGGCCAGAGCCAGGTTGGCCGAGGCCAAGGCCCAGCGGGAGGCGGAGATTGCCCAGCGGCTGCAGCAAGCCTACCGCCAAGTGCCCCGCCTGGCGGAAATTGACCGGGCACTGCGGCTGACCATGGTACGGGCCGCCCAAACGGTTTTGGAAAAGGGCGAGAATCCCCAGGAAGAATTTCAGCGAATCCGCCAGGAAAACCAAGGGCTGCAGCAGGAGCGCCAGGCGCTGGTGGCCCGAAATTTTCCCCCGGACTATCTGGATGATACCCCCATTTGTCCAGACTGCGGCGGCACCGGCTACGTAGGCGCCAGCATGTGCCACTGCCTGGCGGAGCTGTGCCGCCAGGAGCAGCAGCAGGCCCTGACCCAGCTCACCGGCACGGCCCAGCAAAACTTTGGGGATTTTCGCCTGGATTACTATGCAGATCAATTTGACCCCAACCTAGGGGCAAGCCCCCGGGCGGTGATGGCAGCAACGTTGCAGACCTGCCGCCGGTATGCTCAACACTTTTCCCGCCAGTCGGGGAACCTGCTGCTCAACGGCAATCCTGGCCTGGGCAAGACATTTTTGTCGGTGTGCATTGCCCAGGCGGTAGCGGCCAAGGGCTACAGCGTGGTCTATGTCCCCGCAGGGCATATGTTTGCCCAGATGGAGCAGGCCAAGTTCTCCGGCAGCGAGGAAGCCCGCCAGGCAGCGGAAAAGTACACCGCCTGCGACCTGCTGGTGGTAGACGACTTGGGGGCGGAGATGGTCACCCCCTTTGTGCAGTCGGCTCTATATGGCGTGCTCAATGACCGCCTCCTGGAGGGGATACCCACCGTGGTGTCTTCCAACCTCCAGGCGGTGGACTTCAGCGGCCGGTATGGGCCGGCTATCGCCTCCCGGCTGCTGGGCAGCTACCGCCTGGTGGCCTTCGTGGGGGAGGATGTACGCCTACGCCGCCAGCGGGAAGCATAAGGCTGCTCAACACCCAACCAGGTCAAAACACGCCGGGAAACACAGGAAAAGGCTCCTGTTTCCCGGCGTATTTTATGGGCAAATCGGAAAAAGTGGGGCAATTGGCTGTAATCGAAAAGGGATTTTCTGTTCGGCAAAAAATTGTCCCGAAGTCCGGGCCGGGACTTCGGGACAGGCAGGTTATTCCATGCAGATGCGGATGTGTACGTCGTCCAGCTGCTTTTGCTCCACCACGCTGGGGGCGTCCATCATCAGATCCTGGGCGTTTTTGTTCATGGGGAAGGTAATGACCTCCCGAATGGATTCCTCCCCGCTCAGGAGCATGACAATCCGGTCAATGCCCGGGGCAGCGCCGGCATGGGGAGGCGCACCGTAGGTAAAGGCGTTGTACATGGCAGGAAACTTGGCCTTTACATCTTCTTCCCCCAACCCCACCATTTGGAAGGCCTTGACCATAATCTCCGGGTCGTGGTTCCGCACCGCGCCGGAGGCGGTTTCATAGCCGTTGCACACCAAATCGTACTGGTAAGCCCGGAGGCTCAGGGCTTTATCCTGGTCGGTTGCTGCCGCTTCCAAGGCGGCCAGCCCCCCCTGGGGCATGGAGAAGGGATTGTGGCAAAACTCCAGCTTCCCGGATTCCTCCCCGATTTCGTACATAGGGAAGTCTACAATCCAGCACAGGGCGTACTGATCCTCGTCAAAGTGGCCGGGGAGCCGGGTGCCCAGCAGGCGGCGGATAACGCCGGCGGTTTTCTGGGCGGCAGACCGCTTCCCGGCGGCCATGCACACAAAGCTGCCGGGCTTCAGGTTCAGCTGCTGGGTCAGGGCCGCCTGGCAGCCGCCCAAAAACTTGGCGATGCCTCCGGTAAAGTTCCCGTCCTGATCCACCCGCACCCAGCAGGCTTTGTTGCCGGTGAGCATTTCCACCTCCGCCAGGAGCTTGTCAATCCACTTTCTGGCCTGGGTGAAACCGTCCACCGCCACCGCCTTCACCACCGCCTGGTCAAAGGGACCAAAGCCGCAGCCGGCCACCGTCTGGGTCACGTCCTGAATTTCCAGGTCAATCCGCAGATCCGGCTTGTCCGTACCGTAGCGCTCCATGGCCTCCTGATAGGGAATCCGCCGGAAGGGGGCAGGAGAGACCCGGCTATACTTGCCGAATTGCCGGAAAATGGGGGCCAGCACATCTTCCAGAGTGGACAGCACATCGTCCTGAGAAGCAAAGGCCATCTCCATATCCAGCTGGTAAAATTCGCCGGGGGTGCGGTCGGCCCGGGCGTCCTCATCCCGGAAGCAGGGGGCAATCTGGAAGTACCGGTCAAAGCCGGCGGTCATCAACAGCTGCTTAAACTGCTGGGGAGCCTGAGGCAGGGCGTAAAACTTCCCCGGGTGGTTCCGGGCGGGCACCAGATAGTCTCTGGCCCCCTCCGGGCTGGAACTGGTGAGGATGGGGGTGGTGATCTCCAAAAAGCCCCGCTGGGTCATGGCCTGGCGGATGGCAGCCACCACGTTGCACCGCAGGATAATATTTTTCTTCACCGCCGGATTCCGCAGGTCCAGGTAGCGGTATTTCAGCCGGGTATTTTCATCGGCTTCCCGGGATTTTTGAATTTCAAAGGGCAGGGCGTTGTGGCTGCACTTGCCCAGCAGGGTGATGGCGGTAGGGGCAATCTCAATTTCGCCGGTGGGGAGCTTGGGGTTCTTGCTGGTGCGCTCCCGCACAACGCCGGTAACCGAGATGGTGGATTCTTTATTGATCCCCTTGACTGCCTGCATCATCTCTGCCGTCTCCACCACCACCTGGGTAGTGCCGTAAAAGTCCCGCAGGACCAGAAAAGCAAAGTTTGCACCGACTTCCCGGACATTTTCCAGCCAACCGGCCAGGGTGACGGTTTTGCCAACGTCGGACAGGCGCAGCTCGCCGCAGGTGTGGGTTCTGGATTGAAACATGGGATGACTTCCTCCTCAACATAACATGGCTCCGGTGAGCCAACTAACGGCCTACATTGTCTCACAAATCCTGGAAATTGTCAATCAAATCCCAAAACTGGCGGAAAGCGGTGGGCAAGGCGGCCTCCGCCTCCACCTGGGCCGGGGTGAGCCAGGTGAATCCCGGAGGCATGGCCTGGCACCGGATCCGGTAGCACCGCATCTGCCACTGGACGTGGGTAAACACATGAACCCGGTCCGCCCGGCGGGTGAGCTCCACCGGCCCGGCCTGCCAGGCAGCGGCCTGTGCCAAGGCCGCCTGCTCGGTGAGCCAGCCGGGCACGTTGGGGAATTGCCACAACCCTGCCAGCAGTCCCCGCTGGGGCCGGCGCTCCAAAGCGATTTTCCCCTGGCAGCACAGGAGAAATACGGTGATCTCCGCCTGCCGCCGGGGCTTTTTCGGCAGCCGGGCAGGCAGAGACCGCCATTGTTCTGCTTCCCTGGCCTGGCACAAATCCGCCATGGGGCACTGGCTGCATTTCGGCGCGCCTCTGGGCAGGCACACCGTGGCCCCCAGCTCCATGAGGGCCTGGGTAAAGACGGCGCACTGGCCCGCCGGGTAGACGGCAGCCAAGGCCTGCCGGGCCTCCGCCTTCACCTGGGGCAGATCCACCGGCCGGGGATCGGCCAGGAGCCGGGACAGCACCCGCAGCACGTTGCCGTCCACCGCCGGGGTGGGCAGGCCGAAGGCAATGGAGCATACCGCCCCGGCGGTGTATTCCCCCACGCCGGGCAGGGCCAGCACTTCCGGATAGGTTTGGGGAAAGCGGCCGCCGTACCGGGTTACCATCACGTTGGCCGCCTTTTTCATGTTCATCACCCGGGTGTAATACCCCAGCCCTTCCCAGAGCTTCCGCAGCCGGTCGTCCGGCGCTTCAGCCAGGGCCTGCACCGTGGGCAGAGCCTCCAGGAACCGGTGGTAGTAGCCCCGCACCGCCTCCACCCGGGTCTGCTGCAGCATGATCTCCGAGACCCAGATGGCATAGGGGTCGCCGGTTTTCCGCCAAGGCAGATCCCGGCCGGCTTGGCGGTACCAGTCCGGCAGC
Source organism: Candidatus Faecousia faecigallinarum (assembly GCA_018712145.1). Taxonomy (GTDB): domain Bacteria; phylum Bacillota; class Clostridia; order Oscillospirales; family Oscillospiraceae; genus Faecousia; species Faecousia faecigallinarum. Next base: position 23,417 of record DVHJ01000049.1, on the reverse strand, counting down.
CGCTGGGCCAGGGCGGCAATGGCATCAGAATGCATTTTTCCTCTTTCCTTTTCTACCGGTTTTTGGTAAAATGAACCCGTCAGCCGTCCCACCGGGCGGCAGAGGTGGCGTCGGTTTCGATGTGGTCTTTGATGTCCTGCATCCGCTGATCCAGCATGGCGCTGATGTCGGCGCACTCCCCCAGATCCGCCGCCAGCTTGGCGGCCATGGAGGGCGGGATATCCTTTTTGTACCGCATTTGATGCTCCAGGGAAGCCCAAAAGTCCATGGCGATGGTCCGCAGCTGTACCTCCACCTTCATGGTTTTGGTTTCGTCCTCTAAGAAAATGGGTACGGTGATGATCAGGTGCAGGCTGCGGTAGCCGTTGGCTTTGGGATGTTTAATGTAGTCCTTTACCTGCAGCAGGGTCACATCGTCCTGCCGCAGCAGGCAGTCCACCAGGACATAAATGTCATTGACAAAGGGGCAGATTACCCGCACCCCCGCCACGTCGTTCAGGTTTTCCTCTACCGACTCTACGCTCAGGGGCAGGTCCTTCCGCCGCAGCTTTTCCAGGATGCTGTCCATGCTTTTCAGCCGGGAGCGGATACTCTCAATATGATTGCGGTCGTTGTGCAGGGAGAACTGCTCGTTGAGCACCTTAAACTTGGTTTCCACTTCCATCATGGCGCAGCGGTACCGGGACATGAGGATTCTGAGCTGGCTGAAATTCTCCCGCAGGGAATCTAGGGCGCCGCTGTCCAGCAAGGCGGTAACCTGGGACATTTTGACAACGGCGCCGGTGGTTTCTTCTGTCATTCGGGTTGCCTCCCATCGGGGTTCGTTACGCAAATTATAGGAAATGCCGCCGCCACCGTCAAGGAAATTCACGCTTTATTTACAACTGTAATACAGGAGGAAATGATGATGACAAAAATTACCAACGACTATCTGGAAGTAACCGTCAGCCCGGAAGGGGCTACCCTCACCTCCATCCGGGATGCGAAAACCGGCCAGGAATATCTGTGGCAGGGAGATCCCGCCTACTGGACCGGCCAGGCCCCGAACCTGTTCCCCTTTGTGGGGCGGCTCCATGAGGAGCGGTATACCCTGGACGGGGTGTCCTATCCCATGACCCGCCACGGCTTTGTCCGCCATGCCCAGATGACCCTGGAATACGCCCAGCCGGACCAGTGCTGCTTTGCCCTGTCCCAGTCGCCGGAGACCCTGAAGATGTATCCCTACCGGTTTACCTTCCGGATTGTCTACCGGCTGGCGGAGAATACCTTGCACATCGCCTTCCAGGTGGAGAATCAGGACGATAAACTTCTGTACTGCGGCATGGGGGGCCATCCCGGCTTCCAAGTGCCCATGGATCCGGGCCTGTCCTTCTCCGACTACCGGCTGACTTTCCCGGAGGCCTGCCAGCCCCACCAGGTGGTGTTCAGCCCGTCGCTGCAGGTGGCCCCGGATCGGCCGGACTATCCCCTGGAACAGGGGCGGTACCTGCCCCTGCGCCACGATCTGTTTGACCTGGACGCAGTGGTGCTGGCGGACGCCCCCCGGCAGGTGACCCTGTCCTCCCCCAAGGGCAGCCACGGCGTGACGGTTGGATATCCCCAGATGCCGTATGTGGGCTTCTGGCATCAGCCCAAAACCGACGCCCCCTACCTGTGCATTGAGCCTTGGGCCACCCTGCCCGGCCGGGACAATACGGTGGAAGAGCTGTCCACCTTGCCGGACCGGATTGCGGTGCCGGCAGGGCAGACCTTCTCCAACGACTGGTGGATCAAGGTGTGGTAATCTCCGCCTGCCAGCGAATTTGCCCCAAGTGCCGCTTGGTCTTCTCTCTTTCCGCAGGGATGCAAATTGTCCCGCCGCTTTAGTCCGCACAACAGATAAGTCCAGTTTTTTCAAAATCTACCTGGAATATTTATGCAAAAGGGCAAAATTGACCAATTAAACGGGAAGCTTGTTGACAAGTCACCATCTTGCCGCCTATAATGTGGCATGCCCTTGGCGCGACGTCAGCCGCCGGGCACAGAAAGGGAGAGCATTGTGGAAAAGGTAAAGATCATCACCGATTCAGCCAGCGACATTTCCCCGGCGGACGAGGCGGCCTATGGCATAGAGATTATTCCCTTCCAGGTGAGCCTGGGGGAAAAGACGTACACCAGCCGGGTGGACTTTGACAACGACGGGTTTTATGCCCTGATGGCCCAATATGACGAGATCCCCAAAACCGCCCAGGTCAACCCCTACCAGTTCCAGGAGATCTATCTGGATAACGCCCGGCAGGGGGTAACCGAGTTGATTTTGGTGCTGATCAATTCCCAGGGCTCCGCCACCTACGGCAACTCCCTGCTGGCCAGGGAGCAGTTTTTCACCGAATATCCCGAATACCAGGGGAAAATCCGCATTCACAGCTTTGACGGCCGGGGGTATTCCGCCCAGTATGGCGCGCCGGTGGTGGAAGCGGCCCGTAGGCTGAAAGACGGCGGGAGTGTTGAGGCTGTGTTGGCTTACCTGGAAGACATCTTGCCCCGGCGGGAGGTATTCTTCGGCATGTATACCCTGAAGTATGCCGCCAAATCCGGGCGGATTCCCAGCGCCGCCGCTTTCCTGGGGGACAAGCTGAACCTGAAACCGGTGATGCAGATTTTCGGCAACGAGATTGTCACCGCCGCCAAGTGCCGGGGGGAGAATAAACTGGTGCAGAAGGTGGCGGAGATGACGGCGGAAGCCATCCAGCCGGGCACACCCTATGAGACCATCTGCGGCAGCGACCCGGACTGCGCCCGGCAGCTGGGGGAACTGCTGACCCAAATGCTGGGCTATCCCCCGGCGGGAAACTATCAAATCGGCGCGGCCATCGCCGCCAACGCCGGCCCCAAGATAGTGGGCGCCGCCTTCGCCCGGAAAGGGTAAAAGCCGGGAAACGGCATTTTATTTGTCCAGAAAAAAGAATGTTCCACACCGGTTGTTGTACAATTTGCACAACAACCGGTGATTATTTTCCCGTTTTTTCTCTGCGTCATTCCCGAGAAGACATTGACTTTTTGGAAATTTTGATTTATACTAATAAAAAAATACTCAGCTTTCAGCCTGGAGAGGCTGGGTGCGCACCGATGCATTCCTTCGGGCAAAGACGTTGGTCCGGGCAAGGAACCTTCCCGTGAATGGACAGGGGGTGAACGCAGTGAGCAGCATTGTCCTGGTGCTGAAGCGTATCCTGCTGAAATAGGGCGGCCCAGGCAGCCCCTATAAACTGGCGGGTATACGCTGGCGGATATGGGGTTGCCTAAACAGAAATAGGTAAATTGGCGTTTGACATTGGCTAGCGAGCGCAGTAATTTCCCTTGCGCAATAGACCCGCATAAGAGGCGTCGCGACCTTCTGTGCGGGTCTATTTTTTCCGTGTTTCCGGAAATACTGAGCGGATTTCCCCGCCGGGGGCAGAATCCCGGAAGAGATAAATTGGGATGGGAGGGATTGAAGTGAAGAAATTTCACAATCTTTTGGGCAAAAACAAGAAGTTTTTCTATTTTGCGTTGATTGTTGGCGTCGTGTATTCCGCCATTGGCGTCTTGGTGCCCACCGTTTCCGGCAGGCTGATTTCCGCCGTGGTGTCCGGTTCTGCCAACCGGACCGTGATGCTGGGGGCCTTCCTGCTGGTGAGCTTCCTGCAAATTTGCTTTGCCGAAGCGGACAGTTACGCCGGTAATCTGCTGAAAATTAAGCAGAAAGCCCTGATGCGCAGCCAAGTATTCCGGGGCTTCCTCCGGAACGATGGGGCCAAGCGGGAGGAAATTTCCGGCCTGGTTTCCTTTGTGAACAATGATATCCCCAGCGTGGCGGAGCAGTATTTCCTGGGCACCATCGATATCCTTAAGTGCGTCAGCCTGATTGTCCTGTCCGCCCTGTCTCTGCTGGCCATTCACTGGCTCCTGGCCCTGGTGATTGTGGGGGTCAGCGTCGCCATCATTGCCCTGCCCAATACCATGCGGAAAAAAGGCGGCGCAGCGCGAAAGCGGTATTCCGGCATCCTGGGGCAGTACAACACCACCCTGCAATCCATGCTGGAGGGGGTGCGGTTAATTAAGGCGTACCGCTGCCGGAAGTATAGCACAGAGGCCGTGGACGGGGCCAGCGGCCAGGTGTCGAAAAGCGAGTTTACCTTGCTGCGGCATCAGCTGATCGTCCAGGGGATAACCATCATCCTCCAGGTGGCCAAGACGGTACTGATTTTGCTCATTGGCATCGCCCTCATCGCCAGGGGGGAGATTGACGTGGGGAGCCTGGTGGCGGTAATCCAACTGGCGGAAGTGATCAGCGCTCCCATTGAGGTGCTGGCCTATTTGCGCCACGGGCGGAACGAAGTCCGGCCAATTGTGGACCGGTATGCCCAAATGCTGGAAAACCCCCGGCAGGAGCAGCGGCATGAACAGGCCGGGGACCTTGACCGGCTGACGGTAAAACACCTTTCTTACCGGGTTGGGGAAGTGGAGATTCTGCGGGATGTGTCCGTCAGCTTCGCCGCCGGGAAGAAGTACCGGATCACCGGGGAAAGCGGCAGCGGGAAATCCACCCTGCTGCGCTTGATTGCACAAATCGGGGATAACCGGTACGATGGAGATATTCTGTATAACCGGCAAGAAATTCGTACAATTGAATACGATTCCTACTACGGGCAGGTCTGTCCGGTGTTTCAGGAACCCTATCTCTTCTACGCTACCTTGGAAGAAAATATTTGCCTGGGCCGCACCATTGACCCAAAAATTTATGCCGGTGTAATTGGCAAGCTGAATCTGGGGTATTTACTGGAGCGGTACCGCAACCAGGAAATCACCCCGGAGATTGTGGAAACCCTCTCCGGCGGCGAGCGGCAGCGGGTGGCCCTGGCCCGGGCCATGGTGGGGCAGCCTGGGGTTTACTTACTGGATGAGGTTACCTCGGCCCTGGATCAGGACAATGCCCAGGTGGTAGAGCAATTGCTGCTGAATGAACCGGCCATGGTCATTCATGTCTGCCACAAGCCGAATCCGGCCTTAGCCGGGCAGTACGACGGTGCGTATGTCCTGGCCCAGGGCAGGTTATCTCCGGCCTAGGATGGAGCGGGGTTGATGAAAAACGCCCGGTAGGCATTTGCCGGCAAGGTTGCCGCGCTTAATGCGGTAAGCAACTCAATCCTGAAAAAACAATGGGGTTGCTGCAAAATCTTGGATTTTGCAGCAACCCCATAAACATGATTCTTGTTGGACTATTTAACCAGGGCCACAATGCCCAAAATGAGCAAATGCAGCGGATATAAACCATACCACACCCATTTATTGATGATGGGGGGACGGTCGTTGTACCAATGCAGCAGAAGGCAGGCAAGCGCCGCAGGGATAATCACCGTCAACGCCATGAGGCCGGAGGAAGGCACCACCAGAAGGCCAAGCGCTACCACCACCAGGCTCCGAAGCATCTCCCGCTCCTCCAGATAGAAGAAAGCAAACATCGCCGGCACCACAAAGTGCCCAAACTGGGTGCGCAACAGCCAGGCCCACAGGGTGCAGCCCACCAACATGGCCACCCGGGGCATGTAGCTCTTGCTCCGGCGGCTCAATTCTTCCGACAGGGTCAGGCCCACCAAGCCAATGAGCAGGGAGAGCATGCCATTCTGATCGGCCCAATTGAACCACTGCCCGGACATGGCCAGGTCATAGGGAATCTCACTGACCAGAGCAAAGATGGCCACCCGAATGAGATATCCCTTGGTGGAGCTGGTATACAGAAATCCCTGCACCCCCAGGAAAGCGTAAATGGGCCAGGCCACGTTGGCCCAAATCCGGAACAGGAAGGCCAAGCCCACTGCCAGCCCGCCGCCGCTGTCCAGCAGAGCTTCGGCCCGGGATGAATCGATGGTGTCCAAGCTCAGCATGGTGTGCTCAATGAGAGATGCGCCTACGCTGGCCTGCACCATGAGCATGGCGGCCACCACCTTCAATAGATCCCCGGTGGCAAAGCGCCGGGGTGCTTTCAACGAATTGTTTGCCATCAAATTCTCCTCCTCTTGGGATATCTTCTCTGCCGCCGGTCGCCGCCGGGGAATTTTCCCCGCAGTATCTGGGTAACCTGCCGCAGCACCGGGTACCACTCCAACGCATGGTTGCCCAGGGGGACATCGGCAACCAGCCAGGGGCAGTCGGGCAGCCGCAGCGTTTCAAACCGGGCTGCAAATTGCCTGTCCACGCCCAGGGCCAGGGCCGACGGCGCCATGTCATAGTAATAGTTGGGATTCTGGGCCAAAATCCCGGCCGGGTTGGTTAAAGTTTTTAACTGCTGGCGAAAGCCCAGGATAGACTGCACCATCTGACGGCCCGCCGGACTCCGGCGGCCACCAAACACAATGAGCAAACCCGCCACGGACTCTACCAGGCAGAATGCCACCCCCACCCAGAAGCAGCCGGTAAAGAGCCCGAAGGCCAGGGTAATTCCGGCAGCGGCCAGGGCGCGCCAGCCCGGACGGCGGTCCCAGGAAAACGGCGCGGTAAAACCCGGTGGAACAAGCCAAGCGGCCACGGTCCCCGCCAGTCCCGCCATTACCGTCCAAACCGGCCGCCCCCAGGCCGCATCTGCCATGCCCACCCATAAAAAGCCGCCGGACAAAGCGCTCAGCAGCCGGACCACAACAGGCAAACCGCTCTTGCGGAACAGTCCCTGAACCTGGGGCCGGCCGGCGCTGACTTGCTGACGGATGGACTGAAAGCGCCTTCCACCGGTATCGGCCAACTGGCCGTGGCCAAATACCTGGCGGAACAGTTGATTTTCATAGGCACTACGTTCGTTGCCCATATCCATCCGCTTGTGAAGGGTTACCGCCTTCTCCTGGCTGATATGGATCGTCAAGTAGCCCAGCCTTGCCCAGGACAGTACCATCAGCGGCAGGTCGGGGCTACGGGCAAACAGCTTGCAGCCCAACTCCCCTGGTTCCGCCCCCACCGGAGGCTGGGTTTGCACCACAGGGCGGAACGGTTTCCAGCTCAGGCGAACCAGCCAGTAGAGCAGGGCCAGCAAGGCCAAGCCCAGGGCGCACAACCAAGCCACCGGGGAAAAATGCCCGGTGCCGCTTTCCCGGGGGAACAGCGTGGGATCTGTTTCCATGGTAAAAGTCAGGCTCTCCCGGTCCCGCAGGGGTACATCCACTGTGCCGGTAATTTCCCCGCCGGAAATGGACAGGGTCATATAATTGTCTACATCCGCGCCGTAGTAGCCGCTAGTAAAAATGGGCAGCTGGGAAAAGGCGCCGGGCAGGGTGATCTGAAAGGAAACGGCATCCATGGGATAGGCCAGCCCCTCTGCCAGCAAGGGCAGCACCAGGGTCCAATCCTCATCCAGGCAGTCCGCCAGGGTGTAATCCAAGGCCAGGGAAAGCTGGCCGGTGTAACCGGTTTCGCTGGTGAGGACTAAGCTGGGCACGCCTGCCACCTGGCGGATGGGGGCTTCCACACCGTTGACTGTGGCATCCTTTGCGCCACTGCCCAAGGGGATGGTCACCGATTCCACCGGCTGGGCCAGGTTGAGGGTCATCTGCACCGACATCTGGCAGGCGCCATCGCTGCTTACCCTAGCGGTAATGTCCATGGTGTTGCCGCTTCCCGCGCCGGCAACTGCGGTGACCAGCAGCAGGCAGCACAGCAGCGCCGCCCAGAATCGCCCCATGGCCAGCCCTCCTTTTCGGAAAATTTCCCCCATTGTACCACAAATCGGGGGAAATTGCAATCAGAACAGGAGTTTACAAAGAATTTACCTGTGCCGCTTCCGTTTCCGGGCAAGCTGTGCTATACTGGAAAAAGCTGCCCCAGGGCAGCGTTGAACCGAAAGATACGGAGGAAACATCCTTGCTCACCTATGAACAAGTGACCCAGAGCCAGGCCATTCGCACCTACATTACTCGTGCCGACGAGTCCCTGGCCGCCCTGGGCTATACGGAACACAGCTTTGCCCACGTGATGCACGTGGCCCAAACCGCAAAATATATTTTGGAAACCCTGGGTTTCCCGGAGCGCACCGTGGAGCTGGCGCAAATTGCCGGGTATCTCCACGACATCGGCAACCTGGTCAACCGGGTGGATCACTCCCAGTCCGGGGCGGTAATGGCCTGGAGCATTCTCAACGACATGGGCTGCGACCCGGCGGAAATCGCCACCATCGTCACTGCCATCGGCAACCATGACGAAGGCAACGGCGTGCCGGTAAACGAAGTGGCCGCCGCTTTGATCCTAGCGGACAAGGCGGATGTGCGCCGGAGCCGGGTGCGCAATACCGACATCTCCACCTTTGACATCCACGACCGGGTGAACTACTCAGTGAAAAAGTCTCAGCTGAAAATTAACGAGGACAAAACCCTGGTCAAGCTGAAGCTGACGGTAGACACCAAATACGGCTCAGTGATGGACTATTTTGAAATTTTCATGCAGCGCATGATCCTCTGCCGGAAGGCGGCAGAGCGGCTGGGGCTGCAGTTTAAACTGATGATCAACGAACAGCAGCTGATCTAAACCGGGAGGCATTCATGAAGACCTGCCACATTTTCTGCGCCGGCGGTTTCGCCGGACTGCTGGAGCCGCCGGCAAAAGGGGATCTGATTTTAGCCGCCGACGGGGGCCTGCGCCACACCCAAGCCCTGGGCCTGGCTCCAGACGGGGTGCTGGGGGACTTTGACTCCCTGGGTTACACCCCAGCAGGGCCTGAGGTTGAGCGCTTCCCGGTGGAGAAAGACGACACCGACTCCATGCTGGCCATTAAGCTGGGCCTGGCCCAGGGTTGCCGCCGGTTTCTGCTTTACGGGGCCATGGATGGCCCCCGGCTGGATCACACCGTAGCCAACTTTCAGGCCCTGGCCTACCTCACCGGCCACGGAGCCTTTGGCTATCTGGTGGGGCTGACCACCCTGGCCACGGTGCTGGCCCCGGGGCAGCTCACCTTTGCCCCCCAAGACGAAGGCATTCTCTCCGTATTCTGCCTGGGGGCGGAGGCCGGTGGTGTGAATCTCCGGGGCCTGCAATACCCCCTGGATAACGCTACCCTTACCGCCAGCTTTCCCCTGGGGGTAAGCAACCACTTCCTGGGCAAAGCAGCCCAGGTGAGTTTGGCCGCCGGCCAGCTGCTGATTTTGTGGGATCGGGGAGCCGGACTGCCCCAGTCCCGGACAGAGGAAGGAATTTGATATGGCCAAAGCATCCAAACGGCAAGCGCCGGTTACCCGCCGGCCCCTGCCGCCCATGGAAACCGATCCCACCCTTGGTCTGACCCAGAGCCAGGTACAGGCCCGGCTCCAAGCCGGCTGGTCCAATGACCCCGGCGAGCCTCCCACCAAAACCGAGGGTCAGATTATCCGGGAAAACTGTCTGACCTTTTTTAACCTGATTTTTCTGATTTTGGCCGCCCTGCTGGTGGTCACCGGCTCCTATAAAAATATGATGTTCCTGGTGATTGCCATCGCCAACACCGCCATCGGCACCTTCCAGGAAATTCGCTCCAAGCGCACGGTGGACAAGCTTACCCTGGTGGCAGAGCGGCCGGTGAATGCCCTGCGGGAAGGGGTATTTGTGGGGGTACGGCCCAACCTATTGGTGCGGGACGACATTATTCAGCTGGCCGCCGGGGACCAAATCTGTGCCGACGGGGTGGTGCGCACCGGGGAACTCCAGGTCAACGAATCTCTGATCACCGGGGAGGCGGACGCCATCCTCAAGGGGCCGGGGGATACGGTGAAATCCGGCTCCTTCGTGGTGGCCGGCCGGGGCCTGGCTCAGCTGACCCAGGTTGGCCCCGACGCCTATGCCGCCAAGCTCTCCGCCGCCGCTAAGCAGGACGTCCACGCCACCCAGTCGGAGATGATGCGCTCCCTGGACCGGTTGATCCGGGTGGTGGGCTTTGCCCTGATCCCCGTGGGCTGTATTTTGTTTTACCAACAGCACTTTGTGCTGGGACTGGACCTGGCCGCCTCGGTGGAAGCTACGGTGTCCGCCCTCATCGGCATGATCCCGGAAGGGCTGTACCTGCTCACCAGCGTGGCCATGGCGGTATCCGCCATGAAGCTGGCCCAGCGGAAAGTATTGGTGCAGGACATGAACTGCATCGAAACCCTGGCCCGGGTGGACGTGCTGTGCGTGGACAAAACCGGCACCATTACGGAAAACCGGATGGAAGTGCAAGATGTGGTCCCCCTGGACCCGGCCGCCGACACCCCGGAGCAGTTGGAGGCGGTGCTGGCCGCCCTGTACACCGGGGCCGAGCCGGAAAACGACACCGGCCGGGCCATGACTGCCGCCTTCGCCCGGCAGACCGCCTGGCCCTGTCAGAAGCGGATCCCCTTTAACGCCCAGACCAAGTGGTCCGCAGCCAAGTTTGCCGCCGGTTGGTTTGTGGTGGGGGCGCCGGAGTTTATTCTGGGGGAGAAGTACGGACAGATTCAAGATGCAGTGGACCCCTGGTCCAGCCTGGGCTGCCGGGTGCTGCTGGTGGCACAGTATAGCGGCGAACCGGCAGTGATGCAGCCCCTAGAGCCGGGGCAGGTGCGGCCCATGGCCCTGGTGGTGCTGTCCAACCGGATTCGGGACACGGCCCCGGCCACCTTCCGGTTCTTTGCCCGGGAGGGGGTATCCGTCCGGGTAATCTCCGGGGACAATCCGGTGACCGTGTCTGAGGTGGCCCGCCGGGCGGGAATCTCTGGGGCAGAGCGGTATGTGGATGCCTCCACCCTGAAAACCCAAGCCGACTTTACCAAAGCCGCCCGGGACTGTGTGGTCTTTGGCCGGGTAACCCCGGACAATAAGAAAAAGCTGATCCAGGCCATGAAAAAAGCGGGCCACACCGTGGCCATGACCGGCGACGGCGTCAACGACGTGTTGGCCCTGCGGGAGGCGGACTGCGGCATTGCCATGGCCTCCGGCAGCCAGGCCGCCAGCCAGGTGGCCCAGCTGGTGCTGCTGAACTCCGATTTCGCCGCCATGGAAGGGGTGGTGGGAGAGGGCCGCCGGGTGATCAACAACATCCAGCGGGCGGCGTCTCTGTTCCTGGTAAAAAACATTTTCTCCCTGCTGCTGGCCCTGGTGTCTATGTTCGCTACCTTCCCCTATCCGGTGAAGCCCCTGCACCTGAGCATGATCAGCGGCCTGACCATCGGCGCGCCGGCCTTCTTCCTGGCCCTGGAGGGGAACCGGGAGCGGGTGAAGGGCCGGTTTATGACCGGGGTGCTGCGGAAAGCCTTCCCCGGCGGCCTGACCAATCTGGTGGTGGTGCTGATGGCGGTGGCATTCTTCACCGTATTCGACTTACCCTTGGAGCAGCTGTACACCGTCTCCGCCGCCCTCATGAGCCTGACCGGGCTGCTGGTGCTCTACCAGGTGAGTAAGCCCTTTACCCGGCAGCGGTGGATCATCTGGGGCCTGATGGCAGCGGCCACCGTGTTCTGCTTCCTGTTCCTGGACCGGGTGTTTGAATTCGTGGCTCTGGATGTGGAGATGCTCACCGTCCTGGTAGCGGTATTCCTCATGACGCCTACGGTGTTCTTCGGCTTCCAGCGCCTGTTCGACTGGGGCGATATTCTGTACGACAAGGCGAATGCCTGGTGGCAGAGCCGCAAGCCTTTGGGAAAATAAACGTTTGGCCCGTTGCAAAATGTGAATTTTGCAACGGGCCTTGGTGCGTTTGAAAACTTTTTCTCAATCCCTTCTCGTGCTCTACAACGGCATGCAAAAGTTTTCTAGGTGCATTGCAACACGCCGAAAACCCCGGCAGACTTGCCCGGAGAGCACGCGCAGAAAAAGGATAAGGGAGAAAACCGGCTTTTGGCCATGCGCCGGATTTCTAGCAAGTACGCCTATCCGTTTTCCCCCACCCGGAAATTCAGCCCGGGCACCTGCAGGGCAGCCAAGCGGCACTGGTAGGCCTCCATCGCCGCCTGTTCAAAGGCCAGCGGTCCGGGGCTGTGGAGCAGCTCCAACAAATACCGGGTAAAGGGCGGATTGAGCACCAGAAAAGGGCCCAGCAGATACGTACCAAAAAAGTTCTTGTGCCGCACCCCCTCCTGTTTACCTTGCAGATCCGTGCCAAACCCACCCTGGACAGTGAGAAACGGCTGCCAAATCTCACTGCTGGAAAACTGAGACTTGTAGCCCACCACCGCCATATCCCGGAATGCGCCCAAAAACTGAGAATTGTGGCGGTTCTCCATATCCCGCCGGCTGCGGTAGGGAAATAGCCCCAGTCCCGGCAAAAAGCCATCCGGCCCGGCAATGCCCTGGCCAAACAGCTCCAGGGCGTTGCCGGTGGCCAGAACGGCCATGCCTCCCTCGATCCGGTCCCGGAGGGCGGCGGCATAGGGGGCCAACCGGCGAAGCGCCATGGCTTGGCTATCCTCCGGCATTGCCCCCAGGTACAGTAAATCCACCGGCTCCCGGCAGAAAGCCGGTGTCTGCTGGAACTGTGTCTGGATAATCTGCGCCTGGGGACGGCAGGCTGCCAGATAACGCAGGTTGGCCATGTCGCCATATAGATTGCACAGCTCCGGATACAGCGCCTCAATGATCATGGTCTCACCTGCCTTTCCGCCTGAATGCGGTGGCGCACGGCATCCCGTACTGCCCGCCCCCGGGAGATGGCGTTTACATCGTGGAGAACGAAAATTTTCTCCACCCCGTGGATATCCACGTGGGCCGGAGTGTCCTTCTCCTCCGCCAGGCACACCAGCTTTTCTTCCGGAATTCCAGCCAGCAGCAGACGCAAGCGGTGGTCCAAATATCGGGGGCCGGCCAAGATGATTTTCCGAATATTGTCCCGGTTGAGAAATTCGTAGTCCGTATCATACATCCAAGCCACCGTCTCCACTTTCCTGGGATCCGGGTATAGTTCATCTAACAGCAGGATAATCTCCATCCGGGCCGGGTCACTGGCCAGGCTGGTAAATACGGTGGACACCGCCGTGGGATTCTGACCTTTGGCGATTTGGGTGATAAGCTGGATTCCCCCCACCGTCTCCCGGCTTTCTCGGGAGGTGGGAATCTGCACCAGCCTCATCTGCCAGGCCAGCATCTGACTGGGAATACCCATCTCCCGGAGCAGGGTCACCACAGCCATCTGGTTGGCCACATTGTGCAGTTCCGGAGAAATCAGGGGATAGGTTGCCATCCCCTCCGGCTCCGCCACCACCATGGCGTGCTGGTTCTTGGCCGTCATTTGGTAGTCCCGCCGGGGAGAGGTAAAGCCGCAGTCCGGGCAATACACCTGCCCCATATGCCGGTAGTTCCGGTAGCGGTACGCCGGCTTGCCTCCGCACCGGGGGCAAACGGGAAAATCACAAGCTAGGTTCGGGGGCAGCCGGTAGCCCAGATTCCCCAAGCCAAAGTAAAGCCGCCGCCGTCCCTGGCCCAGAGGAAAACTCAGAGGATCATCCCCGTTGAGGATCAGCGTAGCCCCTGGCGTGTTGGCAATGGCCGCCTTCAGCCGGTGATAAATATAGCCCGGGTGTCCGTTGCGGAGCATGGAATCCCGGGCAAGATTGCTGACTACGATATATTGGGGGCGCAGCGCCGGCACGTCCAGAGGCGAGATCAGCTCGTCTACTTCAATGACGGCAGCATCCCGGGTTGACCGGTTGCGCCAGCTCACGGCATCTAGCAGGCACCGGGCAATGCCGGCGTGATGATTTGCTCCCCAGTCATTGTAGGTCACTGTCTTCCCCTGGGCCTGGAGCAGCTTGGCCGTAATGGCGGCAATGGTGGTTTTCCCGTTGGTGCCGGTGACCACAATGGTCAGAGGCGGTTTTGTAATGTACTGCAAAAAGTCGCTGTATAACCGCATGGAAACCATTCCAGGGCGGTCATTTTGCCGGTGGCCGGTGCGCAGGTACCAGGCCAGGAATGCCTTTCCTCCCAAAAAGGCAATCCAAAAGCGGATTTTCTTCCATAGCTTCATCTCTTTGGGTATCCTTTCCCTCCCGCTATCCCAGGCCGTTCCCCTGCCCGGTGTCCCATGCAGGAAGTAATTTCACGCTGATTATATCCACCGGCCGGGAAAAAGTAAAGCGAATACCCCAATTCTTAAGAATTTTTCAGAATGATTCCTGCCCCGCAGGATTTTGGCGATAAAGTACAATAAGTGGCAAAAATGTGCAAGGCAATCCTCGCCCAGGAGAAGTAAGCGAGCATCCCGGGCCACTGCAGTGGTTACCGAGCCGAAATCCATGAGGCTACAGGAGGCTGCAAGAAAAGTGGAGGCCGGCCCCATGACCTACTGTGACTTCTCGTCAGCGCATTGGAGAAAAATACGAACCAACAATGGGATGGGCGGCTGAACCGGGAGATCCGGCGCAAAACGAGGGTAGTCAGTGCATTCCCGGACGGGAATGCGGCGCTGATGCCGGTGTGTGCGCGGCTGCGCCATGTGGCCGGAACCCAGTGGGGCAATAAGAAGTATATGAACTTACAGCATCCGGAGGGGACGGACCCCCCGGCCCTGTAATCGCAGCCATGCTGCAACAAGGCGTCGAGGACAAGACAAGCGGCATACCGCCGCCCTTGACCCCTTGCGTCCTGCTTGCTGCACGGTAGCCAAGGGGCGGTTAAGCCGCCCCCTGTAATAGATTTCTACCAGATACCAGAATCAATTTTGCGCATCACTCTTGGCACTACCGGCTTCGGCACCGTTCGGCTTACCGAGCCACCTGCATTGAAACGCGCCGAGGGGCCCTGCTGTCCCTCGGAGGACTCCCGCCCATGCTGGGCCTGCCGCGCTCTATGCGGGAAAGGGCAGTTGCTTCCCTGGCATGGAGGAGAACAGCGCCGCCCGGTCAAGGGATATCGGGAATATCCAGGCAGCTACGCACAGGGGCAGAGTCATTCCGATTCCCGGCCGGAAAAGAGAGCGCCGGAGCACCTGCCTAAAGCGGGTGGAATAGAATGGAGCTCCAACTTTGTCCAAAAAACATGTCTTTTTTACATTATACAAAAACAAAAACAGACTGTCAAGGGCCCTGTTCAACAAATCCCCCATAACAAGCTGCAAGATGCCATTAAAATATGTTGAACTTGTTGGCAGGAAGTTGCGCAAAACTCGCCGGGCAGCTAGCGGGCAATCCTTGAGCGGCGGGGGAGGGTAGGTGTTTTGGGCGGCAGGAGGGTTACTTTGTCTCCAGCAGCCCCTGTTTTTTCAGCCGGCTGCGGATGGCGGATGTGCTGCGCTGCAAGGCTACGGCAATTTCGCCATAGGAGGCGCCGCTCCGGTGCAACTCCGCCAGGCGCCGGTCCTGCTCCGGATCCCAGGGCCGCCCCTGGAGCGCCGCCTGGGCGTTTTCCCGGTCGATGACCGCGTCCAGGTTATCCAGGAGAAAATGCTGGGCCTTAAGGTCATAGACCACAACCCGATAGCTGCCGTTGGCCCCCATCCGCTGCACCACCGAGATGCCGTTTTCCTCCCCCAGGGACGTGGGGCGCACCGTTAGCCGGCCGTCAGGCGCGGAAACCCGGGTCAACAAACCAATGTCCATCAGCCAAGATACAATCCCCGAGTAGGTTAGCTTTTTCATGCGCTCATCGCCGGCCAGCTGGTTCACCCGCCGGGCAATTTCACTGGCTGAAATCGGGGTGCCGGAATAGGCAAACTGCTCCCGCTTCTGGTGGGGAATGGAAAGGGGAATCCGTTTTTTCGGCTCGCCCGGCGTTACCGTCCCCCCATTGTCCACAACCTGCTGCAATATGCGGGAAATGTAGAAAAAACATCTGGACAACCAGACATTGTGAATAATCTCCCCTTCGGGAATCACCGTGCCGTCAAAGGGATTTATGCCGTTGGCCAGCTGATCGATGTACAGTTTTGCCCGCTTTACCGTGTCCAGTTCCGTCATCCTGTGCCCTCCTTATCTGTGGTTGGCCCCGCCGCCAGGGGGGATATACAGATATGCCCCCACTATGCGTTTGCAGGGATTGCCGGCTCCGCTGCCGCCCATAGCGGGAGCATGTCTGTTTTTCTCTTTTGCCTTACGGCCGGTCGCTGGACACCACCGTATTCGCGTCAAACAAATCCTCCACCAAGTCGGCATCCTCGGTAATCCGGGTGCCGTTGATGGTGCGCCGGGCCTGGCGGACATAGTTGTCCGTGATTTGACCATCGCTGGTGACATTGTTGTTCATACCACAGAAGTACCGGAATCCGGCGGCATACAGCGCATCGTACTTTGCCCCTTCGTATTCCACCAGTTCGCTGCCCCCGGCATAAATGAGGATATTCACCTCGCCCAGCACGGCGGAATAGGTGTCCTCCCATTGCTGCACATCGGCAGTCACCTCTTCATCGGTAGCGTCTCCATAGCGGGTCTCGTCATAGGTAAAGCTGGCAAACTGGTAGCCCGTATCCAGCAGGCATTGCACCACCGGCTGGATGCTCTCCGCCTCCTGGGGGTCGGACAGATCATAGCCCAGGGGCTCATCACTGCCGGAAATGCCCAAAATGGCCCTGGCGCCGTGGTAGGAAAAGTCCGGGTGCTGGGCCAAAAACTCCTCCAGAATGGTGACAAAATCATAAGCGCCGGTGACCCGGGTACTGGTAGCGTCAATGTACTCGCAGGCAATTTTTCCGTCGCTGCCCACCACCAGGCGGCGGGCAAAGCCGTCTCCCGCCTGACTCACCGAATAGTGGGCCGGAACCAGAGACATGACCAAGGGCGTTTTCCCGGCAGGGAGCATAATCTGCCCCGGCTGGTACACACCGGACTCGTCCGGCGCGGCCATATCCGTCATAGAGATCAACACATAGCCGTTGCCATAGAGCTGATCCAACACCGCCCGGAATTCGTCCACCGTCAGGTTGTTCCGGTTATAGTAGTCCTGCATGGAGTCGCCGTCAAAAGCCCGGCCGGTGTCCACAATCAAGGGCTGGAAGGAAATGTGGGGCACCTCCGACGAGTCCTCCCACTGCACCAGGGCGGACTGGGCCTGGGTATATTCCTCAATGGCAGCGGAAATCTGGGCATCCTCCCCGGCAAACGTATTCAGCAGTGCAATCGCCCCGGCATAGTCATACTGCGCAGCCAGCGCTGTGGCCCGCTCCAGCAGGTCCTGCGCCGAGGGATCCGCCGCCGGATCGGTGGCGCCGGCCGGTTGGCTCTCGCCACTGCTGGGGGGCAGCGTGGTGTCCGGCTCTCCCGAGCCGCCAGCCAGCCTCACCACAAATACGATCAGGGCAATCACAGCAATGAGGCCAACCAGCAGAATCAGCAGGGGCAGGTAAGCCTCCTTGAATTTTTGCCACGGCGTCTTTTTCCGGCGCTGGCGGCGTACCGGGGGCCTGTCGTCGTACATGGTTCGATTATCTGTTCTGTCGCTCACAATCTGTCCCGCCTTTCCGTAGTTGTATTGACTATATCATATCTAATTTCTCTAGATTTTTCAATAGGCTACTGCAAAAATTCAACAAAATTCATCATCCGGATGCAATTGCTCCACTTCCGCTAGCCACAAGCTAGGCCAGGCGTCAGAGGGCATCCGCCAATCCCCTCGGGGCGACAAGGTAACCGAACCTACCTTCGGCCCGTCGGGCAGGCAGCTGCGCTTGTATTGCTGCTGAAAAAACCGCTGGTAGAAGCGCTTCAACCAATGGAGAATCACCCCGGTGTCAAAGCTGCCGGCAAAGGCCCGGCAGGCCAGGCGGTATACCTTTCTGGGAGAAAAGCCCAGCCGCACTACCTGGTACAGGAAAAAGTCGTGCAGGTCATAAGGACCAACCAGCTCCTCGGTCCGCTGGGCAATCTCCCCATCCTTGGGCGGCAGCAGCTCCGGGGAGACCGGCGTATCCAGAATGTCCCGGAGTATCCCGGCCAGAGCCGGGTCGGACTGGCCGGCTACGTAGGCCACCATATGCCGCACCAGGGTCTTGGGTACGCCGGCGTTCACTGCGTACATGCTCATGTGGTCGCCGTTATAGGTGGCCCAGCCCAGCGCCAGCTCGCTTAGGTCCCCGGTGCCCACCACCAGGCCCCCCAGCCGGTTGGCCAGGTCCATCAGCACTTGGGTGCGCTCCCGGGCCTGGCTGTTTTCATAGGTCACCGACCGGTCATCCTCCGGCAGGCCAATGTCCCGGAAATGCTGGGCCACCGCCTGGCCGATGGGTATTTCCTGGAAAGACACCCCCAAAGCCAGGGCCATTTTCTCCGCATTGGTGCGGGTGCGCCCGGTGGTGCCATAGCCGGGCATGGTCACCGCCCACAGCCGCTTCCGGTCCCAGCCCAGGCGCTGGGCGGCCTGCACCATCACCAATAGGGCCAGGGTAGAGTCCAGGCCGCCGGACAGGCCCACCACGGCAGTGTTCACCCCGGTGTGGGCCAGGCGCTTGGCCAGGCCCGCCGCCTGGATGGCCAAAATTTCCTGGCAGCGGCTGTCCCGGCTTGCCTCCCCCGCCGGCACAAAGGGGCGGGGATCCACCCACCGGGTGAGGGCAGTGGGGCAAACGGCAAAAGGCACGGGAATTCTCACCATATCCGGGCCGGAGAAGCTCCCCATCCGCACCCGCTCATTGGTCAACCGCAGCACATCGATTTCCGTCACCAGGAAACTCTCGGTCAATTGTTCTGCCTCCGCCAGAATGGTGCCGTTCTCCCCGATGAGGCTGTGGCCGGAAAACACCAGGTCCTGGGTAGATTCCTGGGCTCCGGCGCAGGCATATATATAGCCGCATACCAGCCGGGCGGACTGCCCGGCCACCAGCGCCCGGCGGTACGCTCCCTTCCCCACTGCCGCCGGGGAGGCGGAGAGATTGACAATGACGGTCGCCCCGGCCATGGCCAGCTCCACCGAGGGTTGCTTCGGCGCCCAAAGATCTTCGCAAATTTCGCAGCCCACGGTCAGCTCCGGCATGGGCGGGCAGGTAAACAGCACCCCCTGGCCGAACCAGAACCCGTCCCCCTCCCGCTCCGGGGTATCCGGGCCGGGGGAAAAGTGCCGTGCCTCGTAAAATTCCCCGTAGTTGGGAATCCGGGTTTTGGGAATCAGGGCCAGGCACTTTCCGCCGTACAGGGCGGCGGCACAGTTATACAGCCGCCCCCGGCGGGCCACCGGCAGGCCCACAAACACCAGCATATCCAGCCCCTGGGTGGCGGCGGCCACCTGCTCCATGGCCGTCCACGCCCCCCGGCGCAGAATTTCCTGGCCAAACAAGTCGTGGCAGGTGTAGCCGGTGAGACACAGCTCCGGCAAAGCCAAAATCCGCACGCCCAGCTCTGCCGCCTGGCGCACCGCCTGGATGCACTGCCCGGCATTGTAAGCACAGTCCGCCACCCGCACCGCCGGGGTAGCCGTGGCCACTTTCACAAATCCGTCTCTCATTGTCCGCTCCTTTTCCGGTAATTCCTCCACAGCCAGTGGCTGTAGCCGGTAAATTCTGCTGTTTTCCTCCACATAATGGTCCAAGTCAGCTCCGCCGCCGGGCCAGGGGTTCGGCGTTCTCCTGCACCGCCAGCAGCTGAGCGATAATGGTGTTGCTCAATAAAAATCCTCTGGGGGTGAGCCGCCAGCGGTCACCGTCGGCCATGGCCAGATCCTGGGCCCGGTAGGTTTCCAGGCAATCGGCAATGGGCTGGAACGGCAGTAGGAACTGCCGGGTGTAAACTTGCCCGTCGATGCCCTGGGCAGTACGCAGGCCAAGCATCAGGTATTCCCCTGCCCGCTCCCGGGCGGGGATTTCCTGGCACTCGGACAGCACCGCGCCCCCTTTCCGGATGCCTTCGATATAGCCGTGGATGTCCGGGGCAATGGTAAACCGCTTGCCGCCAAAGTCTGAGCTGGCCGCTGGACCGAATCCCAAATATTCCCCGCCGGTCCAGTATTTCAGATTGTGCTTGGACCGTAGTCCCCGGCGGGCAAAGTTGGAAATTTCGTACTGGGCATAGCCCCGGTCCTTCAGGATGTTCACCGCCTCCAGGTACATGTCCGCCTGGGTATCGTCGTCTGGCAGGTTAGCCGCCTGGCGGTAGCTCCACAGCGGCGTCCCCTCCTCCACTTTCAGTCCGTAGCAGCTCATGTGCTCCGGCTGCAGCTCCAGCACATGGGTCAGGGTGTTCACCCAGTCCGACCGGGTTTGGCCCGGGAGGCCGTACATGAGATCCAGGGAGATGTTGGTGAAGCCCGCCTGCCGGGCCAGCTCCACGGCGTGGGCCGCCTGACGGTAACTGTGGGGGCGGCCCAGCTTCCGCAGCAGCAGGTCATCGTCGGTCTGCACCCCCAGGGACAGGCGGTTAAACCCCTCCGCCTTTAGCCGCTTAAGCATTTTTTCCGACACCGAGTCGGGATTCGCCTCCAGGGTAACCTCCGCATCCCCGGCCACGCTGAACCGGCGGCGCACCCCATCCATCAGCCGGATCAGGCCATCCTGCCCCAGATAGGATGGAGTGCCGCCGCCAAAATATACCGTGTCCACCCGGTAGCCCGGCGCCAGCGCTCCGGCCTCCTGCATATGGCGGATCACCGCCTCCAGATAATTTTCCGTCAGCCCCTTCTCCCGGGCGCCGCCCAGGGAGTAAAAGTCGCAGTACTGGCACTTGCTGCGGCAGAACGGGACGTGGATATAAATGCCTAAGGGCGTTTTCTCTTTTTTTCCCAGCATGGGTTACTCCTTTTCTGGTTTTCTGGCCCGGACAGCGATTACGTCAGGCCGCTCCTTGGGGCCGTAGACCCCCTCCAAAAATCCATCCAGCACAAAACCGCTGGCAAAGCATTGCCCCAAGATATCCGTCAGGGAGCGGTGGTAATACCGCTGGAGCCTGGGTTGACCGGCAATGGCCTCCCCATCGTAGCTGTGGGGCGTGAGATATTGCTCCGTCAAAGTAACAAAGCAGGGATGCTGGGTAACGAAGACGAAGCAGCCACCGGGCTTCAGCTGGGTAAAAATCCAAGTAAACAGGGGTTCAATGGCAGCCATATCCATCACTGCCATGTTGCACACCGCCTTGTCAAAGGGGCCAGCCATGGCCTGCAACTCCGCCAGGCTGGTGCCGTCTGCCACCAAAAAGCGGATATGCTTCAGGTACCGGCGCTGCCGGGCCTTGGCCAAGGCAACCATAGCGGGGCTATAGTCAAAGGCCGTTACCTGCACCCCCTGGCCCGCCAGGTAAGCGGCATAGTTGCCATTGCCGCAGGCCGCCTCCAAAATATGTTCCCCCGGCCGGGGAGCTAGGAGGCGGTTAGCCAAGGGCCGCACCACCTCCCGGTGGAAACGGTTGGAATCCGGACCCATCTGCTCGTCCCAGAACTGGGCATTGGCCTCCCATGCCGCCTGATCCGCCTTACCCATGGCAGATCTCCCCGGCGGGCCCGGCCTCTCCCGCCCCCTGGGGACGGACAGCCAGAACCCGGCAGCAGTTCTTGCCCAGCGCGTCCTCCATGCCAGACTGGAAAGCCTCCAGCCGGTCCTCAGGCACAAAAGCCTGCACTGCGCCGGCAAAACCGCCGCCATGTACCCGGTAGGCTCCCCGGCCCGCCAAATAGTGCTCGCACAGAGCCAGTACCAAGGCCATGGGCTGGCTACGCTTGGCCCCGGAGAGAATCACGTTTTGCAGATACATGTAAGAGGAATAGCCGGATTGCTTCACCAGCTGCAAAAACCGGGGGAAGTCCCCTGTCTCCAGGGCAGCCACCTGCTCCGGCACCCGGCGGTCCTCCTGGTAGTAGTGGATTGCCCGAAGTACCGCCCGGTCTCCTACCCGCTTGCGGAGCTTGGCCACCGCGCCGTAAAACTCCGACTCGGCGATCTGGCTCAGGCTAGTTTTGCCAAAGCAGGCGCACACCGCCCCCATCTCCCGGGTGACGGCGGCATACTCTCCGGTGAGCCGGGCATGACCAGCCCGGGTATCCACCATGCACAGGGCATGGCCGCAGGTGGAAAAATCAAAATTCACCCGTCTGGCCAAGGTCTTGCCGGAGAAATCCATGGCTACCAAGCCTCCCAAAGCGGAGGCCAATTGATCCATACAGCCGCAGGGCTTACCGAAGTGGACATTTTCGGCATACTGAGCGGCGGCAGCCAGCGCAGAGGGTTCCAGCTTCCCTCCACCGAACAGGCCGTTCATCACCACCGCCAGCAGCACAGAAAAGGCAGCAGAGGAAGACAAGCCCACCCCCGCAGGCAGGCAGGAGTCCAGGTAAGCGTCAAAGCCACCCACCGGGCAGCCCAGCTGGCGCATACGCTGGGCCACACCCCGAATCAAGGCCGCCGGGGTACCGGCGTCCTGGGCCGCTGGGTCAAGCTCATCCAAGCTCACCACAAAGCTACTCCGGGGGCCGGACTGAAGGCGGATTTCTTTCCGTCCGGTGGCCCGGACAGCGGCTGCAATGTCCAGGGTAATGGCTGCTGCCAGTACATGGCCGCCCTGATGGTCGGTGTGGTTCCCCCCCAGCTCCGTGCGTCCCGGAGCAGAGAAGAATCGGTTTGGCCAAGCGCCAAAAGCAGTATGGAAACCGGAGCTGAGCCCATTTACGCGCTGCAGATCCAGGGAAAGTTCAGGCATAAGGATACCTCCAAGTAAACAAATAGCAATATATACCAACAGGTTCATTATATACTGCCGCCTGGGAAAATGGAAGTCCCTTTTTCCCTGCCGGGACAACTGGGTTCTAACCCGCCAGGGCATGGGCGGTGCAAATATTTTCCCCGAAAACAGAAAAAAATGCTTGACAACCGTCGCCGGCTTGGCTATAATACACACGTTCTGCTTGAGACGTGCCGGTATAGCTCAGCCGGTAGAGCAACTGATTTGTAATCAGTAGGTCGGGGGTTCGAATCCGTCTACCGGCTCCAACTCCGTTCAGGCAGAAGATATGGGGGAATTCCCGAGTGGCCAAAGGGGACAGACTGTAAATCTGCTGCTTAACGCTTCGGTGGTTCGAATCCACCTTCCCCCACCAGAAAAAGGCCTGTTGCAAATTTGCGACAGGCCATTTTTATGCTCATTGCCCCCGCTGACACCCGGCATGTTTCCGCGCGCCTTGCGCGCCGCGTCCTTACAACCGCTGACACGCCACCGTCTTCAGCATGTCATTGCGAACCAGTGCGCACACTGGTGTGGCAATCCGTTTCCCCGCAGAGAAAGGTAAGAAAAAGTAACACTTAAGGCGAACTCGTAGACTACTTCGAATTCGCCCTAAGTGTTGCTTTTCGTTATGTGCTGCCGCAGGAGAGACGTATTGTCCCGTCGCGGGGCGGCCGCCCCGCTCCTCGCAATGACATGCTGAAATTTGCCACGTGTCAGCACATGCAACTATGCTCCTCGCAATGACATGCAAAAATATGCTATGTGTCCGCGTTTGCCAGGGGGCACTGCCGGTGTACTGCCGGAAACGTCCTTGCACCCGCGCACACCTGCCCGTCTTCAGCATGTCATTGCGAACCAGTGCGCACACTGGTG
>DVHJ01000003.1 GCA_018712145.1 Candidatus Faecousia faecigallinarum | reverse complement strand
TTCTTTGGCCTGCGGCAGTTTCCCATTATTCTGAGAAACACCTTGTGCTATAACATCGTGTTTATCATTATGGGTGTTGTGCTCCCGGTGGCCTTGGCCATTTTGATCAGCAACATCTATAGCAAACGCATGTCCAAGACCTACCAGACCTTGATGTTCATGCCCCACTTCATGTCCTGGGTCGTGATCAGCTACTTCGTTCTGGCCTTCTTGAACCCCACTGTGGGCCTGATGAATACCATTCTGGAGTGGTTCGGGGCAGACCCGGCGAACTGGTATATGGACGCCAAATACTGGCCCTATATCCTGGTCTTCCTGAACTTCTGGAAAACCATCGGCTACAACATGGTGGTTTACCTTGCCTCCATCACCGGCATCGACCAGACTCTCTATGAGGCGGCGGTGCTGGACGGCGCCACCAAATTCCAGCAGGCCCGGTACATTACCATTCCTTCTCTGCGGCCCATTATCATCATGATGTTCATCCTGGCGGTGGGCCGGATCTTCTCCACCGACTTCGGTCTGTTCTATCAGGTCACCCAGGGCGCTAACTATCCCCTGGATTCTGTGGCCACCACCTTCGACGTGCAGGTCTTCAAGATGCTGCAGTCTCCCACCACTACCATGGGCCAGACCACGGCGGCTTCCTTGTTCCAGTCGGTGGTTGGCTGTATCACCATCCTCATTGCCAATGGCATTGTCCGCAAAGTGGACAGAGCCAGCGCACTGATTTAAAGGAGGCGGTATCATGAGCAAATCGGTCAATGATAATGCCATGAACAAATTGAACCGAATTAAACCGGGCACAAACGTCCTGTTTAACGCCCTGTTCGTCGTTCTGGCGCTGATGTGCTTCCTCCCCATTATCCTGATTTTCATTATCTCCATTACCGACAACAACACCATCCGGCAGGAGGGCTATCAGTTCTTTGTCTGGGGTGACGACGTGTCCCTGCGGGCTTATGAGTACCTGTGGTCTCAGCGCCTGACCATTTTGAATGCCCTGTGGGTTTCCATCTATGTCACCGTCATCGGTACGGTGCTGGGCGTTGCCCTCACCACCCTGATGGGCTACGTGCTGTCCCGCCGGGAGCACAAGCTCAACGGCTTCCTCACCATTCTGGTATTCATCCCCATGATCTTTGGCGGCGGCATGGCGGCATCCTACGTAATCAATACCCAGCTGCTGCACCTGCGGGATACCATGTGGATTTTGATTTTACCGCTGGCGGTGTCTTCCTTTAACGTCACCATTGCCAGAACCTTCTTCCGCACCACCATCCCCGACTCCATCATCGAGTCGGCCAAGATTGACGGCGCTTCTCAGTGGACCATTTTTGGCCGGATTGTGCTGCCCATCTCCAAGCCTGTGCTGGCTACCATCGGCCTGTTTCTGGCCTTTGCCTACTGGAACGACTGGTTCCAGGCTATGCTGTATATCAATGATGACAATTTGAGATCCCTGCAGTCCATGCTGAACCAGATCCAGTCCGACTTGGAGTACCTGACCAAGAACCCCGCCGCCGGCATGTCGCAGACGGAACTGTCCCGGTCCATGCCCAGAGAGAGCGTCACCATGGCCATTGCCTTCGTGGTGGCCGTGCCCATTGCCTGCGTCTATCCCTTCTTCCAGAAATACTTTATTTCCGGCCTGACCGTAGGCGCAGTGAAGGGCTAATTTCCTTTCTTGTATTGTCGCGCCCGGGAATTCCCGGGCGCTGCAATAAAAAACTTCTCTACACACATAGGAGGTAACAAAATGAAAAAAATCATCGCACTTCTCCTTGCCGTCGTGATGGTTGCGGCGCTCTTCGCCGGCTGCCAGAACGGCCAGGAGGAGGAAACCACGCCCAGTGACACCAGCGAAACCACTGGCAGCGAGGAAACCACCCCCAATGAAACCACTGGCGAAGAAGAAACCGAACCCGCTGACGACGGCGAAATTGTTGAACTGACCTGGTACGCCGTTGGCTCCGGCCAGCCGGCGAACTACGACGCCTGGAAGGCTGTTGTGGACGAATACCTGGAAGAGAAAATCGGTGTACATCTGGACATGAAGATTGTGGGCTGGGGTGACTGGTCTCAGCGCCGGAGCGTGATTGTCTCCACCAACGAGCACTACGACATCATCTTCACCGACATGGGCACCTACCGGAACGACATTAACCTGGGCGCCTTTGCCGATCTGTCCAACATTCAGGAAGACTACCCCGAGCTGTGGGCTGCCATGCCCGAGCGGTACTGGGACGGTGTTAAGGTGAACGGCACCATCTACGGCGTGCCTGCCTACAAGGACACCTCCATGACCAACTTCTTTGTGTGGGATACCGACGTTGCTGAGCAGTACTATCCCGACTACCAGAACGCCCATGAGCTGCCCGACCTGACCGAGGGCCTGGCTGCCATCTACGAGAACACCAACCAGTATGTGATCGGCCTGAACAAGGACGGCATCAGCGCCATCGTGGGCAACAAGTATGACAACCTGGGCACCGGTCTGGGCGCCATCGGCATCTCCTACACCAGCGGCGAGAACAAGATTGTCGCCACCCTGGAGCAGGAGGACGTGATGACCGACCTGCGGACTGTGCACGAGTGGTACGAGGCCGGCTATGTCAATGCTGACGCTCCCACCCTGGACA
This sequence comes from Candidatus Faecousia faecigallinarum, assembly GCA_018712145.1. Classification (GTDB taxonomy): domain Bacteria; phylum Bacillota; class Clostridia; order Oscillospirales; family Oscillospiraceae; genus Faecousia; species Faecousia faecigallinarum. Next base: position 87,110 of record DVHJ01000003.1, on the reverse strand, counting down.
ACGCGCCTGAGTACAAGACCCTGTCCATTGCTCAGGGCTGGCCCTACGCCGCCATTGAGAACTGGGGTCCCGCGCTGGGCACCAGCCCCTACACCGGTGAAGACGTGAACGCCATTGCCGTGCAGTGGGAAGACAGCGTGCTGTCCAACGACACCATCCAGGGCTCCATGGCCTGCATCTCCGCTTCCTCTCAGCATAAGGACAAGGCTCTCGAGCTGCTGCAGCTGGTGAACACCGACACCACCCTCCGCGACATGCTGTACTACGGCCTGCCTGGCGAGAACTTTGAGTATGTGGACGTCAACGGCGAGCAGAGAGTGCACAAGCTGAACAACGACTGGTCCATGGCCGGTTATACCCAGGGCAAGACCCTGATCGTGACCCCGCTGGACACCTCTGAGTTCAACTACTTCATCGAAGAGATCGAGCCCCAGAACAACAACGCCATTTCCTCTCCCGCTCTGGGCTTCTCCTTCGACACCACCAACGTGGCCTCTCAGATTGCTGCCTGCGCCGCCATCTACGACAACTATAAGCCCACCCTGCTCACCGGCGCTATGGATCCGGACGAGCTGGTGCCCCAGATTATGACCGAACTGCGTGACGCTGGCTTTGACGAGATCGTTGCCGAAGCCCAGGCTCAGTTTGATGCTTGGCTGGCTGGCCAGAACTAATTCTCCTATACTCCGCAATGGGGCTGCTGCATTCGCAGCAGCCCCATTTTCCACAGGTGGAATCAGGACACAAGGAAAGCCGCAAAATTTTCAAAATCTCCCGTTGACATTGGGCGCTGAATGTGGGAAAATGCAGTGGCTCTGCTCCGGTGTGCCGGAGCCGGACGCCCCGAGACTCGGAGCGCCCGGCCCCTGTACAGCGGGGGCACTGCCTTACCGTCGGTATAACACCATATAGAATATGAGGTGCGATTATGAGCAAGATTATTGGAAACGAATTGAAAAACATCCCCTGGGAGGACCGGCCGGAAGGCTATCCTCTGCCGGTGTGGCGCTACAGCGGCAATCCCATTATCGGCCGGCACGCCACCAAACGCTCGAACAGTGTGTTTAACAGCGCTGTGGTGCCCTTTGGCGACGGCTTTGCCGGTATCTTCCGCTGCGACAGCCGCTCGGTGAGCATGGATCTGTTTGTGGGCTTCAGCAAGGATGCCATCCACTGGGAAATCCAGGATGACCCCATTACCTTCCAGGGCGATCCGCAGATCACCGTGCGGGAATACCGGTACGATCCCCGGGTATGCTATATGGACGGGAAGTACTACATCACCTGGTGCAACGGCTACCACGGCCCCACCATCGGTGTGGGCTGGACCGAGGATTTCAAAACCTTCCATCAGCTGGAGAATGCTTTCCTGCCCTATAACCGCAATGGCGTACTCTTCCCCCGGAAAATCAACGGCATGTATCTGATGCTCAGCCGGCCCAGCGACACCGGCCACACTCCCTTTGGCGACATTTTTATCAGCCAGAGCCCGGATATGAAATTCTGGGGCTGCCACCGTCATGTGATGAGCACCGTGAAGGGGGACGAGTCCGCCTGGCAGTCTACCAAAATCGGCGCTGGTCCCATTCCCATCGAAACCGACGAGGGGTGGCTGCTCATCTACCATGGTGTGATTACCACCTGCAACGGCTATGTGTACCGCATGGGCGCCGCACTGCTGGATAAGGACGAGCCCTGGAAGGTGCTGTACCGCTCCAAAGACTATATTTTGGCTCCCTATGAGCTCTACGAGTGTGTGGGCGACGTGCCCAATGTCACCTTCCCCTGCGCCACGCTTACCGATGCGGCTACCGGCCGGATTGCCATCTACTACGGGTGCGCGGATACTGTTACTGGCTTGGCCTTTACCACAGTGGATACTTTGCTGGATTATATTAAAGAAAATTCTCTCTAATTGCTCGGTTGCTCCGTTTGAGCAGGGGAGAGCTGTGCCCTGGCGGGGATTTCGGCTTTCCTCCAGGCCAATGGCCCCAAGCGGGGAAATACGCTTTGCCCCTACGCCTGTTTTGAAACTTCCCCTTTAGGAGGATTTGTATGTATTTCATCAACGAAAGAATCCAGGTTATCTGCAACCAGCTGAACATGCTGCGCATTACCCATACCCAGGGCCTGCCGGATTGGGTCTACAAGCCTGGCTGCTATTTCCGCCCGGAGGAGGCGGATGCTGCCGAAGCCCCCTGGGAGAAATTTGACGGCCAAACCATGCGGCTGTACAATGTGTACGACGGCTCCGACCAGTTTGAGGGCCGGTTCCCCGGCTATGTGGGGGACTTCCACGGCCTGGTGGGCAACCACTACTGGTTCCGCTCGAAAATTACCGTCCCCCAGGAGATGGACGGCAAGTCCGTGTGGATGAAAATCTCTACCCAAATTGACGAGTGGGACGACGGCAAAAATCCCCAGTTCCTGATTTTCCTGGATGGGCAGGTGGTCCAGGGCGCAGACATGAACCACCGGGAGGTTCTCCTGTTTGAGAAGGCTGTGGCTGGTCAGACCGTCACCGTGGATGTGCAGATGTACACCGGCACCCTTCACCGGGAGTTCCAGTTCCTGGCCAGCCTCTATGTGCTGGATCAGGCAATTCATGACCTGTACTATGATATTCAGGTGCCTCTGTGGGCCTTCCCCCGGATGGACGAGGACAGCAAAATCCGTCTGGACCTGCAAACTGTCCTGAATGAGACCATCAACCGCATTGACATGCGGGTGCCCTATTCCCAGGCATTTTATGATTCCATTGCCGATGCTACCCAGTATATCCGGAAGCACCTCTATGAGGACATGGCCGGCTATGCCGACGTCATCGCCACCTGTATCGGCCACACCCACATCGATGTGGCCTGGTGGTGGACCGTGGCCCAGACCCGGGAGAAGGTGGCCCGCTCCTTTGCCACGGTGCTGAAGCTCATGGACGAGTTCCCCAATTACAAGTTCATGTCCAGCCAGCCGGTGCTGTACTACTTCCTGAAGCAGCGCTACCCCGAGTTGTATGCCAAGGTCAAGGAGCGGGTGGCCGAGGGCCGGTGGGAGCCGGAGGGCGGCATGTGGCTGGAGGCTGACTGCAACCTCACCTCCGGTGAGTCCCTGGTGCGGCAGTTCGTCCATGGCAAGCGGTTCTTCAAAGAGGAGTTCGGCGTGGACAACAAGGTGCTGTGGCTGCCTGACGTGTTCGGCTATTCCGGCGCCCTGCCCCAGATCATGAAGAAAAGCGGCATTGATTACTTTATGACCACCAAGCTGGCCTGGAACCAGATCAACAAAATTCCCAACGATACCTTCATCTGGCGGGGCATTGACGGCTCTGAGGTACTGACCCATTTGATTACTACTGCGGGCGTGGGTCAGGATGTCAAAAAGTCCTTCTTCACTACCTACAACGGCCTTCTCCATCCCGATGCCATCATGGGCGGCTGGGAGCGCTATCAGAATAAGGAAATCAACAACGATATCCTCATTTCCTACGGCTATGGCGACGGCGGCGGCGGCCCCACCCGCCAGATGCTGGAAATCTCCAAGCGTATGGAAAAAGGCATCCGGGGCATCCCCAAGGTGCGCCAGGCCTTTTCCCTGGAGTACTTCAAGGAGCTGGAGGCTCGGGTGAAGGATAACCGCCGCCTGGAAACCTGGGAGGGTGAGTTCTACTTCGAGTACCACCGGGGCACCTACACCTCCATGGCCCGGAACAAAAAGGGCAACCGGAAGAGCGAGATGCTCATGATGGACATGGAGCTGTTGGGTGTCATGTCCGGGGATTACCCGGTGGAGGCGGATACCCGTCTGTGGCGGGATGTCATTCTCTTGAATCAGTTCCATGACATTCTCCCCGGCAGTTCCATTGCCGAGGTGTACCAGGTCACCAAGGCGGAGTATGACGCCCTGGCTGCCGAGGTTTCCGGCATTATCGCCGACCGGTTGCACCGTCTGGCCGGGGAAGGCGACGGAATCACCGTGTTCAACACCCTGGGCTTCGACCGGGACGACCTGGTGAACCTGGGGGATGTGGACGCCACTGCCCTGAAGGACAGCTGCGGCAATGTCTATCCCATCCAGAAGACCGAGAGCGGCGCCCTGGCTTACCTGCGGAACCTGCCCTCCAAGGGCTATAAGACTCTGGCCCGGGCCAATGGGGAGGCTGCCAGCCCCTTTACCCGCAAGGATGACTACCATCTGGATACCCCGTTCTACACCATTGCTTTGGATGAAAACGGCCACTTTACTTCCATTTTTGACAAGGAAAATGACCGGGAAGTGCTCAAGCCCGGCCAGGTGGGCAACCTGTTGCGGCTGTATGAGGACAAGCCGGTGTATTACGATAACTGGGACATCGATGCGTATTACACCGAGAAGTCCTGGCCGGTGAACGACCTTCAGTCCATGCAGTGGACGGAGGATGGCCCGGTGCGCACCACCCTGGCGCTGACCTGGCGGTGCAGCCGCAGCACCATCACCCAGAAAATCCACTTCTATGCCGATACCCGCCGCATTGATTTCGAGACCGTGGCAGACTGGAAAGAGCATCAGCACCTGCTGAAGGCTGAATTCCCCGTAGATATCCACAGTGACGAGGCTACCTTCGAGGTGCAATTCGGCAACGTCACCCGGAAGGTGCACACCAACACCAGCTGGGACAAGGCCCGGTTTGAGAGCTGCGCCCAGAAGTGGATGGACTTTTCCGAAGGGAACTACGGTGTGAGCCTGCTCAACGACTGCAAGTATGGCCACTCCGTCCGGGATGGGGTCATTGGCCTGACCCTCATCAAGTGCGGCGTGGAGCCCAACCCCAACGCGGATGTGGAGGTGCACACCTTCACCTACGCCCTCATGCCCCACGCCGGCAGTTGGAAGACCGCCGGTACCGTGGCTGAGGCTTACAAGCTGAATCAGCCGGTCTATGCCGTGGAAGGCGGCCAGCCGGGCAATGCCTTCAGCTTTGCTTCCGTGGCTCAGAAGAATGTGATTTTGGAGACGGTAAAGCAGGCCGAAAACGGCGACGGCACCGTACTGCGGCTGTATGAGGCGGAAAACGCCCGGACCAAGACCGCGCTCACCTTACCCGCCGGGGTCAAGCACGCCTACGAGACCAATCTGCTGGAGGAAATCCAGACAGAGCTGCCGGTGGCAGACGGGAAGGTCAGCTTCATGATGAAGCCCTTTGAGATCAAAACCATTTTGCTGAAATAAACACCTTCAGGGGAAAGCGGCCCAGCCGCTTTCCCCTGGTTACTTTGCCCCATCAATCACAACCTAGGGACCAAGGAGGAACACAAAATGGCCAAAGCGGAAGAACTGCGGTTCGTCAAAATTTATTCCCAAGGCAGTATGTTTCAAACCACAGAAATTTGGTTGGATACCCAGACCGGCGTCCAGTACCTGTACCACATGGAAGGCTATGCCGGGGGATTTACCCCCCTGCTGGACAAGGACGGCAAGCCGGTGGTGACGCCCCGGCCGTGAGGATACTATCCGGAGTACCCCAGGGCAGACGCCCTGGGGTATTGCTCTTGTGTTCTGTTGGGAAAAGTGGTAAAATAGAAAAAGTTCACTGAGAGGAGGGGAAGGCATGGCCTTTGCCCAATATTACTTGAACGATCCCAATGCCCCTAAGCCCAACCGGCCCACCCATCTGGGGGTGAACGTGCTGCTGTGCTGGCAGGACAAGCTCCTGTTGGAGCGGCGGCTGGACTGTGATGTGTGGGGCCTGCCCGGAGGGAAGGTGAAGGGCCGGGAACCGGAGGAAAAAGCCATTGCCCGGGAGCTCTGGGAGGAGACGGGGCTGCGTCTGCCCCCGGCGGCCTTTCAACGGGTCCGGGTTTTCGATGAACCTGGGCGGATTGCCAGCTACCAGGACGGCAGCGTGTGGCGGATGGTGGTAATTCTCTACCGGGCTAGGCTGGAGGCCCCCCCGGTACTCCGGCTCAGCCGGGAGTCCAGGCAGCTGTCCTGGTTTTCCCGGGAGGAATTGGCGGATTTGCCAGTGGCGGTGACCCACCGGGATATGGTGGCCCTGTTTTAGGGGCGGCAGCGTTACACAACCCCGGTACGTTTAGCTTGGGTTTTTCTCTCCCCGCTGGGGCTAGCAGCCTTCACAGTCTGGTTACAAAAAATTAAGAACCATGAAGCATGGCCGGGCGTTGACTTTCCGGGTAAAGTTCGGTATCATGCTCTTAGATTTACACTGGGAGGAGTACCGATGAACAAAAAGTGGATTGCCGCCGCCCTGTGCGCTGGGGCGCTCACTGGCCTGTGGGGCTGCAACAGCGAACCGGCTACCACGGCCTATGTGCAGAATGTGGGGGAGATCACCGGGGCAGGCAGCATTGCGGTGAACGACCGGTTTTCCGGCATTGTGGTTTCGGAGAACGTCACCGAAATCCAGCGGGATGCTAACCGCACCATTTCCATGCTCTACGTCTCTGAGGGGCAGGACGTGAATCAGGGCGATGTGCTCTTTGCCTACGATTCCGAGGCCCTGGAGCTAGAGGTGGATAAGCTGGAGCTGGAGCTGGAGCGGCTGCAAAACCAGTCCTCCACCCTGCAAACCCAGATCACTGAGCTGACCAACGAGCAGAAAAACGCCTCCAAGGATGACCAACTGAGTTATACAGTGGAGATTCAGTCTAAAGAGGCGGAGAAAAAAGAAACAGATTACAACATAAAAGTTAAACAGCGGGAGATTACCCAGACCAAAAACACCCTGGCCAATGCCGAGGTGATTTCTCCCGTTTCCGGCCGGGTGGTTTCCGTCAGCGAGGACGGCATGGATCAGTATGGCAATGCCCAGGCCTACATTACGATCCAGCAAACCGGCGCCTTCCGGGTGAAGGGCACCATCAACGAGTTAAACATGGGCGCCGTTACGGTGGGCGCCGCCATGCGCATCATCTCCAGGACGGATGAATCCCAGACTTGGACCGGTGTGGTGAGCCTCATCGACTTGGAGAATGCCAGTCAGGGTTCTACCAGCTCGCCCTACCTGATGTACGGCGATTCTGCCAGCAGCGAAATGAGCAGTTCCAGCCGCTATCCCTTTTACGTGGAACTGGACAACGCCGAGGGCCTGATGCTGGGCCAGCACGTGTACTTGGAGCTGGACACCGGAACCAGCCCTACCGGCCAGGGCCTGTGGCTGCCGGAGTACTACCTGTGCTATGATGAGCCGGGAGAAGACGGCCAGGCGGCTGCCTATGTCTGGGCGGACAATGGCAAAGGCCGGCTGGAGAAGCGGTACGTGACCCTGGGGGCTTATGATGAGCTAAGTATGGCTTATGAAATCCTGGAGGGGTTGACGGTGGAGGATTACATTGCCTTCCCTGACGGCAACTGTGCCCAGGGCGCCGGGGCCACCCGGGACCCGGCGGAGACCACACCGCTGGAAGGCGAAACCCTGCCGGAAGGGGAAACCTTGCCGGAGGGCGAGACCTTACCAGAGGGGGAGATTTTGCCCGACCTTCTGCCGGAGACAGGGGAAACCGAGGCTTCGCCGGAGGACGATACCCTGGCGGAAACTGCCGGAGCTGGCAGCGTGACCCTGCCGGTAGAGACTGCCGGGACAGCCAGCGGAGGCAATCTTTCTACCCCCAGTAGCGGCGGAACTTCCAGCAGCGGCAATCTGGGAGGTTAAGTCCATGATTTTAGAATTGCGGGACGTTTGCAAGGACTATATGCGGGGAAAGTCGCCGGTGCCCGTCCTGAAGGATGTAAACCTGCAGGTGGAGGAGGGGGACTATATCGCCATCATGGGCCCCTCCGGTTCTGGCAAAACTACCCTGATGAATGTAATCGGCTGCCTGGACCTGCCTACCTCCGGTACATACCTGCTCAAGGGCCAGGATGTGGTTAACCTCACGGACAACCAGCTGGCAGAGATTCGGAACAAGCGCATTGGCTTTGTGTTCCAGAATTTCTATCTGCTGCCGAAAATGACCGCCCTGGACAATGTGGCTCTGCCCCTGCTGTATGCCGGGGTGAGCTTGAAGGAGCGGCGGAGCCGGGCCAAAGCAGCCCTGGAGGCGGTGGGCCTGGCCGACCGGCTGCAATTTTACCCCAACCAGCTCTCCGGCGGCCAGTGCCAGCGGGTGGCCATCGCTCGGGCCATGGTAGGCAAGCCGGATCTGCTGCTGGCCGACGAGCCTACCGGTGCTCTGGATACGGCGGCAGGTCATCAGATAATGGAAATTTTCCGGGGCCTGGCTGACCGGGGCATGACCATTCTCATGATCACCCACGAGCCCTCCATCGCTGCCTGTGCAAACCGCACCTATCATATTCTGGATGGCCGCCTGGGAGACGGAGACAAGCCACGGGAACCCGAGGCCAAAACGCCGGAAACCGGCGGGGCGGAGGAAAATCTGGCGGATTTTCTGGCTGGCCTGGACCAGCTGCTGGGGCCAAAGGAGGACGACGCCCATGAAGAAGGGTAAAAAACTGTGTATTTCCATCACTGCCGGGGTGCTGGCGGTGGGCCTGGCTGCCGGCGGCGGGGTGTACCTTGCCCGGCAGGGCGGCGATCCGGTACATGTATACAATATTACCGAGAATATGATTTACACCGATTATTGGGGGGACAGCAACTACAGCTCCGGCATGGTGACCACCGACCGTTTGCAAACCGTGTTCCTCTCTGCTACCCAGGAGGTGACGGCGGTAAACGTCCAGGAGGGCCAGCGGGTGACTGCGGGTACCGCCTTGATTACCTATGACACTACCTTGTCCCAGCTGTCCCTGGACCGGCAGGAGCTGGAGATCCAGCGGAATAAACTCCGGTTGGAGGACGCCCAGGATCAGCTGGCGGCGATCCGGCGGATGAAGCCGATTTCCTATACCACCCGGCCGACCACCCGGCCCACTACCGCCCCTACCACCAGCCAGCCGGACGGGGACTTGGGTGAAGACGAGGCTTACCGGGTGCTGGGCGGCGCCGGCACCAGCGAGGCCAACCCGAAAGTGGTGTGGGCAAAGCAAGATACCACCTTTAACGATCAGCTGATGGAGGAATTGCTGGGCGGCGATACCTCAATTTACCTGGTAGTGGAACTGCGGGAAGGGGATAGGGCTTCCGGGGAAGTGGAGAGCCGAATTGGCATGTACATTCAGCAAGAACCTGAACAGGTAACTGCGGCGGCCAACCTGTCCGCCGGTGGCGGCGGTTATTCCCTGAGCCTGCTCACCGAGGTGACCACGGAAGAGCCTTCCCCCCAGACGGAGGAAGGGACGACCAGCGACACCAATCCGCCAGAGACAACAGAGGAGACCGGGGCGACTGAACCGGAACCCACTGAGCCGGAACCCACTGAGCCGGAACCCACCACCCCTCCAACGGTAACGGTGAACCGGTATAACATCACGTTTTTCCCAGCTACTGAGGTGACCATTCCCGACGACAGCGGGGACACCGGCGGCGGCACGGATATCGACTACAACAGCGGCTATACCGCCAGCGAGATCGCTCAAATGCGGGCGGATAAGGAAGCGGAGATTAAAGAGCTGCAATTCACCATTGAAATGGGCGAGGCGGAGCTGAAGATCATGCAGAAGGAGTTTGACAACGGGGTGGTTACCAGCGAAATCGACGGCTATGTGGTGTCTGTCCTGTCCCCGGAGGAGGCCCTGGCCAACAATGAGCCGGTGGTGAAGGTGTCCGGCGGCGGCGGCTTCCTGCTCCAGGGCACGGTGAGCGAGCTGCGCCGGAATTCGGTCACCCTGGGCCAGACGGTGCAGGTGATGAACTACGAAACCGGCATGAGCTACGAGGGCATCGTGACGGAAGTGAGTCAGTATCCGGTGCCCAATAGCGGCTACATGGGAGGCAACCCCAATGTGTCCTACTACCCCTTCACCGTGACCATTGACGAGTCGGCCAATCTGGAGGCAGGTACTTACGCCGAGATTACCTACACCACTGCCCAGCCGCAGGCGGGAGGATTCTATTTGGACTCGGCGTTCATCCGAAATGAAAATGGGAAAAGCTTCGTCTATGTGAAAAACACAGAGGATAAACTGGAAAAACGGGAAATTACGATAGGTATGACCATTTATGACGGCAGATATACGCAGGTGCTGGAAGGCTTGACCATTGGGGACTCCATCGCCTTCCCCTATGGCTCCGGCCTGCGGGAGGGCGCTCCCACCGAAGAGGCTCAGGTCAGTGAGCTGTACGAGACCATGTGAGGAGGGCGGGTATGGAAAATATCAGACTTGCCTTTCAGGGTATATGGGGCCATAAGCTGCGCTCAATCCTCACTATGCTGGGTATCATCATCGGCATTGCCGCGATTATCACCATTGTCTCCACCATCAAGGGCACAAACGAGCAGATTAAGCAAAACTTGATTGGCTCCGGTAACAATGTGGTGACGGTGCAGCTGTACCAGTCCGACTATGTTTACGATATGCAGTACAGCAGCCTGCCTACCGGGGTGCGGCCCATTGCCGAAACCCAGCGGGCGGAACTGGAAGATCTGCCTGGTGTGGATAAAGTGTCGTTCTACTTGGCCAGAACCAACTTGATGGATACGGTATTCTTCCGGGATACCGCCTTTAGCGGCAAGGTCTATGGGATTGACCGGGCTTATTTCCAGGTGGCGGGCTACCGCCTTGCCCAGGGCCGGGGTTTCCTGGACTCCGATTACGAAAACAGCCGGAAGGTGGTTATCGTGGATCGGAAGGCGGTGCAGTCCCTGTTTGTGGATGAAGATCCGGTGGGCCAGACCCTGGAGATCGGAGACGAGGCCTTCACTGTGGTTGGTGTGGTGGAGGAAACCAGTCAGTTCACCCCAACCATTGATAATCTGAACGACTATTATCTTTACACCGACACCTCTGGTGGGGCGGTGTTTCTGCCAGACGCCACCTGGCCTGTGGTCTTCCAGTTTGACGAACCCCAGAGTGTGGCGGTGCGGGCAGAAAGCACCGATGACATGACCAGGGCCGGCAAAGCGGTGGCCGATGCCCTCACCGCCAGCCAGATCACCGGCCAGACCGGCGGTGTGACGGCGGCGGAGGGGGAGGAAGAGGGAGTTGCTGGCTTTTCCTACCGCAGCGAAGATCTGCTGGAACAGGCTCAGCAGCTTCAGGACATGAGTAGCGCCACCAACAACCAGCTGATCTGGATTGCCAGCATTTCCCTGGTGGTGGGCGGCATCGGCGTGATGAACATTATGCTGGTGTCCGTCACGGAGCGTACCAGCGAAATTGGCCTAAAAAAGGCCCTGGGGGCCAAGCGGCGGCGGATACTCTGGCAGTTTTTGACAGAGGCGGCGGCGTTGACCTGCCTGGGCGGCATTTTGGGTGTTCTGGCGGGGATTGGCATGGCAGAGTTGATCTCCCAGCTCAACGCCATTCCTGTGGCGGTGAGCGTGCCGGCCATTGTGATTGCGGTGGTGTTCTCCACCCTGATCGGTGTGGTGTTTGGCCTGCTCCCAGCGGTTAAAGCTGCGAATTTGAACCCCATTGACGCATTGCGCCGGGATTGAATCAGATTGCCCTGAAGTTCTGAGGAACTTCAGGGCAATGCTTTTGGCTGAGAGGATGTTTTCTGGTTGCGGAAAAGACAGGGTTGTTGCTATGCTGAGGCGTGTCCGCTTTCTGTATGCCATTGCGCCGGTGACGGATGACGCCGGCAGCGCCGCAGAAGAAAGAAGCGGATTATACACAGGCAAAAACAATTTCAGCGCAACGGCCGCCAGGAACAGTATGAGGCAACGGATGCCAATTGGCAACCATGCCAGGTGAGTTCCCTGAATTATACTGCATTGCTTTGCTGCCCAGACAGCCAGGCATGGAGATTTGCAAAAACAATCTCTGCCCGCAGGACCATGGACTCGGCGGAGGAAAAGGCCAGGTGCGGCGTGACAATGGTATTGGGGGTATGCAGCAAGGGGTAATCCAAGGGCAGAGGCGGCTCGACATCGAATACGTCACAGGCAGCCCCGGCAATGGTCCCGGCTTCCAGGGCCTGGGCCAGCGCCCTGGTATCCACCACACCACCCCGGGCGGTGTTGATGAGAACAGCCGATGGCTGCATTTGCGCCAGCTCTGCGCTGCCGATTAGCCCCGCCGTTTCCGCCGTCAGGGGGCAGTGAAGGGTCACAATGTCCGCTTGGCTCAGCAGCTGGGCTAGCGGGACCTGCCGGTCAATGGCATCGTCATCTACCGGGCTGCGGCTGTAGGCAATCACCCGGCAGCCAAAGGCTTTACACAGGGCGGCTACTCGCCGGCCAATGGCCCCGGCGCCCACAATACCCACGGTTTTCCCAGCCAGCAGGCGGCTGGGCAAGCCGGTTTTGGTCTCGCCTCGGCGGCAACGCGCCTCTGCGGCACCCAGGTTGCGCAGCAGCTGGATCATGAAGCTGAGGCATAGCTCTGCCACTGCCTGGGTGGCATAGCCTGAGGCATTGCTTACGGCAATGCCCCGCCTCTTGATTTCGGCCATGGGCAGGTGATCCACGCCGGTAAAGGCTACATCGATAAATTGCAAATGCTCTGCGCCTGCCAGCGCTGCCTCTGCCAGGGGCATGTTGGCCAAAATGAGCACATCTGCGTCCCGGCACCGCTCGGCCTGCACCAGGGGATCGGTATCCCTGGGGTAAGCCTGAACGGTGTGCCCCATTCGGATTAAGGGCTCCAGGTGCTTTTCCAAAGCCGCCGGGGAAATCCCCAGGTCTTCCAGCAGCACGATCCGCATCGCTATGCCTCCTCGTGTTTTTGGCCGGCCAGCAGGCACACTGCGTGGCAGGCAATGCCCAGCTCCTGGCCGGTGAAGCCCAGGTGCTCCTCCGTGGTGGCCTTTACGTTGATGCAGGCTAAGTCCGCACCCAAATCCTGGGCCAGATTCTGCTGCATCTTGGCCAGGTGGGGGGCCAGTTTGGGGGCCTGGGCAATCACGGTCACATCCAGGTTCCCCAGGCGGTAGCCTGCCGCCTGCACCAGCTGCACCACCCGGCGCAGCAGTTGCCGGGAATCCGCGCCCCGGTAGGCCGGATCGGTGTCCGGAAAGTGGCGGCCAATGTCCCCCAGGGCGGCAGCCCCCAGCAGGGCGTCCATCACGGCGTGCAGGAGCACGTCCGCGTCGGAGTGGCCATCCAGCCCGGTCTGCCAGGGAATCTCCACCCCACCTAGAATCAACTTCCGCCCGGGAACCAAGCGGTGTACGTCGTAACCGTGTCCAATTCTCATGGGTTGCCCTCCTGTAAAATTGCCCGGGCCAGGAGCAGGTCCTGCCGGGTGGTGACCTTGAAGTTGTTTTCTTCTCCCTCCACCAGGCGCACCGGCATACCCAGCCGCTCTACGGCGGCGCAGTCGTCGGTGAGCACCGTGTTCCCGGCTTTGGCCAGGGCCCCGCAGATCACGTCATAGTCAAATACCTGGGGGGTTTGCACTGCCCGGAGGGTGGCCCTCGCCGGGGTCTCCAGGGCAAATCCGTCTTTGATGACCTTGATGGTATCTTTCACCGGCACTGCCGGGGCGGCAGCGCCGTAGGCCCCCGCCGCCCGCACCACCCGGTCAATGAGCTGGGGGGTAACCAGGGGACGGGCGGCGTCGGCAATGGCTGCCAGTTGAATGCCCCGGGACAGTTGCTCCAGCCCAAGGCGCACCGAAGCCTGCCGGGTTTCTCCCCCGGCCACCACCAGCCGCACTTTGTCCAACCCCGCCTCCTGGCACAGGCTGGAAATCTGGTCAATCCGTTCCGGCCGGGCAACAATGATAATTTCTCCAATCACTGCCGTTGCCTGAAACCCCCGGACGGTGCGCAAAATTAGGGGTTCACCCCCCAGATCGGCCATGATTTTGTCCACGCCCCCCATCCGTTGGGCGGTTCCGGCGGCTACGATCACCGCGCCGCAGGATTTGCAGGGAATGACTTTCCGGGCAAAATCCGTTACTTTCCCCATGTTTCCCTCCTTACAAGTTCTGGATCAGTTCCTTGAAATGCCGGCCCCGCACGGTAAAGTTGGCAAACCGGTCAAAGGCCGCGCTGGCCGGGGACAGGAGCACCACGTCTCCGGCCACGGCCCCTTCCGCTGCGGTATGCACCGCCTGGTCAAAGTCGGCAATGGAAATAATTTCCGGGCAGCCCGGCCGGTAGGCCGGGGCAGCCAGTACCGCCTGGCGGATTTTTTCGCCGGTGGCTCCGGTGACGATGAGCCGCTTGACATGGCGGCAGATTTCCGGCCCCAGCACATCATAGGGGATGTGCTTGTCATAGCCTCCGGCAATGAGGATGACCTTCTCCGGGAAGCTCCGCAGGCCGGCAATGGTGCGGCTGGGGCTGGAGGCAATGGAGTCATTGTAATACCGCACCCCGTCTTTCTCCCGCACCAGCTCGATCCGGTGCTCTACCCCGCCAAAGTTTCTGGCCACCTGGACGATGGCCTCGTCCGGCGCCTGACCGGCCACTGCGGCGATGGCCGCCAGATAATTTTCCACATTGTGCATACCCGGCAGGCGGATATCCCCCTGCTCCAGCACCTGCACCGGCCCACTTGGCCCGGTGCGGTAAATGATGCCGTTTTGCAGGTATACCCCCCGTTCCGGCACAGCCTGCCGGGAGAAGAAGGACACTTGCCCCGGCGCTTCCCGGGCAAAGTCCCGGGTGATGGCATTGTCCAGGTTCAGCACCACCAGATCCCCAGAACCCTGGTGGGCAAACACATTCTTTTTGGCCGCCACGTATTCCGCCATATCCCGGTGTACGTCCAGATGGTTGGGGGCCACGTTGGTGACCACCGCCGTATGGGCGCTGCGGTCCATGTCCATGAGCTGGAAGGAGCTGAGCTCCACCACCGCCCGGTCTTCCGGACGCATTGCATCAATCTCCGGCAGCAAGGGCTTGCCGATGTTGCCCCCCAGGTGTACCCGGTAACCTGCCGCCTTCAGGATTTCCGCAATGAGGGTGGCGGTGGTGGTTTTCCCATCGGAGCCGGTGACGGCAATGATGGGGCAGGGGCAGCACTGGAAGAAAATCTCCATCTCCGAGGTGATTTCCGCCCCGGCCTGGCGCAGCGGCGCCAGGATAGCCGGGTGCATCCCCGGGGTGCGAAATACCACATCTGCTGTCAGGCCGTCTAAATAGTCCGGGCCGGTGCGCAGGGTTAAGCCCTGGCCCTCCAGCGCCAGTACATCGCTGTCCAGCCGTTCCCGTGGGGTGCGGTCGCAGCCGGTGACTTGGCAGCCGGCCGCCAGCAGCAGCTTCACCAGGGGCCGGTTGCTTACGCCCAGTCCCAGTACCGCGATGTTTTGCCCACGCCACCGGGCAAGGTGGGCCTCCAAAATTGCATTGGCCATAGCTTTCCTCGATTCCGCGCCCGTGGGGGCGCACGGTAGTATCCATAGTATAGCCGGTTTCCCCGGACTTTGCAAGAACGGGAAAACCGGATTGCCAACCGGCCGGGGGCGTGGTATGATAGGGAAAAATCACAAGGGGAGGCGTTTTCCCTGAACATTGGACAGTTAACCATTCCCGGCAACCTGGCCCTGGCCCCCATGGCCGGGGTGACGGACTGGGCGTTTCGCACCATATGCGCGGAGCTGGGGGCCGGCCTCACGGTGACGGAGATGGTCTCCAGCCGGGCTTTGGTTTACCGGGACAGAAAAAGCGCCGGCCTGCTGCGGAAAAATCCCGGCAGCGTGTGCGGCGCCCAAATCTTTGGCAGTGATCCGGCCATCATGGCCGAGGCGGCAGGCTTAGCCCTGGAACTGTCCGGCTGTGATTTCCTGGACATCAACATGGGCTGCCCCATGGCCAAGGTGGTCAAAAACGGGGACGGGTCTGCCCTGATGAAAAATCCGGATCTGGCGATCCGGATTGTGGAGGCGGTGGTGCAGGCGGTCCGGGTGCCGGTCACGGTGAAGTGCCGCCTGGGCTGGGACCGGGGGCAGATCAATGTGGTGGAACTGGCCCGGGGGCTGGAAGCCGCCGGGGCCAAGGCCATTGCCGTCCACGGCAGAACCCGGACCATGCTGTATTCCGGCGTGGCCGACTGGGATACCATCCGGCAGGTGAAAGGGGCGGTCAGTATTCCGGTAATCGCCAACGGGGATATTTTCACCGGGGAAGCCGCCCTGCAATGCCGGAAACGTTCCGGGGCGGATGGGCTGATGATCGGCCGGGGGGCCTTTGGGGATCCCTGGCTCTTTGCCGAAGTATCCGCTGCCCTGGCCGGGCAACCCATACCGCCCCGGCCGCCCCTTTGCCAGCGGGTGGACACGGCGGTGCGGCAATTTGCCCTGGCCAGGGAGGATAAAGGGGAGCACATTGCCTGCCTGGAGGCCAGAAAACACTTTGCCTGGTATCTCCGGGGCGTGGCTTACAGCGGCTACTATAAGGGGCAAATTGCCCAGATCAGCACCATGGACGACATTGTCCGGATTGCCGCCGGGATCAAGCAAGACCTGCGATAAGGGCCAGCACCCCCATGTGCAGGGGATATACGGCATAAAATCCCCACCGGACTACCGGGCCTTCAGTCCCCCGGCCGCCATGGTACAGGGCCAGGGGCAGTGCCGCTGCCACTCCCAGGGCCTCCATGGGGACGGGGGTGCCGGGAATGGGGGCAAATTCCCATAGCCAGCACATGGCCAGGAAAACCAGGGCCCACAGCCCCTTCCCCCGGGGCCACAGATAGAAAGAGGTGACGGGCAGCAGAACCCCAAAGCTGCCGTAGTCGGTGCGCAGCGCCTCTGCCGCAAGGCAGCAGGCCACGGCGCCGGCCATCCACCAGCCGCCCTTTTCCAGGCAGGCCAGGGCCAGCAAAGCCAGGGTCAGGGTAAACATCACATTCTGCCCCTGCCAGGCAAACGCTTGCCCATATACCATGTAGTCAAATGGGATTTCCGACAGCAGGGCAAATCCTGCCAGCCGGGCCAGGTACCTGGCCTGGCTTTTCGTATACCGGAAACCTTGGGCCAGGAAAAAGGCGTAGATGGGGAAGGCCAGCCGCCCCACGCACCGCAGCAGCCACAGTTGGGGCAGCAGCACCACCCCCACATGATCCACCACCATGGTGGCGGCAGCCAATCCCTTTAGCCCGGTTCGGGATATCATTTGCAGTAGGCGCAGGCCACCTGGGCAGCCAGCTTGGCATTGTTGAATACCAGCTGAATGTTGGCGGCCAGGCTGTCGCCGCCGGTGATTTCTGCCACCTTCGCCAGAAGGAAGGGGGTGGTGGCTTTGCCGTGGATGCCCTGCTGGTTGCACTGGGCGATGGCCTGATCAATGGCCCCGTTGATTACCGCCGGGTCCATGGAGTAGGCCTCCGGGATGGGGTTGGTCACCAGCATGCCGCCGCCCAGGCCCATCTGATTCTGGGCCAGGAAGGCTTTCGCCAGCTCCTCCGGCGTATCCAGCCGGTAATCCACGGAGAAGCCGGAGGCGCGGGTGTAGAAGGCAGGCAGCTCCTTGGTGCCATAGCCCAGCACGGGAACGCCGTGGGTTTCCAGATACTCCAAGGTGAGGCCCAGGTCCAAAATACTCTTGGCCCCGGCGCAAATCACCATCACCGGCGTGTGGGCCAGCTCCTCCAAGTCGGCGGAAATGTCCATGGTGGTCTCCGCACCCCGGTGCACCCCGCCGATGCCGCCGGTGGCAAAAATCCGAATCCCGGCCATGTGGGCAATCAGCATGGTGGTGGCCACGGTGGTTGCGCCATCCTCACCCTTGGCGCACAGCACCGCCAAATCCCGGCGGGAGGCCTTGGCAATGGCCTGGCCCTTTTTGCCGAAATATTCAATTTGCTCCGGGGTCAGCCCGGCCACCAGTTTGCCCCCCAGGATGGCGATGGTGGCGGGCACCGCGCCGTTGTCCCGGATGATTTTCTCCACCGCCAGGGCGGTTTCCACGTTCTGGGGATAAGGCATTCCGTGGGAGATAATGGTGGACTCCAGCGCCACCACCGGTTTGCCCTGGGCAACCGCCTGGGCGACTTCGGGATTTATCTGCAAATACGGATTGTTCATGTTACATTCCTCCAAACAAAAATTGGGTTATGGGGTTTTGGCTGCCGGTTGGGCCATGCGGGCCTGTAGGGCGCCGGCAGACAGGTTGGGGTTAATGGCAGCGCTGCTTTCCAGGGCGATGGCTGCAGCGGACGCCCCGGCCAGGGCCGCCTGCTCCAAGCCGGCGTCTTGGAAAAAGGCCCAGGCCAAACCGGCCATAAAGGCGTCCCCGGCGCCGTTGGCCCCCACCAAGGTGGCCGGGCGGCTGGGAAGCCAAACTTCCTGACCATCCCCGGCGGCATAGACCCCTTGGCTGCCCAGGGAGAGGAATACCCGCTCCACGCCGGCCTCCAGCAGGGCTTTGGCGGCTTGGGTCAGGCCCTGGCGGCTGTCCACGGCAATGCCGGTGAGCAGTTCCGCCTCCAGCCGGTTGGGCTTGATGGTGTGCAGCTTGCCCAGGATGGGCTTTAGGCGCTGGGCCTTGGCGGTGGATACCGGGTCGGCGAACATGGGCCGGGTACAGTTTTCTGCCAGCCAGGCAAGGGTTTGGGCCGGTAGATTGGCATCCACCACCACCAGCCGGGCATGGTTAATGAGGCCCAGCCGCCCGGAGAGGTATTCCGGGGTGATTCGCTCGCACAGGGCCATGTCCGAAACCGCCAGGGCCATGTCCCCGTCCGGCCCGGCCAAGTACAGGTAGGTGGAGGTGGGGTAGCCGGAGCACCGCAGCGCCTGGCTTAAGTCCACGCCGGTGCTCCCGGCGGCAATCTGCCGGGCATACAAGTCGTCTCCCAAGGCGGTGAGCATCCGCACATCCAGCCCCAGCAGGGCCATATTGTGGGCGATGTTCCGGCCCACCCCACCGGGACTGACCCGGACGGCGCCGGGGTTGGAGTCCCGGGCCACCAGGGGGCCAAAGGATTGGCCGCCAATGTCCATATTCACGCCGCCAATGACCACGGCGTAGTCCGCCTGCCGCAGCACATAGCCTTTCCCGGCGATGTAGCCTTTCTTCATCAGATTGGAAATGTGCACCGCAACGGAGGAGCGGGCAATCCCTGCCCTTGCCGCTAGCGCCTCCTGGGAGATCATGGGATCTTCCGCAATCCACTGGAGAATTTGTTGCTCCCGCTTTGTCATGGCCACCTCCTAAACAAATACTTATTGTCTAATCTAATGTTGATTATACTCTCCGCCGGCGGTTCTGTCAAGCCGTTGCCGGGCAAAAAAACGCCGCAGGCAGCGAGCAAACTGCCTGCGGCGTTTAGTAGCCCAGGAACAAATTAATGATACTATTCGATGCCAAATTGGTTAAACAGGGGATAGCCGGCCTTCGGTTCCTCCGGCCGGGGAGATTCAGCAAGAAACTGACCATCCACCATTTCCATGTTGATGTCGGCAATTTCCCCCACAGCATGGTCATGGGTCACGATAATCACACACCGGTTTTCTTGATGGGCCAAATCCCGGAGGATTTCCACAATGTTTTGGGTGTTTGCGCTGTCCAAATTGCCGGTGGGTTCATCCGCCAGGACAATGGGGTTGCCGGAGGCCAGCGTCCTGGCAATGGCCACCCGCTGCTGCTCCCCGCCGGACAGGGTGGCGGGCAGCCGGTCAAACTGCGGGGGCGTAATGCCCACGCTTTCCAAGCACCGGCGGACGGTGGCCTTGGCTTCGGCTTTCTTCTGCTTGCGAATCAGCAGGGGATAGGTTACATTTTCTTCCACCGTCAGCAGGGGGAATAAGTTAAAATTTTGATAAATCAAAGAAATTTTTTCCCGGCGGAGTCGGTTGCAATCCAGGGCGGCGGTTGCCTCCCCCTCCACCAAAACCTGCCCTTCGCTGGGCAGCATCAGCCCGCCCAGCAGGGATAGCAGGGTGGTTTTCCCGCAGCCGCTTTTGCCCATCACGGCGTAAATTTTCCCGGTCTCAAAGCAGCAGGTGATCCCCCGGACAGCATAAACCGGGTGGTGCTTGGATGGGTAGCGATAATGCACGTTTTCCAGCTGTAAAATCATCTCTATGCATCCTCCTTCATGACTTTGACCAGGTCCCGGTGGAGAATCGCCCCAATTGCGCTGGAGATGCCAACCAGGGAGAAGGCCAGGGCAATCGACAGCGGGACCCAGGGGAATGCCCCCATGAATGCGCCTCCCGCCAGCCCTGCGGCCAGGCCGGCCACGGCTGCGGCGGCCAGCTCCAACCAGGTCTCGGCAAAAATTCGTCCATTGGACTGGCCGAGGACCCGCTGCAGCGCCAGGATGCGCACCCGGTTGCGAACCACCAGCTGCCCGCCCACCAAATTCAGCGCCGGGGTGAGCACCACCAGGGCGGCGGTGCAGAGCCGGTAAACCAGCAAATTGTTTTCCAACCGGGCAATGGTGTCTTCCACCATATCGTCAAGGATAACCAGGGAGAAGGGGTAGTAGGTATAGCGCATGGAGTCTTCCCACGGGGTTGGCCGCCCCTGGGCGTTGGGTTCGGCAAAGTAGTGGCTGCCCACCGACGCCCAAAATGTGGAAATTTGACTGCTGTCCCGGAAGGTGGCGGAGATGGCGCTGGCGCGAATGGTGCCCTCAGTCTCCAGGCTGAACTCAGCGGCAGTTTGCCAGGCGCAGTAGATGGTATTGGCCGGGCCGGTGTGGGTGCCCACCGGGAGAAACTCCATTGTCTGCCCTTCTTCGGCTGAGAGAATAACTTGGATGGTGCCCTCCCCGGTCAGGGCGGACTGCATCCCCGCCGGCAGCAGGCAGTATGCCGTTGGCTGGGAAAAAATGGTCTCGTCATAGGGGGCCTGCCAGGTGACCGTGCAGCCGGATTCCGGCAGTAACGCCGGTTCAGCGGCCAGGCCGGTAATCCCGGCCACTTGCACTTGGCCGCCCTGGCACTGCCCGGTGAGCACGGTTTTGACTTGAACCTCCTCCAGATAGGACTGGAAAAAGGCGGTGTCGCCGTCGTTGCTGTAGTTTACGCCGCTGCTGCCGGGAATCTTGTCTTTTTCCACGAACAGGTGGATCACCCATTCCGGGATGGTCAGGCCGTCCGACTGGGTGCCGGTGAGATTGCTCACATAGCAGCTGACCTTTGCGTTTTGGTATACATTGCCGATCCGGCGGCTCATCTGCTGGCTGCCTCCGTGGAGGATGCACAGGAGCAGCGCAGCCACAAAGTTCAGGAGAAAGAGCAGCGCCACCGCCAGGGGCTGCCGTTTAATCCGCTGCATCATGTAGGGGAACATGGCTAACCCCTCCTCCTGCCGTGGGGCTTAGGCGCCCGGGCGAAGGCGAAGGCCCCGGCCAGCACAACCAGCATTTGGGCGGCGGCAATCAGGCAGAATGTTGGGGCGGATATGGTCAGGCTCAGTTCCACCCCGGCTCTGGCGGTGAGATATTGGGTAAACCGGTTGAACAGCAGCGCCGCCGCCACCCCGCCGAGAATGGCGCCGGGCAGGAGTATGCCAATGCTGCTGAGGAAAATGTGGCGACGGATTCCGCCGGGCGGAACCCCCAGCTCACCCATGCGGCGAAGATCCGGCCCCATGGTGCGGGGGAACAGGAATAGATACGCCAGCACAATGCCAACCCACAGGGCCAGGCCCGCAGCGGCGGCCAGGCGGCCCACCTGGGAATAGGCTTCCAAGTCGGTAAAAATCAGGGAGTAGCCCTGGTCGTAGTAGGCAAACAGCTGGGGGAGGCCACGGTCGCTGGCCAACTGCTCCAATTGCGCCGATGTGCCGTGCTCCAGCACGACGGAGGTAAATATACCGCCGCAAATGCTGCTGGCGCCGGCAGGCATAACGGAATTGGGCACAAAAACGGTGTTGGGGGTAAAGCTCTGGGTGCCGTAAGACCATTGGTCGCGCTGGCGGTACAGGCCCACAATTTCGTAACTGCCCGGCTCGCCGCTGAAGCCCAGCCGGGGGCTGTAGTAAGCGGCGGCGGGATTGGCCAGCTTTTGGGGAACCATGTTGCCGTTCAGGGCGCCATCCGTTTCATAATATTGGATGGTCATCTGATCCCCCAGGGACAGGCCGTTTGCCGCAGCCAGGGCCTCGGAGATGACGCACACCTTGGCCCCGGCGTCCAGCTCAGCCTGGGTGAAGCTGCGGCCCTGGGTAAGCACCGCGTCCAGCGTGGCAAACTGGGATACTGCCCTTAGGGAATCCACCCCCACCACCGGGAAACCGTGGTCGTTCACCTGGGCTGCAGCCAGCCAGTTTTCCCAGAATGGGTCGTCGGTTTGGGCCAGGAACGCCTCGGCAGAGCCGTCCAACCGGACAATGCCCCCGTCCCGGAAGGTTTCCACATAGGCTGCAGCGGACATGGTCTCCCCGGTGGGGAGGGCAATCTCCTCCTCCCCCAGCTGGCCGCCATACAGCAGCGGGTTGGTGCAAACCGTCAGGCTGCAGCGATTGATCTTTTCCAGCTCGGATTCGGTTAGAAATATCCCCCCGCCGGTGATCTTATCTTCATAAACGGCAGCCACTTCGGGGAGTGTGGGGTGGTCATATAGACTGACATTGGCCCAATCCACGTCTGCCGGGCTGTCGAGATCGAGAAAAATGGCAAGCTTTCTGCGCAGCTCCATATCCGAATCGCTGTAGTCCGTCCCGCAGAGCAGATAGGTTTGCCCGGCTTCCAGGGCAGGGGGATCCCCGGCAAACCACACCGTGGCCCGCAGGGTCCGCCCGGTGGGGTCGGGATAGCCCCCCTGCAGCGAGACGGCCTGCAAAACGGTGCCGGTGAGCTCCACGACATTGCCGTAAACCTCGGTGTCAAAGCCTGGCAGGCTAGGCGTATAGCCATAATACGTATAGTACGGGAGGGGTTCCCCCACCGCCTCCACCTGGATGGCCAGCATGGCATAGGTGTATGGGGCTATCTCCAACGTGGTGTTTGCGCCCCCTCGGTCCAGTATAGTAGTCAGCGCCATTTCCCCGATGAAGTTCAGCGGAACGGTATCCGGGAGGTAGCCGGAGGCCAGCCGGTTCTGCTGGACCGCCTTCACATAGGCAGGCGGCTGATCGATCAACGCCTGGAGGAAAGCTTCAACTTCCGGTGGCTGCTCCGGCGCATATGTCACCATAAGCGTATTGCCTTCTGCATCCAGCGTTTCTTCCACCATGTACCGGTTGGTCAGCAGGCCGACGCTGGTATAGCGATTGTCCACATCGGCCCGGGTTTGCACGGCGGCGATGTACTGCCCCAGGCTGACGCAAACCGCCGTGCAGGCCAGGCCGGAAAGGAGAATGCCCAGCTCGGTTTTCCACGGCCGGCGCAGCAGCTGCCGGAAGCTATACATTCCAATTCCCCCTCTCTATTTCCACAGCCAATTTGTTGCCAACCCGCCCTTGCCGCTCACCGCAGCAACAGAACCGGGTCGCCGATGGATTGGAAAACATAAACAGTGCAATAAAGTTCAGACTCACGAAAGACTGCTTTTTTCATAACCGTTCCTTTCTGCGCACAAGGTGCGCTGGTGCCCAATGAAAGGTGGGCAGTGGCTACAGTTCGTGGTTGTTTTCCGCCTGGGAAAAGCCACGCTATACCATGGGAATCACCTCCGGAGAAAAGGATACATCGCCGCTGCCCAGGGGAGGCAGCCTTCGGCGTATTGCACAGAATTTTTTCAATAGCATACCACAATCCTGCCAATTTGTCAACACAATAATTTATCTTTATTTTCTGCTGCTAGGGCATTGAAAGAAAGAACCGGGGTGTTTCCCGCCGGTTCAACCGGGAAATTTCCCGGCTCAACCGGCCGGTTAGCCAAAATTCCCCGAATTAACCGGCAGTTGATTGCTTTTTCCTGCCATCTGTGGCATAGTAAAGGCAAAACAGAAGGAGGAACCCGAACATGGAAGACACCACAAGCATGACCATGGGCAAGCGCATCTTATATCACCGCAAGCGCCTGGGCCTGACCCAGGATCAGCTGGCCGACCGGGTGGGGGTGACCGCCCAGGCAGTGAGCAAATGGGAGCATGACCTGAGCTGCCCGGACGTGGCCACCCTGCCCCGGCTGGCGGAGATCTTTGGCATTACCACCGACGAGCTGCTGGGCGCCCAGCCGCCGGCAGACCGGCAGCGGGAAGCGGGGCCGTCGGGTAACTGGAGCTTTACCTGGCGCTGGGACCGGGGCGGGCTGGCCTTTGCCCTGTTTCTCATCCTCACCGGCGGGGTATATGTGGCGGTGACGGTACTGAACCTGGAGGTAAGCTTTTGGTCCGTGCTGTGGCCCATGGCCATATTGTTCTTGGGCTTTTCCGGCTGCCTGACCCGGTTGTCTGTCTTTGGCGTTGGGACCATGGCGGCGGGGCTGTATTTCCTGCTGGTCAACCTGGGATTGATCCCGTCTCTTATTACCTGGCCCATTATCGTCGGCCTGCTGTTGGTGCTGTGCGGCTTATCCATTTTGTTGGAGGGCCGCAAGCCCCGGGTGCGGCAGGAAAAGACCCGCAAGCCTAAGGAGGATGGCAAGCCCCTGCGGGAATATGCCGTCAACGACGGGAACATTCACGCGGCTGTGGCCTTTTGCTCCCACCGGGTGCTGGTGGATACCCCCCGGCTGGAAGGGGGCAGCGTGGATGTTGCCTTTGGCAGCTTAGTGCTGGATCTGTCCGGCTGCCAGCAGGTAGCCGACGGCTGCCGCATTCATGTGGACGCCGCCTTTAGCAGCCTGGTGCTGCAGCTGCCCAAGCGGTTCCGGGTGGTGACCAACTTAGATCAAACCGGCGCTTCGGTGGAGGTGACCGGGCAGCCGGAGGCGGTTTGCCAGGGGGCAATTCAATTGTATGGCGACTGTGCCTTCGGTACCCTGAAAATTCAATACCGATAAATAAGCGCATATCCGCTCCGCCACCCGGGCAAGCTACCCGGGAGGTGGAGCGGATGCTGTTGTCATTTTTGCGGACGATGTTTTTATATTTGGTGCTCATTGCCGCCGTGCGGCTGATGGGTAAGCGGCAAATTGGGCAAATGGAGCCGGCGGAATTTGTGGTGACCATGCTCATTGCCAATTTGGCGGCGATTCCCATGCAGGATGGGGGAATCTCGTTATTTTCCGGCCTTTCTCCCATTCTCACGGTGCTGGGGATGCAGCTGGTGCTGGCGGTGGCCTCCTTGCGGTGGATATCCTTCCGGCGGCTGCTGTGTGGCAAACCGGTGATCCTCATTGCCGAGGGAAAAATTCAGCAGGATAATCTCCGCCGCACCCGGCTGACCTTGGATGAACTCAGCGAGCATTTGCGGCAGCAGGGCGCGCTGGATATGTCTACGGTGCAGTACGCCATCTTGGAAACCAACGGGCAGGTCTCTGTATTCCGCTACCCGGAAGAGGAACCGGCGCCGGCCAAAGCCGCAGGGGTGGCCGTGCCTGCCCAGTCTTTGCCGGTGACGGTGGTTTCCGATGGCCGGATATTGGAGGATAACTTGACCCGGGCGGACCGGAACCGGGCCTGGCTGGGCAAGGAACTGCAGCGGCAGGGTTGCCCTCTGCGCCGTACGCTTTTGCTCACCGTAGATGGGCAGGGCAAGGTGTATTTTGTGAAGAAAGAGGGAAAACCGTGAAATTTCTGTGGATTGGCTTGGGGATACTATCCCTGCTGTTGGTGATTTCCGTGGCCGGGCTGTACTGCCTGGACAACACGGCAGATCAGGTGGCCGGGTTGCTGGAAACCGCCTGGCAGCAAAGTTTAGCGGGAAATTTGGACCAGGCCGTCCGGCAGGCAGGCCAGGCAGAGGCGCTGTGGCAGCGCCGGTACGGCTTGGTGGCCTCCATGGCGGACCACCATGACCTGGAGGAAATCAGCCTGGGTTTTTCCGAGCTGGGCGGCTGGCAGGCTTTGAACAGCGGAGAAAACTATGCCATGGTCTGCCTGCGGCTGGCCGGGCAAATCCGGGAATTGGCCCGGGGAGAAAAACCGGCCTATTACAATTTCCTATGAGGCAAAAGCTGCGGGGCCTGGTGCAAAATCTTTGCACCAGGCCCCGGGATTTTTCCATGGGGATGTCAGCTCAACGGAAATACGCAACGGCGGATTCAAACAGCTGCATGTCAAATTCGCCGGGGACGTTCCGGTACAGGCCGTGGCCCTTGCGCTCACTGTGGCCCATTTTTCCCAACACTCTGCCGTCGGGGGAAGTGATGCCCTCAATGGCATAGATGGAGCCATTGGGATTGAAGGCCACGTCGGCTGTGGCCTGGCCCTCCAGATCTACATACTGGGTGGCAATCTGGCCCTTGGCCGCCAGGGCTTTCACCAAGGCTTCATCCCCCAGGAACCGGCCCTCCCCATGGGAGATAGGCACGGTATATATCTGTCCTACTTGGGTTTTGGCCAGCCAGGGGCTGAGGTTAGAGGCTACCCGGGTGCGCACCAGCCGGGATTGGTGACGGCCGATGACGTTATAGGTCAGGGTGGGGAAGCTGGCGTCGGCGTCCAGAATCTTGCCGTAGGGCACCAAGCCCAGTTTAATGAGGGCCTGGAAGCCGTTGCAAATGCCCAGCATCAGTCCGTCCCGGCGTTCCAGCAGCCGGGTAACCGCCTCCCGCACCGCACCATTGCGGAGGAACGCGGTGATAAACTTGCCGGAGCCGTCCGGCTCATCGCCGCCGGAGAAACCGCCGGGGAGGAAAATCATCTGTGCCTGGTCCACTTTCCCGGCAAATTCCGCCACACTCCGGGCAATGTCCCCGGCAGTGAGGTTGCGCACCACGAAAATCTCCGCCTCCGCCCCGGCGTTTTCCATGGCCTTGGCAGAGTCGTATTCACAGTTGGTGCCGGGGAAGACGGGAATCAATACCTTGGGCCGGGCGCACTTTACCGCTGCCACCCTGGGCTGCCCGCCGGTGAAGGACAGGGTTTCCACCGGCACCGGCGCTTTGCCAATGTTGCAGGGATAAACCGGCTCCAGCTTATCCTCGTAGGCCTTTTGTAGAGCGGAGAGGGAAACCGATTCCTCCCGCCAGGTAAACTTGCCGTCCTTGGTGACGGTGCCCAGCACCTGGCCCACCGGGACATCCCCCGTCATTTCCAGCACAAAGCTGCCATAGGCATAACCAAACAGCTGCTCCAGGGCGATCTGTCCGGCAAAGGCAAAGCCAAAGCCATTGCCGAAGGCCATTTTCATCACGGCTTCTGCCGGGCCGCCCATGCCGGGGGTGTAGGCGGACACCGCCGCGCCGGAGCGGAGCAGCTGGGTTACCTGCCGGAACAGCGCAAGCTGGCTGCTCGGGTCCGGCAGGCCGCTTTCTCCGTACTTGGGGGTCAGGAGGCGGACGGTGTGTCCCGCCGCCTTAAATTCGTTGGAGACAATATTCTCCACCGTTTCCGTGGTAACGGCAAAGGACACCAGGGTAGGCGGCACATTCAGCTGCTCAAAGCTGCCGGACATGGAGTCCTTACCGCCGATGGCGGCAATGCCCAGATCCTTTTGGGCGGCGAAAGCGCCCAACAGCGCGGCCATGGGCTGCCCCCACCGCTTGGGGTCCCGGCCCACCCGGAGGAAATACTCCTGGAAGGTCAAGTATACGTCCGTATAGGCTGCACCGGTGGCGACCAGCTTAGCCGCAGATTCCACCACCGCCAAGTAGGCGCCGTGGTAGGGACTTTTCTCCGTCAGGTTGGGGTTATACCCCCAGGCCATCAGGGAGCAGTCGTCGGTATGGCCCTTTTCCACGCTCACCTTGTGCACCATGGCCTGAATGGGAGTCTGTTGATATTTGCCGCCGAAGGGCATGAGTACGGTACCGGCGCCGATGGTGGAGTCAAACCGCTCGGACAGGCCCCGTTTGCTGCAGGTGTTCAGATCCGTTGCCACCTGGGCCAGATTTTCCCCGAAGCCGCCGGTGACCTGCTTGGCAAAGGGCTCCGGCTTGGCCACCTCCACGGTGATATGCTTTTCTGCACCGTTGGAATTGAGAAAATCCCGGGCAATGTCCACAATGGTGTTGCCGTTCCAGTGCATCACCAGCCGGGGTTCTGCCGTTACCTGGGCCACCACGGTCGCCTCCAAATTTTCCTCTGCCGCCAGGACCAGGAACCGGGGGGCGTCGCCGGCGGAAACCACCACCGCCATCCGCTCCTGGGACTCGGAAATAGCCAGCTCTGTGCCGTCCAGGCCCTCATACTTCTTGGGTACCTTGTTCAGATCAATGGTCAGGCCGTCGGCCAGCTCGCCAATGGCCACGGATACGCCGCCGGCGCCAAAGTCATTGCACCGCTTGATCATCCGGGTGGCCTCGCCGTTGCGGAACAGCCGCTGGAGCTTCCGCTCCTCCGGAGCATTGCCCTTCTGCACCTCCGCCCCGCAGGTTTCCAGGGAGTGCAGGTCATGGCTCTTGGAGGAGCCGGTGGCGCCGCCGCAGCCGTCCCGCCCGGTGCGCCCGCCCAGGAGGATCACCAAATCCCCAGGGGCCGGACGTTCCCGGCGCACGTTGGCCTCCGGTACGGCGGCAATCACCGCGCCGATCTCCATCCGCTTGGCGGCATAGCCGGGATGGTACACCTCGTCCACCATGCCGGTGGCCAGGCCGATCTGGTTGCCGTAGGAGGAGTAACCGGCTGCGGCAGTGGTGACGATCTTCCGCTGGGGCAGTTTTCCCGGCATGGTCTGGGCAACCGGGGTCAGCGGGTCGCCGGCGCCGGTAAGGCGCATGGCCCCGTATACATAGGCCCGGCTGGCCAGCGGGTCCCGAATTGCGCCGCCGATGCAGGTGGCCGCGCCGCCAAAGGGTTCAATTTCCGTGGGATGGTTGTGGGTCTCGTTTTTAAACAGCAAGAGCCAGGGCTCCGGCTTGCCGTCCACCGTCACGGTCATGCGCACGGTGCAGGCGTTGATTTCTTCACTCTCGTCCAGCTTATCCAGCAGGCCCTGACTGCGCAGGTACTTGGCCGCCAAGGTGCCGATGTCCATCAGGTTCACCGGCTTGGTGCGGCCCAGGGCCGCCCGGGTGGCCAGATAGTCCTGATAGGTTTTTTCCAGCAGGGGATCGGCAAAGGACACCTGATCGATGGTGGTGAGGAAGGTGGTGTGGCGGCAGTGATCCGACCAGTAGGTGTCAATCATGCGGATTTCCGTAATGGTGGGGCAGCGGCCCTCCTGCCGGAAATAGGCCTGGCAGAAGGTGATGTCATCCAAATCCATGGCCAAACCCAGGCGGTGAATCATCCCCTCCAGCCCCGCCCTGTCCAGGGTGAGGAAATCGGCCAGGGTTTCCACCGTTTGGGGGATCGCGTAATCCGTCTTCAAGGTTTCCGGCTTGTCCATGGCCGCTTCCCTGGCTTCCACCGGATTGATGACGTAATGCTTGATGGCTGCCACCTCAGCCGGCGTCAGCGCCCCTTCCAGCGCATACACTTTTGCGGTGCGCACCACCGGCCGGTCGCCCTGGGAGATAATCTGAATGCACTGGGCGGCAGAGTCTGCCCGCTGGTCAAACTGTCCGGGCAGATATTCCACGGCAAAAACCGTTCCCTGTGCTTCCAGGGTGGAGCTGGCGGTGTCCAGCTGTGGTTCGGAAAACACGGTTTTCACCGCATAGTCAAACAGCGCCGGGGTGATGTTTTCCACGTCATAGCGGTTGATGATCCGCACGCCGGTCAGGCTATGGATTTGCAGCAGCTCCCTGACCTCCTGCAGCAGGTCTGCCGCTTCCTTGGCCAGGCCTTTCTTTTTTTCTACATAAACTCGGTAAACCATAGGCTTGTCCTCCATATCTGGGATGCTTTCTGCTATGGCAAAGCAGCTGCGCCGCTGGGGCGGCTGCTGCCTTCGGATTGGGGGCGGCCTGCAAACGGCGGATTATTCCAGCGCCTGCAATGCCCGCTGGCCGATATCCCTCCGCCGGTAGGCGTTGGCAAATTCCACCTGGTTGGCCAGGCGGTAAGCCTCCCGGATTGCACCGGCCAGGGTACCGGCCACGGCGGTGGTGCCGGTGACCCGGCCGCCGGCAGTGACCAGCCGGCCATCGGCCAGCTTGGCCCCGGCCACGTCGGTGTGAGCAGCAGCCTCCGCCGTCATGGTAATGGGGAACCCCTTGGCATAGTGCTCCGGGTACCCTGCCGAGGCGGTGATGACGCAGCAGGCCCATTGATCCGAGAATTCCACCGGCGTTTCCGCCAAAGTGCCGTTGGTGGTGGCCTGCATCACGGTGAGCAAGTCGCTCTTCAGCAGGGGCAGCACCACCTGGGTTTCCGGGTCGCCGAACCGGCAGTTGTATTCAATGACTTTGGGGCCGGTCTTGGTCAGCATTAGGCCGAAGTACAGGCAGCCGGAAAAGGGCCGGCCCTCCGCCGCCATGGCCCGGATGGTGGGCAGGAAAATTTCCGCCATACACTGCTGGGCAATTTCCGGGGTGTAGTAGGGGTTGGGGGCCACGGTGCCCATGCCCCCAGTGTTGAGGCCGGTATCTCCGTCCCCGGCCCGCTTGTGGTCCATGGAGGACACCATGGGTTTCACGGTCTTTCCATCCGTGAAGGCCAGGACGGAAACCTCCGGCCCCTCCAGAAATTCCTCGATCACCACCGTGGCGCCGGAAGCGCCAAATTTGGCGTTTACCATCATGTCAGTCACCGCTTGTTCTGCCTCAGCCCGGGTGGCGCAGATGAGCACGCCCTTGCCCAAGGCCAGGCCGTCGGCCTTCACCACCGTGGGCATGGGAGCGGTTTCCAGATAGGCCAGAGCCTCATCCAGCCGGGTGAACACCTGGTAGTTGGCCGTGGGAATGCCGTATTTTTTCATCAATCCCTTGGCGAAGGCTTTGCTGCCTTCCAGCATGGCGGCGTTTTGCTTCGGGCCGAAGCAGGGAATGCCAATGGCGTTGAGCCGGTCCACGCAGCCCAGCACCAGGGGATCGTCCGGGGTAACCACGGCGTAATCCACCGGATGGGTTCGGGCAAACTCCACAATGCCGTCAATATCCGTGGCGGCGATTGGCACGCACTTGGCCTGTCCTGCCATGCCGCCATTGCCGGGCAGGGCATAAATTTCTGTCACCGCCGGGTTCTCTCTCAGCTTTTTGATGATGGCGTGCTCCCGGCCGCCGCCGCCCACCACAAGAATATGCATCGTTGTATCCCTCCGTAAAATCCGCCCAGGAATTAGTGATGGAACAGGCGCATGCCCGTGAAAGCCATGACCATGTGATGCTTGTCACACTCGGCAATCACCAGATCGTCCCGGATGGAGCCGCCGGGCTGGGCCACATAGCTTACGCCGGATTTCAGCGCCCGCTTAATGTTATCCGGGAAGGGGAAGAACGCGTCGGAGCCTAAGGACACGCCGGTGCGGCTGGCCAGGAAAGCCTGCTTTTCTTCCTCGGTCAGTGGCTCCGGCCGGACGGTGAAATAGTTCTGCCAAATGCCCTCGGCGCACACGTTCTCCTCGTTGCCGTTGATGTAGCCGTCAATCACATTATCCCGGTTGGGCCGGCCCAGGTCCGGCCGGAAGGGCAGGGCCAAGGTCTTGGGGTGCTGCCGGAGGAACCAGGTGTCCGCCTTGGAGCCGGCCAGCCGGGTGCAGTGGATCCGGGACTGCTGCCCCGCCCCCACGCCGATGGCCTGGCCGTCATAGGCAAAGCAGACGGAGTTGGACTGGGTGTACTTCAGGGTGATGAGGGAGACGATCAGATCCCGCACCGCTTCTGGCGGCAGGTCCTGGTTGGCGGTCACCCGGCGGTTGAGCAAATCCGCGTCAATGTTCAATTCATTTCTCCCCTGGCGGAAGGTCACGCCGTAAACCTGCTTTTCCTCCTGGGGCGCCGGGACATAGGCCGGATCGATGGCCACCACGTTGTAGTTTCCCTTCCGCTTGCCTTTGAGGATCTCCAGCGCCTCCGGGGTATAGCCCGGGGCAATGATGCCGTCGGAGACTTCCCGGGCAATCAGGGAGGCGGTGAGGGCGTCGCAGGGGTCAGACAGGGCAACCCAGTCGCCGAAGGAGCACATCCGGTCGGTGCCTCTGGCCCGGGCATAGGCGCAGGCCAAGGGATTTTCATCCAACCCGGCCACATCGTCCACAAAGCAGGCTTTTTTCAAGGACTCCGGCAGGGGCAGGCCAACGGCGGCAGAGGTGGGGGAGACATGCTTAAAGGAGGTGGCGCAGGGCAGGTGAGTGGCCGCTTTCAACTCCTTCACCAGCTGCCAGGCGTTCAGCGCATCCAGGAAGTTAATGTATCCCGGTCGGCCGTTGAGGATGGTTACCGGCAGGTCGCTGCCGTCGGCCATGTAGATTTTTGCCGGCTTCTGGTTGGGATTGCAGCCATATTTCAGTTCATATTCTTTCATGATTTATACCCTCAATTCTGCGGTAATGTGTTGATCTGTATACTGCGCCAAGGCGGGCGTTACCACGTCCCGGAGGAATTCCGTCACCTGGCTGGCGGCCCGGCCGGTGTAGGTTTTGGGGTCCATTTGGGCCAGAATTTCCGCCTTGGTCATGGGGAAGCGGCTGTCGGCGGCAATGCGGTCGATCAGGTCGTTTTGTCCGCCCTCCAGCTTCACCTTGGCGGCGGCGGCATGGGCGTGTACCCGCAGGGCTTCATGGAGGGCCTGCCGGTCCCCGCCCCGCTTGACGGATTCCATCATGATGTTCTCCGTGGCCATGAAGGGCAGCTTTTCCATTACCCGGCGCTCAATCACCTTGGGGTTGACCACCAGGCCTTCTGTGATGTTGATATAAATATTGAGGATAGCGTCCACCGCCAGGAAGGCTTCCGCCACGGCAATCCGCTTGTTGGCCGAATCGTCCAGGGTGCGCTCAAACCACTGGGTACCGGCGGTAAGTCCAGGGTTCAGACTGTCCACCACCACGTACCGAGCCAGGGCGCAGATTCGCTCGGACCGCATGGGGTTGCGTTTATAGGGCATGGCGGAGGAGCCGATCTGATTTTTCTCAAACGGCTCTTCCATTTCCTCAAAGGACTGCAAAATCCGCAGGTCATTGGCGAATTTCATGGCGCTTTGGGCAATGCCGGACAGGCAGTTCAGGAAATAGGCGTCCACCTTCCGGGAGTAGGTTTGGCCGGACACCGGCACCACGGCGGAAAAGCCCATATCCTGGGCAATCAGCCTCTCCATCTCCTTGATTTTTTCCTCGTCCCCTTGGAACAGCTCCATGAAGGAGGCCTGGGTGCCGGTGGTGCCCTTAGAGCCTAGGAGCTTCAGCTGGGACAGCTGAAAAGACAGGTTTTCCATATCCTGGAGCAGCTCATACAGCCAAAGGGTGGCCCGCTTGCCCACGGTGGTGAGCTGGGCCGGCTGCAGGTGGGTATAGCCCAGGCAGGGCATATCCCGGTAGGTTTCGGCAAATCCTGCCAGATTCCTGGCCACTTGGGCGCACTTGGCCAGCACCAGCCGGCTGGCCGCCCGGAGGATGATCACATCGGTGTTGTCCCCCACGTAGCAGGAGGTGGCGCCCAGGTGGATAATCCCGGCGGCCTGGGGGCACTGCTGGCCGTAGGCGTAGACGTGGCTCATCACGTCGTGGCGCACCAGGCGCTCTCTTTCCTCAGCCACATCGTAGTTAATGTCATCCTGGTGGGCTTCCAGCTCGTCGATTTGCGCCTGGGTGACCGGCAGTCCCAAAGCGTGCTCCGCCTTGGCCAGGGCAATCCACAGCTTCCGCCAGGTGCGGAACTTAAAATTGTCCGAAAAAATGTGCTGCATTTCCTGGCTGGCATACCGGGTAGACAGGGGGGAGACATAGGCGTCATGATTGTGTTCCATGGGCAACGCACCTCTTCCGTTTGGAGTTGTGTATACTCTGTCCGGCGGCTTTCCGCCGGGCTGGGGGATCAGCTGTGCTTGTTGACGATCCGGCTCTCTGCCGCCCCGGTTTCCAGGTCAATGAAGCTGGTGAACAGGGAGACTTTGTTCTCCGGATTCAAGCCCTGCCAGATCAGGCCGGTAAAAGTATCCAAATCCCCGGCAATTTCCACCGGCCGGGGCTCCCCCTGGAAAGAAGGCAGGGGATTGCCGTCTCCCTGATAGGTGTGCAGGAAGTGGCCCAAACCAGGCCGGGGTGCATCGTAGGTAAAGTAGTGCCGCAGGCAGCAGCTGGGATCGCCGTCCAGGCTTTTTAAAATGGACAGCATGTAGCTGCCGCTGGGATAGACAATGCCGGAAATCCGAGGGGTGTAATTGGGCCCGTCCGGCTCAAATTCCCGGGTGTTCAGGGCGGCCACATAGCTTTCCCCCTCCAGCATAAAGTCCCGCAGGGTGTCGGTCTGGTCGCCGTTGGTGACGATGGTGGTCACCCCGTCCTCATCCGTTACCCGGCGCACAGGGTGGTAGATGATCAGGGACGGGTCGGTCATCTTGGCCGGATCATAGGCCTGGGTGCGGATGCCGTCCTGGGTCTCCACAAAGATCCGGTTCCGGCTGTTTTCGCTCCGGCCCATGATGAAGTAGGCCACCACGGCGTATTTGCCGTCCTGGCTCCGGCCTAGGACAATTCCCCGGCCGGGATAGGCGTTGCCCTTCAGCAGGGCAGACAGTTGCTCCATCTCATGTTCCTCCTTACGCTTGTTCTGCCAGCTGCCGGGCGGCCAGCTCTGCCGCCTGGGGCAGGAGAATCCACTCCGCCTGCTCCATCACCCGGCGCTGCAATGTTTCCGGGGTATCCTCAGGCAGAACCTCCACCGCCTTTTGCAGGAGGATGGGGCCGCCGTCGGGAATCTCGTTGACATAATGTACCGTGGCGCCGGTGAGCTTCACCCCCCGGGCCAGTGCTGCCTCATGGACCCGCAGGCCGTAAAATCCCTGGCCGCAAAAGGCGGGAATCAGGCTGGGGTGGACATTCAAAATGCGGTTGGGCCACTTCGCGGTGAAGCGCCCGGTGAGAATGCGCATAAAGCCTGCCAGGATAATCAGGTCAATGCCGTCCAGCTCCAAAATCCGCTGGAGCCGGTCTTCAAAGTCCGCTTGGCTGCCGGCTTTGTCCAGCACGGCGGCGGGGACACCGGCCTGCTTGGCCCGCTCCAGGGCATAGGCCTTGGGGTTGTTGGACACCACCAGGGCAATCTCCCCGTGGGGGATGCGCCCCTGGGCTTCCGCGTCCAGCAGTGCCTGAAGATTGGTGCCTCCACCGGAGACTAAGACGGCAATCCGGGTTTTCATACCAAAATCACCTTATCTTCCGATTGGACAATTTGGCCGATGACATAGGCGTCTTCCCCGTTGGCCCGGAGAATCTCCAGGGCGGTATCCGCATCGGCCTTGGCCACAGTGACGCTCATGCCCACGCCCATATTGAAGGTGTTGAACATATCCCGCTCCGGGATATTCCCCGCCTGGGCAATCAGGGAGAAAATGGGGGGGATGCGCAGGGTATCTTTCTGGATTTTTGCTCCCAGGCCATCGGGAATGGCTCTGGGCAGGTTCTCGTAAAAGCCGCCGCCGGTGATGTGGCTGACGCCCTTTACCTGCACCCGGTCAAACAGGGCCAGCATCGGTTTGACGTAGATTTTCGTGGGGGTGAGCAGGGTTTGCCCCAGGCTGTCCCCGCCCAGTTCCGGCCGGGGGGTGAGAAATTCCGGGCTGTCCACGTCGAACACTTTCCGCACCAGGGAAAATCCGTTGGAGTGGACACCGGAGGAGGGCAGGGCGATAACCACATCCCCTTCCGCCATGGTATTGCGGTTAATGATCTTGGCTTTGTCCACAATGCCCACGGCAAACCCGGCCAGGTCATACTCATCCTCCGGGTAGAAGCCAGGCATTTCCGCCGTCTCCCCGCCGATGAGGGCAGCCCCGGATTGGACGCAGCCTTCCGCCACGCCGGCCACCACCTGGGCAATCCGCTCCGGCACATTTTTGCCGCAGGCGATGTAGTCCAGGAAAAACAGTGGCTTGGCGCCGCAGCAAATCACGTCGTTGACGCACATGGCCACGCAGTCAATGCCAACGGTGTCGTGTTTGTCCATCCGGAAGGCAAGGCGCAGTTTTGTGCCAACGCCATCGGTGCCGGAGACCAGCACCGGTTGGGCCATGCCGGTCAAGTCCAAGCCAAACAGGCCGCCGAAGCCGCCCAGCTCGTCCAGGCAGCCGGCGGTTTTCGTCCGGGCCACATGAGCCTTCATCAGCTCCACCGCCCGGTAGCCTGCAGTGATATCCACGCCGGCTTCCTTGTAGCTCTGGGAGTAGCTTTTCTCGTTCATGGTTTCGGCTCCTTTTCCGATAATTTCCGCTCAAAGCGGTATTTCTTCGTATTTTCCGGCACTTGGGTAGGATATTGGCCGCTGAAGCAGGCGGTACAGAATCCACCGCCGCCCTCAGCCAGCTTTACCACATCCTCTATGCGCAGGTAGCCCAGGGAGTCTGCGCCGATGCGGCGGCAGATCTCCTCCACCGGGTACTTGGCGGCGATGAGCATGTCCCGGGAGTCGATGTCTGTGCCGTAGTAGCAGGGGTTCAGGAAGGGCGGCGCGGAAATCCGCATGTGCACCTCCTTGGCCCCAGCTTCC
Organism: Candidatus Faecousia faecigallinarum; assembly: GCA_018712145.1. Taxonomy (GTDB): domain Bacteria; phylum Bacillota; class Clostridia; order Oscillospirales; family Oscillospiraceae; genus Faecousia; species Faecousia faecigallinarum. The sequence continues at coordinate 50,693 of DVHJ01000003.1, read as the reverse complement.
CGCAGGAGCTTTACAATTCGGGCGGAGGTGGTGCCCCGGACAATCGAATCGTCAATCAGCACCACCCGTTTGCCCAGCACAGTGGCGGCGATGGGGTTTAGCTTAATGCGCACTTTATCCTCCCGGCTTTTCTGCCCCGGGGAGATGAAGGTGCGGCCAATGTATTTATTTTTCATGAGGCCCACACCGTAGGGGATGCCGGAGGCTTGGGCAAAGCCGATGGCGGCGTCAATGCCGGAGTCCGGCACGCCCACCACCACATCCGCCTCCACCGGGTGCTCCTGAGCCAGGAATCTCCCGGCCCAGCGGCGGGCATTGTGCACCGGACTGCCGTCCATCACCGAGTCCGGCCGGGCAAAGTAAATGTATTCAAAGACGCACATGGTGCGTTTTTCCTGGCCGCAGTGGGTGCGGATGGAGCGGACGCCCTGCGGGTCAAAAACCAGGATCTCCCCCGGCTCTACGTCCCGGATCAGGGTGGCGCCCACCGCGTCCAGGGCGCAGCTCTCCGAGGCCACCACATAGGCGCCCTCTGGCGTTTGCCCATAGCACAGGGGACGGAATCCCCGGGGGTCCCGCACCGCCATGAGCTTGGTGGCGGACATGATCACCAGGGAATAGGCCCCCTGGAGCTTGTCCATGGCCCGGTCCACGGCCTCTTCAATGGAGGGGGCGGTGAGCCGCGCCTTTGTGATAATATAGGAGATAACCTCCGTATCCGAGGTGGTGTGGAAAATCGATCCGTTCAGCTCCAAATCCTGGCGCAGGGCGTAGGCGTTGACCAGATTGCCGTTGTGGGCCAGGGCCAGGGAGCCTTTGCAGTGGTTGACTACAATGGGCTGAGCATTGTTCCGGTCGGTGGCGCCGGTGGTACCGTAGCGCACATGGCCGATGGCCATGTGGCCCGGCTCTGCCTGGGCCATCACGGCCGGGGTGAATACATCCGCCACCAGCCCCAAATCTTTGTGGGCGGTGATGATGCCATCGTTGCACACGGCAATGCCGCAGCTCTCCTGGCCCCGGTGCTGCAGGGCATACAGGCCATAATAGGTGGTAGCGGCAATGTCGTAATTGTCCTTGGCGTATACGCCGAACACGCCGCATTCCTCACGCAGTTTTTCCATTCGGTTTCCTCCGGGATAGGCTGGGGCAACGCGGTTAGGGTTTGCCCGTCCAGCAGTAGGTGCAAACTTTGTCTTTATCCAGGCCGATGGCCTCCAACAAGCCGTCCAGGGATTGATAGCCCAGGGAGTGGAAGCCCAGCTTTTCACAAATGGACTTCAGGAGGCATTGGCCCCGATGGGTGCTGCAGTCGGCATACTCGTCTAGATGCTTCTGCCCCTCGTCCCCCTCCAGCTCCTGTACCACCCGCCGGGCCAGCAGTTCCATGTCCGACCGGCTGGCAGAGAAGTTCAGGTATTTACAGCCGTACATAATGGGCGGACAGGCCGAGCGCATATGCACTTCCTCGGCGCCGCTGCTGTACAGGAACTCCACCGTTTCCCGAAGTTGGGTTCCCCGGACGATGGAATCGTCCACAAACAGCAGGCGCTTGCCTTGGATCAGCTCCGGCACAGGGATTTGTTTCATTTTGGCTACCTGATTGCGCACCGCCTGATTGGCCGGCATAAACGACCGGGGCCAGGTGGGGGTATATTTGACAAAGGGCCGGGCAAAGCTTTTCCGGCTTTCGTTGGCATAGCCGATGGCGTGGGGCAGGCCGGAATCCGGCACTCCGGCCACATAGTCCACATCCGGCACTTCGCCCCGGGCCGCCTCGTCCCGGGCCATAATCTGCCCGTTGCGGTAACGCATGACCTCCACGTTTTTGCCCTCGTAGGTGGAGTTGGGGTAGCCGTAATAGGTCCAGAGGAAGGCGCAGATTTTCATTTCCTTGCCGGGGGCGGCCAGCTGTTCCAGACCGCCGGCGGTAATCCGGACGATTTCCCCAGGGCCCAGCTCGTACTCGTCGGCATACTCCAGCTTGTGATAGGCAAAGGATTCAAAGGAAACACAGTAGCCGGTTTCGCTTTTGCCCACCAGTACCGGCAGGCGGCCTACCTTATCCCGGGCGGCAATGATGCCGTCCTCTCGTAACAGAAGGATGGTGGCAGAGCCGTCAATCAAATTCTGGGCATGGCGGATGCCCTCCACCAGGGTATCTTTCTGATTGATGAGGGCGGCCACCAGTTCCGACTGGTTTACCTTCCCGTTGCTCATGGCCATAAACTGGCGGCCATGGCTGGTGAAGCACAAATCCACCAGCGCCTCGGCATTGTTGATCATGCCCACAAAGGCAATGGCGAACAGGCCCAGGTGGGAGCGAACCAGCAGGGGCTGGGGATCGGTGTCGCTGATGCAGCCGATGCCGCTGCAGCCGTGGAGTTTTTCCACATCCCGCTCAAATTTGGTGCGGAAGGGTGTGTTTTCAATGTTGTGGATCTGCCGCTGGAAGCCCTCTTCCCGGTGATAGATCACCATGCCGCCCCGGCGGGTACCCAGATGAGAGTGATAGTCCGCGCCGAAGAAAATATCCATTACGCAGTCCCGGTTGCAGACTGCGCCAAAGAAGCCCCCCATTTATTCGGTCACCAGGCGGCGCATCACTTCCTGGTAGGCGTCCGCCTCGCCCCCCAGGTCCCGGCGGAACAGATCCTTATCCAGGTGCGCGCCGGTGGTGGCGTCCCAGAACCGGCAGGTATCCGGGGAGATCTCATCGGCCAGAATGATGGTGCCGTCGGGCAGGCGGCCAAACTCCAGTTTAAAATCGATGAGGCGGATATTGGCCGCTAGCAAAATCTGCCGCAGGATGTCGTTGATCCGGAAGGCCATATCGGTAATCTGGTCCAGCTCTTGGGCGGTGGCCAGGTTCAGGGCCAGGGCATGGTAACGGTTAATCATGGGATCATGGAGATCGTCGTTTTTATAGCTGAACTCGATGGTGGGGATGGCAAGGGCGGTGCCCTCCGCCACGCCGAACCGCTTGGAGAAAGAGCCGGCGGCAACGTTGCGGATAATGACCTCCAGGGGAACAATCTCCACCCGCTTGACCAGGGTATCCCGGTCGTTTAACTCCTGGACGTAATGGGTGGGAATGCCGGCTTTTTCCAGCTTCTGCATCAGGGCATTGGACAGCCGGTTGTTTACCACGCCCTTGTCCCGGATGGTGCCTTTTTTTGCGCCGTCACCGGCGGTGGCGTCGTCTTTGTAGTGGACCATGACAATGGCGGGGTCTTCCGTGGCAAAGACCTGCTTGGCTTTGCCCTCATAGAGCTGGTTGAGAATTTTCATTTCTATTGTACCTCCAAATTTTACGGTTACCGGTTGAATTCCTGCTCCACCCCGGCGCTTTTGGCCAGGACAGCGGCGGCGTCTTTTTCCCGTTTTTCCTTCAGCCGGGCGGCCAGTTCCGGATCGGACACCGCCAGAATTTCCACCGCCAGGATGGCGGCGTTGGCCGCTCCATTCACGGCCACGGTAGCTACCGGAATGCCGGAGGGCATTTGCACCGTGGACAGCAAAGCGTCCAGCCCCCCTAAGCCGCCGGAGGCCATGGGGATGCCGATCACCGGCAGGGTGGTGTTGGCCGCAGCGGCGCCGGCCAGGTGGGCGGCCATGCCGGCGGCGCAAATGAGTACACCGAACCCCCTGTCCTGAGCGCAGGTACAAAATGCCTGAGCCTGAGCGGGAGTCCGGTGTGCGGAATACACGTGAACTTCATAGGGTACGCCAAAGGATGCCAAGGTATCCAGCGCTTTGCGCACCACAGGCAGGTCGCTGTCGCTGCCCATCAGAACGCCAACTTTCTTCATGAAAAACCTCCTTGCATAACATGCAAAACAGCGCACTTACCGCTGGGGTAAGTGCGCCCAGACGGCCGGCAAAAAACACAAAGCGCCTTGTTTCCCTGTGGTGCTCCACAAATGCCGTCAGTCACAAGCCGCTCTATTCCCACCGTCAGTTTACCACAAGTCGGACGGTGCGTCAAATGGAAAGTGTTCCGAATCTGAAAAAAAATCCCGGGCATTTCCTGTGAAATGTGCAGCAAAGGGATAGCCGTTGCAGGCGTTGCTTTTCACCAGCTTTTCACAAAAAATGGATTGACACCAGCCGGGGAAGGGGCGTATAATACTTAGCGGCAAATTGCTGCCCAAATTGACGCTTGAAGGAGGGAACACCATGGACGCAGGCAGTAACGGCACACCGGTTGGCCGAAGTAGTTTGGCGGTCTGCCGTCTGTGGCGGATCCGTCTGTAGCAAAACCGGCCAATGTTGTGTGTTTTTACTTCCTAAACTGGGTAAATACTATGTTAGGAGGAAACACCAATGGATAAACAAACCGTCATTCTGGAGAAGATGGTCACCACGCTCTTGAGTGAGAAGAAGTACCCGTCACTGCGGGACATTTTGGTGACCATGAATCCCAGCGACATTGCTGGGCTGTTCGACGCCTTGGAGCAGGACCGGGTACCGCTGTTGTTCCGCCTGCTGCCCAAAGAGCTGGCGGCGGAGACCTTTGTGGAAATGGAACCGGAAGCGCAACAGATGCTGATCCAGGGCTTTTCCGACAGTGAGCTCAAAGAAGTGGTGGACGAGCTGTACCTGGACGATGCAGTGGATCTGGTGGAGGAGATGCCCGCCAATGTGGTGCGGCGGATCCTGGCCCAGGCCGACCCGGAGACCCGGCAGTCCATCAATGAGCTGCTCCGCTATCCGGAGAATTCCGCCGGTTCCATCATGACCACGGAATATGTTACCCTCCGGCCCAATATGACTGTGGGGGAGAGTATCCTGCGCATCCGCCGCACCGGCGTGGATAAGGAGACCATTTATACTTGCTACGTCACCGATAACCGCACCCTGCTGGGTCTGGTGACGGTAAAGGATTTGCTGCTGGCGGAGGATGATGATACCCCCATTCGGGAAATCATGCAGACCCACATTATCTCTGCCACTACCCACACCGACCAGGAGGAGGTGGCCCGGATGTTTGCCAAGTATAACTTCCTGGCCATTCCCGTGGTGGACAACGAAAACCGCATGGTGGGCATTGTCACCTTTGACGATGCCATGGACGTCATGGAAGAGGAGGCCACCGAGGACATTGAGCTGATGGGTGGTATGTCCCCCTCGGAGAAGTCTTACACCCGGGCTACGGTGTTCGACCTATTCCGGCAGCGGATTCCCTGGCTGCTGTTGCTGATGGTGTCGGCCACGTTTACCGGATTAATCATCACCAATTTTGAACATGCCCTGGCCGCCCAGGTGGCCCTCACCGCCTTCATTCCCATGCTCATGGACACCGGCGGAAACTCCGGCTCTCAGTCCTCGGTTACCATCATCCGGGCCCTGTCCCTGGGGGAACTGGAGTTCCGGGATCTGCCTTGGGTGATGTGGAAGGAAATCCGCACCTCGGTGCTGTGCGGCGTGGTGCTGGCGGCGGTATGTTTTGTCAAGATCTTGCTCATTGACCGCTTGCTCATGGGCAATTCGGACATTACCATTATGGTGAGCCTGGTGGTTTGCCTGACCCTGGCGGTGACGGTATTCCTGGCCAAGGCGGTGGGCTGCGCCCTGCCCCTGGTGGCCAAACGGTTGGGCTTTGACCCGGCGGTGATGGCCAGCCCGTTTATCACCACCATTGTGGACGCGTTGTCCCTGCTGGTGTATTTCAGCATCGCCAAACTTTTGCTGGGGGTTTGACGGGGTATATCTGGCAGAGCGCCTGCAAAATCCAGATTTTGCAGGCGCTTCCTTTGGTAGTGTCAAGAGTTATGCGCCCCTGGGAAACGGCACAGCAAGCCCAGAGCAATCAATGAAAACGCGGGACTGCATCCAGTCCCGCGTTTTTGGTCAATTTCGCTTATCTGCTCTGGCGGCCAGCCGGGAGCCTAGGGTTTGGATCAGCTGTACCAGCACCACCAGCAGCAGCACCGCCAGGATCATTACCAGGTATCGATACCGGTAGTAGCCGTAGTCGATGGCCATTTTTCCCAGGCCGCCGCCACCGATGATGCCGCTCATGGCCGAGTAGCCCAGGATAGTGGTGGCGGCAATGGTCGCGTTGGACAAAAGACTGGGGATACTCTCGGGAATCATCACCTTACAGATGATCTGCAAAGGCGAGGCCCCCATGCTCTGGGCCGCTTCCACCACGCTGGGATTTACCTCCCGGAGGCTGCTCTCCGCCAACCGGGCCACAAAAGGGAAGGCCGCAGCCACCAGGGGCACGATGGATGCCACCGTACCCACCGAGGTGCCCACAATGGCCCGGGTCAGGGGAATGAGCAAAATCATGAGAATCAAAAACGGCACCGAGCGCAGCACATTAATCACCCAGTTCACCGTTGTCATCAGCCACCGGGGCAGGGGGCGCACACCGTCCGGCTCCCCTGCCACCAGCAGCACCCCCAGCGGCAGGCCCAAGACGATGGAAAATGCCGTTGCCAGCACGGTGACGTAGATGGTTTGCCACAGGGCCAAGGGAAATCCCGTCCGGATAATCTCCCAGGCCTCCGCCAATTCTTCCGGGGAAAACAGATCATTCAGCATGGCCGGTCACCTCCTCTGCCAGCACGTCCGGCACGTTTTGTAAGTAAGCAATGGCTTCCCGGGCTCTGCCCTGGGGTACCCCCAGCAGGAGGCTGCCGTACACCTTCTCGCCAATGGGGCGGGTGGAGGCGGAGAGAATGTTGGCCGGGAGGTTCAGCTCCATGGCCATCTTGGCGATTAACGGGGTGCGGGTTGTCCTTGCCCCGTGGAATACCACCCGCAGCCGGTCCTCGCCGGGGCAGGGGGCCAGCACCTCGTCCGCGCCCTGGGGGAACACCAGGCGCCGGGCGGCGGGTGAGCTGGGGCGGGAAAACAGGCGGCTGACTTCTCCGGTTTCCGCCACCACACCGTTGTCCAGAATGGCCACCCGGTTGCAGATCTCTTCCACCACGCTCATCTGGTGGGTGATTACCACCACGGTGATTCCGGTTTGCCGGTTGATCTGCCGGATCAGGCCCAGAATGGCGTGGGTGGTGTTGGGGTCCAAGGCGGAGGTGGCCTCGTCGCACAGCAGCACCTTCGGGTCGGTGGCCAAGGCCCGGGCAATGGCCACCCGCTGCTGCTGCCCGCCGGAGAGCTGGGACGGATAGGCCCCGGCTTTGTCCGGCAGGCCCACCAATTCCAGCAGTTCCCCGGCCCGCTGCCGGGCGGCCACCCGGCTCACCCCGGCCAGCTCCAGGGGGAAACACACATTTTTTAAACAGGTGCGCTGTTGCAGCAGGTGAAAGCCCTGAAAAATCATGGCAATTTTCCGCCGGGTTTGGCGCAGATCCTTCTGGCTTAGGGTGCTCAGATCCTGGCCGTCCAGCAGCACTGTACCCTGGGTGGGCCGCTCCAGCAGATTGATGCACCGCACCAGCGTACTTTTCCCCGCCCCGCTCATGCCGATAATGCCATAGATATCCCCGTCATCAATGGTGAGGGATACGTCTTTCAGGGCCTGTACGCCGCCATTGGGGCCGGGAAAGGTTTTGGTTAAATTCCGCAGTTCAATCATCTTACTGCAGCGGCTCCAGACTGTCCTGCTTGCCCCCGTACAGGCCCAGGGGTTCTACGTGGATATTGGCCACCGACACCAGGTGGGTGCCGTTTTCCTGATTGAAGTTGTCCAGGTAGGGCAGATGCTGGAAGTAGTTGGCGTCAATTTCTCCGCTTTCCACCACGTTGTTGGGCTGCACATAGTCGGTGAACTCCACAATTTCCAGAGTGATGTCCCGGGCGGCCAGGATTTCCTGGGCCACGGCGAGAATTTCCGCATGGGGAGCAGGGGAGGCGCCTACGGTTACCGTCTGCCCAGCCAGTGCATCGTAATCCAGGGTGGGGTCATACCCGTCGGTGGGATTTTCCACCACGCTCACCACGGCGCCGCCGTAGTGCTCAGCGATGTAGTCCGCCACCTGCTGGCTCTCCAGGGCAGCCTTCAGGGCCAGAATCTTCGGTTCGGTTTCGTTGCCCTCCTTCACCACCAGGGCGTTGACGTAGGCGGAGGCAGCCCCTTCCATCACCAGGGACTCGGTGATTGGGTCGATGCCGGCGTCAATGGCGTAGTTGGAGTTGATCACGGCATAGTCCACATCCGGCAGGATATTGGGCAGCTGGGCAGCTTCCACTTCCTGGAAGGTGATGTTGTGGGGGTTGTCCTGGATGTCCTGAACGGTGGCAGTGATACCGGCGTCTTCCGCCAAAGTGATGATGCCGTTGGCTTCCAGAAGCAGCAGGGCCCGGGCCTCGTTGGTGGTGTCGTGGGGGACGGCAATGGTCAGGCGGCCGGATTGGCTACATCCGGCCAGGGCGGATAAGGTCAACAAAGCCAAAATCAGCGCAAAAATCTTTTTCATTGTTTCATTCTCCTTCAAAATATATGGTGATGTAGAGACGATGCTGGTTGTGTTTCTTCTGCCAGGCGGCACATTCGCCGGCTGTTCAGGTTGCACGAGGCCAAAATCCAGATAATGGGCCGCATGGTTGCCGCTCCTTTCCGCAAAAAATAGGGAAGCTTCCGATGGAAGCTTCCCTGGATACACAGGCGCACAGACCTACTGGGCTACCTGCTGAAAGCGCATCGGAAAATGGGCATGAAAAAGCATGCACATGGAATCCATGCACATTTCCCGCATGTTCATGACCACAGTTCCCGTCATGGCGCTTTCTCCTTCCAGTAGGTTGTGGGTATTTTACCATTTAACCCCTGGTTTGTCAATGGGGCAGAGCAGAATTTGGACACCGGTTTTTGCCCCTGCGGAATCTGGTGGTTAAGCAAGTTGCCGGCAACCTGCATAGTTTCCCAAAAAAGAGGAGCCCAAAGTGAAAATAACGAAAAAATTCCCCGGAAATCCTAGATTTCCGGGGAAAACTTGGTGGAGACTACTGGACTCGAACCAGTGACCTCTTGCGTGTGAAGCAAGCGCTCTAACCAGCTGAGCTAAGCCTCCGTGGAACGTTCACCATTATATCAGACATTTCAGAAAAATCAAGCCCCAATTTTACTTTTTTTCTTCCGGCGGCTGGCCAGGGAAAAGGCGGCTTTCCGCCGCTTATTCCCGTGCCTGGACAATTACGCCGCCGCCGGCCACCTGGTCCGCTTGGTACAGCACAATAGATTGCCCGGGGGTCAAAGCCCGCTGGGGCTTGTGGAAAGTCACCTGTACCTGTCCGCCGGGAAGGACCTCCGCCACCGCCGGCTGCTCCGGCTGATGATATCTGGCCCGGGCCAGCACGGAAACCGGCGCCTGGGGCGGCTGGCCGGAAATCCAGGAAAAGTCCCCGGCGATGGCCACCGTGCTGTAAACCTGATCTGCCGTAGCCAGCACGATGGTATTGTCTTGCGGCCGGATCTGGCGGACATACAGCGGCGTGCCGCCGCCAATGCCCAGGCCCCGGCGCTGACCTACCGTATAGTGAATGATTCCCCGGTGCCGGCCCAGTACCCGGCCGGACATGTCCACAAAGTCTCCCGGGGGATATTCTACCCCGGTGCGGCGGCAGATGAACCCGGCATAGTCTCCGTCGGGGACAAAGCAAATGTCCTGGCTGTCCCCCTTGACGGCGTTGGCAAAGCCCTGGGCCTGGGCAATGGCCCGCACTTGGGCCTTATGCAGCGCCCCCAGGGGCATCAGCGTGTGGGCCAGCTGGGCCTGGGTTAAGGTGTAGAGCACATAGCTCTGATCCTTCTGGGGGTCTGGGCCCTTCCGCAGCTGCCACAGGCCGTCGGGACCCTGGACAATCCGGGCATAGTGGCCGGTGGCCACCCCGTCCAATCCCATGGCCTGAGCCTGACGGTGCAGGGCGGCAAACTTCATGTGCCGGTTGCAGTCGATGCAGGGGTTTGGGGTTTGGCCCTGGGCATAGGCGGCGGCAAACCGGTCCATCACCTGGCGGGAAAACTCCGCCCGGAAATCCAGCACCACGTGGGCAATCCCCAGCTTATCTGCCACGGCCTTGGCATCCTCCGCCTCTCGCCAGGCGCAGGGGCCGCCGCCGTCGTGGAGGCGCATGGTGGCGCCAACGCAGTGGTATCCCGCCTGCTGCAGCAGGTATGCGGCAACGGCGCTGTCCACCCCGCCGCTCATGGCCACCAAAACACCGTTTCCCATTGCGTTTCCTTTCCCCGGCGTCATCTAAATCAGCGCACCGGCGTGTAGTTGATTTCCGAGGGCCTGTCCGTGGCCTCCAGCTTGAAAATCACCGGCCGCAAGCCGTCGTTGCAGCTGCAGATGGCCACGCCGGGCTTGTCGATCCAGTCCCCATAGTAGAAAGTCCCTGCCCCGTGGGCCAGGGCGAAGACATATTGATAGATGGCTTTCCAGGCCTCGTCACACAGGCCCTGGGGCTTGGCATAGTCGGCGTAAAACACCTGCCCCGCTTTCAACATGGGGCAGGGGCCAATGCCCGGCGCGCCGTATTCTTCTGCCAGCGCCTGGTCGAAGGTGGTTTTCAAAACCGTGATTTTTACTTGATGCATGACGGTTTGCCATCCTTTGCTAAAAATTGGGGTTTCTCTGCTTTGACCAACAGCATCATGGGGCGGCGCAGTTCGTCTTTCATCCCAGGCATATCCAGCATTTCTGCCGGAGGCTTTGCTTCTTCCACTGCCTTGAGGATAAAGCCGGTATCCAGCAGGCCCATGAGAATTTCGGTCAGAGTATGGTGCTGTTTGGTAACGGCGCAGCCCAGAAACCGGGTATCCCTGGGCCCGGACAAAAAGTAATTGTCCACCGGCCAGTAACAGGGCTGCCCGGCTTCATTGTAGATCCAATCCTGGCCCACCCCGGCGGTGAACACCGGGTGTTCGATATTGAACAGGAAAATGCCGCCGGGAACCAGGGTGCGCCACACCAGCCGGTACACCGGATCAAGGCGTTCAATGTAGTGAAGCACCAGATTAGAAGCCACCACATCCCACCGGTTTTCCGGGTAAGGATAGTCCTCTACGCCGCAAACCTGGTAGGAAACCGCCGGATGGCGGTTCCGCGCCTCTGCCTGGGCCAGCATGGCCGGACTTTGATCAATGCCCAGCACTTCCTTGGCGCCCTGCTTGGCGGCGTAGGCGCAGTGCCAGCCGTATCCGCAGCCCAGATCCAGTACCCGCTTCCCGGCCACCGGGGGAAACAGCCCTTCCAGCTGCCGCCACTCCCCGGCGCCAGCCAGACCCAGCCGGCTCCGGGACATCTGGGCATATTGTTGGAAAAATTCCGGATTGTCGTATGGATTGCCCATTTTGCTCCTTCTCCTTATGACCGGCGGGCAGCCATTGTGCCCCATGGGCTTTTGTCCCGCTCCGCCAGGAGCGGGACAAAAGCCACCGGCGATGGGTTTACTCTTGCTGCCGCTGCCGCAGGCGAATTTCCGGCATCAGTTCATCGGCAACGACTTGCAGCATGTTTTCCAATTTTCCCACTTCTTGGGGAGAAAATCTGGCCCTGATCCGCCCCATGACCGTGGTGAGGTAGCGGTAGCTGATGTTATAGTAATCCTCATATTTTTCCGTGGGCACCAGGTAGAACTCACGCCGGTCCGTGTTGGAACGGACTTTTTTCAGGTACCCTTTGTGAATCAAATTGTTTACCTTATACGCAGCGTTGGGCGGAGAAATCTGCACAAAAGAGGCAAATTCATTTACCGTTGGCTGGCCTAGGGCATGAATGATCTCCATGCAGAAGGTTTCCACGGTAGTCATGCTGGCCTCCCGGGACTGAAACCGGCCAAACACCTTCTGGTAAAAATGCAGCTTGAATTTCGAATACACTTGAGTAAACGCCACTTCCAGCATCACCACACCCCCTGGCACGCGCTATTTCCCGAACCGGCTCAGCTGATGGCAAAGGTGAGCTCTGCGCTGGCCGCCACTTTGCCGTCCACTTTGGCCACCGCCTTGCCCATGCCCAGGGGTCCCCGGCGGAGGGTCAGCTCACAGGTGATCTCCAGCACGTCCCCGGGCACTACCTGGCGGCGGAAACGGGCGCTTTTGATGCCGCCGAACAGGGCGATTTTCCCTTTGTTTTCCTCCTGGGTGAGCAGAGCCACGGCGCCCACCTGGGCCATGGCCTCAATGATGAGCACCCCGGGCATCACGTGCTTCTGGGGGAAGTGGCCGCAAAAAAATTGCTCGTTGACGGTAACACACTTGCGTCCCTCTGCCCGCACCCCCGGCTCACAGGCGGTGATCCGGTCCACCAGCTGAAACGGGAACCGGTGGGGCAGAATTTCCATAATCTGATTGGAATCCAAAGTCATGGCTTAACCCTCCCATTTCCTGAGAATCAGGCTGGCATTGTGGCCGCCAAAGCCCAGGGAATTGGACATGGCATAGCGAATATCCGCCTGCCGGCCCTGGTTGGGCACAATGTCCAGATCGCAGGCCGGATCGGGCACTTGGTAGTGAATGGTGGCGGGAATAAAGCCGTCTTTGAGGGCCATGGCGGTGAACACCGCCTCCACCGCCCCGGAGCCGCCCAGCAGGTGGCCGGTCATGGACTTGGTGGAGCTGACCGCCAGGGTCCGGGCAGCCGGACCAAAAGCCAGCTTAATGGCGGCGGTTTCTCCCGCATCGTTCATGGGGGTGGAGGTGCCGTGGGCATTGATGTAGTCCACATGGGTAACGCCGCCATCGGCCAGGGCTTGTGTCATGGCCGCCGCCGCGCCGCTGCCATCCGGGCAGGGGGCGGTGATATGGTAGGCGTCGCAGGTTGCGCCGTAACCCACCACTTCGCCCAGGATTTCCGCCCCCCGGGCCATGGCATGGCCATATTCCTCCAGCACCAGAGCGCCGGCGCCTTCGCCCATGACGAAGCCTGAGCGCTGGGCGTCAAAGGGGATGGAGGCCCGGTTGGGATCGGTGCCGGTGTACAGGGCGTGCATGGCGGTAAAACCGCCCATGGCCAGGGAAGTGATGGCCGCCTCCGCGCCGCCGCACAGGGCGGTTTCGGCATAGCCGTCCCGGATGTGGCGGAAGGCGTCCCCTACCGCGTTGGCCCCGGAGGCACAGGCGGTCACCGGGCAGGTGCACATCCCACGGAACCCGTAACGAATGGCCATGTTCCCCGCCGCCAGGTTGGCAATGGTCATGGGGATGAAAAAGGGGGATACTTTGTCATATCCCTTGGCCGCACCGGCCAGGCACTGGGTCTGGGTGGTGGCGAACCCGCCGATGCCGCTGGCAAAAAACACGGCGCACCGGAAGGGATCTTCCTTTTCCATGTTCAGCCTGCTCTGGGCCATGGCCTCCCCAGCGGCCACCATGGCCAGCTGGGTATAGCGGTCCATTTTCCGGGCTTCCCGGCGGCCCAGGATTCCCTCCGGGTCAAAGCCCTTGACCTCACCGGCCAAGGTTGCCTTCTGGCCGGTGGTGTCGTACAGGGTGATAGGGCCGATGCCACACCGGCCTTCCTTGACCCCCTGCCAGCTCTCCGGCAGGGTGTTGCCCAGGGGGGTTACCGCCCCCATGCCGGTGATGACTACACGTCGTTTTTCCATGGGGCACCTCCTACATGGCCATGCCGCCGTCCACGCACAGCACCTGGCCCGTCACATAGGACGCGGCTTCACTGGCGAAAAATACAGCGGCGGCGGCCACATCCTGGGCGCTGCCCAGGCGGGCCATGGGGATTTGGGTCAGGAGCTTCTCCTTTACCCCCTCCGGCAGTACCTCTGTCATGGCGGTGTCAATAAAGCCCGGGGCAATGCAGTTGACGGTAATGCCCCGGCTGGCCAGCTCCTTGGCGGCGCTCTTGGACATGCCGATGAGACCGGCCTTGCTGGCGGCGTAGTTGGCCTGACCGGCGTTGCCCCGCAGGCCCACCACGCTGGAGATGTTGATGATCCGGCCGAATCTGGCTTTCATCATGGGCCTGCAGGCAGCTTTCATGCAGAAAAAGGCCCCCTTCAGGTTGGTGTCCAATACGGCGGAAAAGTCTGCCGGACGCATGCGGAGGATCAGGTTATCCCGGGTGATCCCGGCGTTGTTCACCAGAATGTCCACACTGCCCAGGGCCTTGATCCCTTGGTCAATGAGGGCGGCGGCCTGGGTTTCATCGGCCACGTTGGCCTTCACCGTCAGGGCCTGCACCCCAATGGCCCGGCAAGCCTCGGCAGTTTCCTGGGCAGCGGCTTCGCTGCCGGAGTAGTTGATCACCACGTCTGCCCCGGCCTGGGCCAGGGCCAGGCAGATGGCCCGGCCAATGCCCCGGCCGCCGCCGGTGACCACGGCGTGTTTTCCTGTCAAGTTCATGGTGTCTCTCCTTTTAGCCAGGCCAAGGTCTCAGCCATGTCCTGGGCGGTTTCCACGGCCCGGGCCGTTGCGCCCTTCACCGTTTTTCTCACGAACCCGGTGAGTACCTTCCCCGGGCCGATTTCCAGAAATGTGTCAATGCCGGCGGCGGTCATATTGCGCAGGGTATCTTCCATGTACACGCTGCTGCGGACCTGCCGCTCCAGCAGAGCTGGGATGGTATCTCCCTGCCCCATGGGTTTGCCCAGACAGTTGAAGTACACCGGGAAGGCCATGTCCCCGAAGGTCATGTCCTGGAAGTACCGGTGCAGCGCCTGGGCCGCCGGGGCCATCCGGGAGGTGTGGAAGGGGCCGGATACCTTCAGGGGAACGCAGCGTTTTGCTCCGGCTTCCTTGGCATACTGGCAGGCTGCCTGGACGGCCGCCTCATCTCCGGCAATGGCCATCTGCCCGGGGCAGTTGTAGTTGGCAATTTCCACCAGGCCCTGGGCCTTTTCGCAGGCCCGGGCCAGGGATTCCCGATCCAGGCCCAGGATGGCGGCCATGGCGCTGGGTTGGCCCTGGGATGCTTGGGCCATGGCCCGTCCCCGGAATGCAGCAGTCTGCACCGCCTGCCGGGGGGTGAACACCCCGGCAGCACATAAGGCGGAGTATTCCCCCAGGCTGAGCCCAGCGGCGGCGGCCGGCTGCAGGCCCGCCTCCCGGAGGACGGCCATCGCCCCGGCGGCAAAGGCCACCATGCAGGGCTGGGTGTACTGGGTTTGGCACAGGGTTTCCTCCGGCCCGGTAAAGCACAGGGCCTTCAGGTCAAAGTCCACGGCGCCGGCAGCTTCGTCCAGCACCTGCCGGAACGCCGGATACTGGGCATACAGATCCTGGCCCATCCCGGCGTGCTGGGCGCCTTGCCCGGCAAATAATATGGCTAACTTCATGTTGCGGCCCTCCATTGGCCGGGGTTAACCGTTCAGCTCCGCCAGGGCCTTCTGGTACCCGGTGTACAGCTCCGTGAAAATCTGCCGCAGGGGTTTGATCTCATGGAGCATACCGGCTACCTGGCCGGCCATCAGGCTGCCGGTGTCCACATCGCCGTCGAACACCGCCCGGCGCAGGGAGCCCAGGGTGTACTGTTCCAGTTCCATTTTTTCCGCACCGGCCTTTTCCTTGGCCACATAGGCCCGAGTCATCCGGTTTTTCAGGCACCGCACCGGGGTGCCGGCAATCCGACCGGTGACGATGGTGTCGCTGTCCTTGGCCTTCAGCAAGGCGGCCTTATAGTTTTCGTGGATGGGGCATTCCTGGCTGACCAGCAGGCAGGTACCCACCTGTACGCCACAGGCCCCCAGGGCAAAGGCCGCCAGGAGCTGCCGCCCGTCGGCAATGCCGCCGGCGGCCACCACGGGGATGCCGTAGGGCGCCATGGCGTCTACCACCTGGGGCACCAGGGCCATGGTGGTCAGTTCGCCCACATGGCCGCCGGACTCGGTGCCTTCGGCGATCACGCCGTCCACCCCCAGATCGGCCAACCGCTTGGCCAATACCGTAGCGGGCACCACCGGGAAGATTTTGCAGCCGGCTTCCTTCCACAGCTTTACATAAGTGCCGGGATTGCCTGCGCCGGTGGTCACCACGGGAATTTCCTCCTGGGCGACAATCTGGGCCATCTCCGGGGCCTGAGGGTTCATCAGCATAATATTCACGCCAAAGGGCTTGTCTGTCAGGGATCTGCACCGGTGGATATGCTCCCGGAGGGTTTCCGCATTCATGCCGCCGGAGCCGATCAGGCCCAGGCCGCCGGCGTTGGACACGGCGGCGGCGAATTCGCCGGTGGCAATGTTGGCCATGCCACCCTGGATAAAGGGAAATTCGATTCCGAGAATTTCGCTCAGTCGTTTCATGTCTAATTTTATTCCTTTCTGCCCAGTATGGCAAAAGCCTGGCAAAATTTAGGATTAAATGGTCAGCAGCGTAGCGCCCCAGGTGAGCCCTGCGCCGAAGCCCACGCACAGCACCGTCTGCCCTGGCTGGAGCAAACCCAGCTCCCGCATCTCATCCAGGGCAATGGGAATGCTGGCCGAAGAAGTGTTGGCATAACGTTGAATATTTTTGTAAAATTTCTCCGGCGGGGCGCCTAGTTTTTTCACCACATGGTCGATAATCCGGCCATTGGCTTGGTGGCACACCACGTGATCCACCGCATCTAAGGTTTTTCCCGCTTCTTCCAGCAAGCCGGTGATGCTCTTGGGGACAATTTCCGTGGCAAAGCGGAACACCGCTTTGCCCTGCATATGCAGAGTTTGATCCTGACTGCCCAAGCCGCCGGCATGGAGGATTTCCGCGTCCCCTCTGGCCCCTAACCGGCAGGCGTAGGGATGATTTTCCGACAGCCGCACCACCGCTGCTCCGGCGCCGTCGCCGAAGAGCACACAGGTGGAGCGGTCATGAAAATCCACCACCCGGCTGACAAACTCCGAGCCGATGACCAGGGCATAGGGGGAGTCCAGCCGCCCTGCCGCCAGGAAACACCGGGCAATCTCCAGCGCGGTTAAAAACCCGGTGCAGGCGGCGTTGACGTCAAAAGCCGGGGCCGATTCCGGCAGGCCCAGCAGGCCGTGGACCTCGCAGGCCAGAGACGGCGTGCTGTGATCCGGCGTAAAGGTGGCCACCACACACAGCCCCACGTCTTTGGCCGTCAGACCGGCCCGTTCAAGGGCCAAGGCTGCGGCTGTGGCGGCCTGGGCGGCGTTGGTTTCCCCTTCGCCGGATAAATACCGCTGGCGAATGCCGGTGCGGGTGGTGATCCACTCGTCGCTGGTGTCCACCATGCGGGACAGTTCGTCATTGGTCACGCATCTGGCCGGGATTTTCCGGCCCGTGGCCAGAATGTTCAGTCCGTCCATGGGTTCTCCTTCCCGGGAAAAACTCCCGTCATTTTTCCAGATTCACAAATTGCCCGCCCATGGCCCGGAATTTCCGGTAGCGGTGGGCAGCTGGGTCCGCCGGCGGCTTCCGCAGCGCGGCAACCAGCGCCTCATCCACCGCCTTTACCATCGCCTGGGGATCGGTGTGGGCCCCGCCTTCCGGCTCCGGCAGGATTCGGTCGATTACCTTCAGCTCCACCAGATCCTGGGCGGTGAGCTTCATCACATCGCAGGCTTCCTTGGCCCGAGCGGAGTCCTTCCACAAAATGGCGGCAAAGCCCTCTGGGGACAAAACGGAGTACACTGCGTTTTCCAGCATCAGCACCGTGTTGCCCATGGCCAGAGCCAGAGCGCCGCCGCTGCCCCCTTCGCCAATGACCACGGAAATAATGGGCACCTTCAGCCGGCTCATCACCGCCAGGCACCGGGCGATGGCCTCCCCTTGGCCGTGGGCTTCCGCTTCCAGCCCAGGGTAGGCGCCGGGAGTGTCAATGAAGGTAATCACCGGCCGGTCAAACTTTTCCGCCGCCAGCATCAGCCGCTGGGCCTTTCGGTACCCCTCGGGGCCGGGCATGCCGAAGTTGCAGCGCATATTTTCTTCCAGATTTTTCCCTTTCCGGTGGCCGATCACCGTTACCGGCCGGCCATGGAACAGGGCGATACCCCCCAAGATACTGCCGTCTTCTTTTCCCAGCCGGTCGCCCCGCTGGGGGAAGAAGTCGGTAAACAAAGCGTCAATGTATTCCACCGTGCCCGGCCGTCCGCTTTGCCGGGCCAGGGCAACCCGCTGGGCGGGGGTGCGCTCAGCCATGGACAGTTCCTCCTTTGCTGTGCAGCCGCAGGAGCCGGGCGATGGTGGGCTTCAACTGGTTCCTGGGCACCACCGCGTCCACAAAGCCGTGCTCCAGCAGGTATTCTGACCGCTGGAATCCCTCCGGCAGGGTTTGGCCGATGGTCTGCTCAATGACCCTGGGGCCGGCAAACCCAATCAGCGCCCCGGGCTCGGCCAGGGTAATGTCTCCCAGGGAGGCGAAGCTGGCGGTTACCCCGCCGGTGGTGGGGTGGGTCAGGCAGGAAATGTACAATCCGCCGGCATCCTGGAACTGGGTGATGGCTTCCGCAGTTTTGGCCATCTGCATCAGGGACAAAATCCCCTCCTGCATTCTGGCGCCGCCGGAGGCACAGAAAATAATCAAGGGGACCTTAGTCCGCCGTGCAGTGTTGGCCGCCCGGGCAATTTTTTCCCCCACGGCCACCCCCATGCTGCCCATCATAAACCGGCTGTCCATCACCACAACAACCACGGGATTGCCGCCAATGCGGCCCTTGGCCGCCACCACGGCGTCGGCCAAACCGGTGCGCCGCCGCTGGTTCGCCAGCTTTTCCCCATAGCTGGGGAAGTGCAGCGGATCGCCGGCAGTGAGCTTGGCGTCCAATTCCTGGAACGTGCCGTGGTCCAGCAGCATGGCCAGGCGCAGATACCCGCCCACCGGCTGGTGATGGCCGCATTTCGGGCAGACATACAGGGACTTGGCCAGCTGAACCTTCGCCACAGCCTCGCCGCAGGCAGGGCATTTGGTAAACACGTCCTGGGTCTGCTGCCGGTGTACCGGCACCGCCTGGCCTTCCCGGAGAACTTTCAGCCGCAGCATCCGCTGCTTCCGGCCGGAAAACCGTGTGTTCAACGTGCCGCCTCCTCTTCACTGCCGCTGCGGGGGCATTCCTCCCCCCAACGCAGCAGGGTATCCAATTCTTTGTCCAAAAATCCGGTATCGTAGCTGCCTTTTAGGAAATCCGGATGGTAGAGAATCAAGTGGCCCAGATCTGCCGTGGTGGGGTATCCTTCAATCACCAGCTCCTCCAAAGCCCGGCGCATTTTTCGGATGGCAGCCAGGCGGGTGGGAGCGTGGACGATGACCTTCGCCGCCAGAGAGTCATAGTAAGGGCTTAAGGTGAAGCCGCTGTACAGGGCGGAATCCACCCGCACGCCGTTGCCCCCGGGGAAGTGAACAAATTCCGTCTTTCCGGGTACAGGCCGGAAACCGGCCGCCGGGTCTTCGGCGTTGATCCGCACTTCGATGGCGTGCCCGGTGAGGGGTGCCTGGGTAAAGGACAGGGGCAGGCCAACCGCTACCCGCAGCTGCTCCCGCACCAGGTCAATGCCGGTGACCATCTCCGTCACCGGGTGTTCCACCTGAATCCGGGTGTTCATTTCGATAAAATAAAAGTTTCCTGCCGGATCCACCACAAATTCCACGGTGCCGGCGCCTTCGTAGCCGCAGGCTTTGGCTGCCGCCACGGCAGCCGCCCCCATCTGCTCCCGCAGTTGGGGGGTCAGGGCTTTGGAGGGGGATTCTTCCAAAAGCTTTTGGTTCTTCCGCTGGATGGAGCAGTCCCGTTCCCCCAGGTGAACCACATGGCCAAAACGGTCGGCCATGATCTGAAATTCAATATGCCGGGGGTGAAGGATCAGTTTCTCCAGGTACATTTCCCCGTCGCCGAAGCAAGCCTCCGCTTCGGCCTGGGCGGAGGCGAAGGCCGGAGCCAGTTCTTCCGGGCGGTAGACCCGGCGCATCCCCCGGCCGCCGCCGCCGGCGCTGGCCTTGACCAGTACCGGGTAGCCGATGGCCTGGGCCACTACCGCCGCCTGGGCGGCGTCTTTCACCGGCCCGTCGGAGCCGGGCACCACCGGCACCCCAACCTGCTGCATCAGGGCCCGGGCGGCGGCCTTGTTGCCCATTTGGTTGAGCACCGCCGGGGAGGGTCCGATGAACGTCAGGCCGCACTTTTCGCACAGCTCGGCAAATTCCCCGTTCTCCGACAAAAAGCCGTAGCCGGGATGAATCGCCTCGCAGCCGCTCTCCACGGCGGCGGACAGGATGGCGGTTTGATTCAGATAGCTCTGGGCCGCCTTGGCCGGGCCGATGCACACCGCCTGGGTGGCCAGCTGCACATGCAGGGAGGCCTCGTCCGCCTGGGAGTACACCGCCACGGTTTCAATGTCCAGTTCCCGGCAGGCCCGGATGATGCGCACCGCGATTTCCCCCCGGTTGGCAATCAAAATCCGTTTAAACATAGCTTCACTTCTTCCGGACGGTAAACAGCCCGTCCCCATAGCCCACCAAGGCGCCGTCTTCCGCCAGGCAGCGCTCAATCACGCAGTCGTAGGGAGCCGGGACTTCGTTGATCATTTTCATGGCTTCGATGATGCACACCGTTTGGCCTTTCTTCACCTGATCCCCGGGACGGACAAAGGCCGGCGCTCCAGGTTCCGGCGCAACATAAAATGTGCCCACCAGCGGCGCGGTGAGCTGCTCTTCCGCCGGCTTTTCCTGCACCGGCTCTGGGGCCGGGGCGGTAGGCGCAGCCGGGGCGGCGGTGACGGCCGGCGGGACGGGGAGGGAAACCGCCGCCTTCTCCAGCAGAATCCGGGTGTCCCCCTGGGTATACTCCAGCCGGGTCAGGGCGCTGCCGTCAAACGCCCCCATAATGGCAATCAGCGTCTCATGGTTCATTGCGCCCACCTCCTTTACCGGCTCAGGCATTGGCCTCCAGGTAGCGTACAATGTCGCCTACCGTCTTCACATTGGCCATTTCCTCATCGGGGACGGATACCCCCAGCGCCTCTTCCAGGGCCAGGTTCAGCTCCACCGCGTCCAGGCTGTCGGCGTCCAGATCGTCGGCCAGGCTGGCCTCCAGGGTAACCTTCTCCGGCTCACAGCTCAGGGTTTCTACAATAATATCCCGCACTTGTTCAAACATAACGGTTCCTTCTTTCTTAGTATTTTTTCTTTTGGAGATTTTAACTAAAAGACACATTTAATTAAAAATCTTGAAGTAATTATACCAGTGGGATTCTGAAAGTCAAGCAAAAAATGGGAAAAACCGCCGCCGGGCAGGATTTTTCTTCCCCTGCAGGGGAGCGGCGTGCCGGTGCTGACGGCGCAGGGAGAAAGCCGGTTGCAAACCCGGCGGCAATGCGCTATAGTGGGCATATTCTGCCGCCGCCTGGCGGCAAAACGACAGGAGGCTACCCTATGCAAACCATTGATCTGCCCCATCTGGCGCAACCGGCCCACACCGAGTACATTCAGGCAGCGCTGAACCAATGCCGGGGTTCCGGCGGCACCGTCCGCCTGGCTCCGGGGGATTGGCACATCGCCAGCCTGCGGCTGTATGACAACACCACTTTGCACCTGTCCGCCGGAACCCATTTAATCGCCAGCGACCGGTGGCAGGACTATACGGATTTTCACGTGCCCACCACCCTGGGGTACCTCCGCAGTCCTTTCCTGCGCCGGGAATGGCATTTGCCGGACCACTACGTCAACGCCCCCATCACCGCCGTCGACGCGGAAAATGTGGCGGTGACCGGCGAACCCGGCGCGTGGATTGACGGGTCAGACTGCTATGACCCCAATGGGGAGGAACACTTCCGGGGGCCCATGGGCATGGTGTTCTGCCGGTGCCGGGGGGTAACTCTCCGGGGCTACACGTATAAGCGGTCCGCCAACTGGTGCCACCAGCTGGATTCCTGCGTCAATGTCCATATGGACGGCGTTACGGTACTGGGGGGCCACGACGGGATAAACATCCATCATTGCGTGGGGGTGCGCATCGAAAACTGCGATTTCCGCACCGGTGATGACTGCATTGCCGGCTACGATGCGGAAAATATTGTGGTGCGCAATTGCAGCCTGAACACCGCCTGCAACAGCTTCCGCCTGGGGGGCCGGAACTTGCTGGTGGAAGACTGCCGGCTCTGGGGGCCGGCGGAATACCCCCACCGCAGCTCCGGCCGGTACAATACCCTGTTTGCCTTCGCCTACTATGCCTTTGCCTATGACACTTGCCGGTTTGACAGCGAAAATTGGGTGGTGCGCAACTGCACGTTCTCGGGCATAGACCGGCTGATGTATTACAACTTTGGGGGAGACTGGAATCACGATGCCCGTCCCCTGCGGGATCTTACCCTGGAAAATGTGACCATCCAAGGCCTGTCCGGCCCGGCCCACATTACCACCCAGCCGGAATATCCCATTGCCGTGACCTTGCGCAATGTCTCGGTCAGCTGGCGGGATGGGTTGCCGGCGGAAGGGGCGCTGCACACCAGCCGGGGTGTCAAGCTGCGCCTGGAAGATGTGACGGTGGAGGGGATCTGCGGCTGACCGGCTCCGGCTGTTCACAAATCCCCCGCGAAGTCTTAACAAAATGTTCACCCTGTGCGGGAAAAAAGCGATATAATAATAGGCAAAATAGAGATAGGAGAAGGTGGCCGGATATGGCAGTTACCGTTTTGATTGTAGAAGATGATAAGAACATTGCCGAACTGTTGCAGATGTACTTGGAAAAGGAGGGCTTTGCCGTCGCCCTAGCGGCGGACGGCGGCCAGGGCGTCTCCAAGTTCCGTTCCATCAAGCCGGATCTGGTGCTATTGGATCTGATGCTGCCGGTGATGGACGGCTGGGCAGTGTGCCGGACCATCCGGGCAGAGAGCCAAATTCCCATTATTATGCTCACCGCCAAAGGCGAGACCAGCGACAAGGTGGCCGGCCTGAAAGGCGGTGCGGATGACTATATTACCAAACCCTTTGAGATGAAAGAGGTGTTGGCCCGGATTGAAGCGGTGCTCCGCCGCTCCGGCAGCGCCATGGAAAAGAAGGCGAACAAACTGGTATTTGACCGGTTGGTGATTGATATGGACGCCTTTGAGTTGACCGTGGATGGCCGGAAGGTGGATACGCCCCCCAAGGAAATGGAACTGCTGTTCCACCTGGCTTCTTCCCCAAACCGGGTATACACCCGCAATCAGCTCCTGGATGAGGTGTGGGGCTTCGACTATTTTGGCGACTCTCGGACGGTGGATGTGCACATCAAGCGGCTGCGGGAAAAGCTGGAAGGCGTGTCTCCTCAGTGGAGCCTGAAAACCGTGTGGGGCGTGGGGTATAAATTCGAGGTGGTCAACCAGTGAAGTCCATGTTCAGCCGCCTGTTTTCAGTCACCGCAGTGATTATTGTGGTGGCAGTAGTTGGTCTAGGCCTGTCTTTCCGGGCAATGGTAAGCAATTACCTGGCCGGGGAGCGGGAAACGGCACTACTGGCCAACGCCCAGGTGGTATCGGAACTGGCAGCAACGTATACCGGCCTATATAGCGACGGCTACAGTAGCGCCGCAATGGCCTTTCACATGAACCTGTCCTTTGCCGCTCAGGTGTCCGGCAGCGACGCTCTGGTCTGTACCACCGACGGCCAGGTGATGTTCTGCTCCTGCCCGGAGCTGGTTTGCGCCCACATCGGACTACAGCTGGACAGCAGCTTTGTGCAGCAAGCCCTGCAGGGGCAGCAGTTTACCTCCGGCGTACTCACCGGCATTTATAACGAGAAGCGGTATATTGCCGCCCAACCCTGCACCCAGTCTGACGGCACCATCATTGGCTTGGTGGTCGTTTCGGAACCGGTGCAGGGGGTTGGGGAACTGTTGACCCAGATTACCCAGATGTTTATTTTTGTGGCCGTTATCGTGGTCATGCTTACCTTTGTTACCATTTCCATTTTCACCCAGGGGCAGTGCCGCCCCCTGCGGGACATGGCCAACGCCGCCCGGGAGTTCGGCCACGGCAATCTCACCGCCAGGGTAAACACCGGCGGGGACAATACCGTGGAGATTGACGAGCTGGCGGTAGCCTTCAATAACATGGCTTCCTCTCTGGAAAAAAGCGAGTACCAACGCCAGGAGTTTGTGGCCAACGTCAGCCATGAGCTAAAGACACCGATGACTACCATTGGCGGCTATGTAGACGGCATTCTGGATGGCACCATACCACCAGAGTCCCAGCGGAAATATTTGGCGTTGGTATCTGATGAGGTCAAGCGGCTGAGCCGGCTGGTGCGCAGTATGCTGGATGTCTCCAGGCTGCAGGATCAAGGGGGTATTCCACTGGAGAAAATGGGCCGGTTCGATGTGGCCGAGTGCCTGGGCCAGGTGCTGATCACCTTTGAGCAGAAGATCAACGACAAGGGCCTGGAGGTGGAGGTCAATTTCCCGGAATACCCGGTTTATGCCCGGGGGGAGCTGGACGCCATCACGCAGGTAGTCTACAACCTGATCGATAACGCGGTGAAGTTTGCGCCCCAGGGCGGCCAGTTGTCCCTGGCTTTGCAGGAGTCTGGGCAAAAGGTGTACGTCTCCGTGGCCAACACCGGCCAAACCATCCCGCCGGAGGAGCTGCCCCTGGTGTTCGACCGGTTCCACAAGATTGACAAGAGCCGGAGCCTGAACCGGGACAGCTGGGGCTTGGGCCTGTATATTGTAAAAACCATCATCGGTAGCCACGGCGAGGATATCTCCGTCACCAGCCGGGACGGCAAAACCCAGTTCACGTTTACTTTGACAAAAGTCAACAGTTTGTAAGCTCTTCCATTCCCCACAGCAGCGAGGCGAGAAATATGTTCCATGATAACCAAAATCCCCTAGATCCGGAATATACCGCTGTGTCATCCGAACCTGAGGGCTACTATGAGACGGGCAGCATCCGCCCGCCGAAGCGGCATGGCGGTTTGGTTACGGCGGTATTGCTGTTTTGCATCGTCTGCGGTACGCTGGTGGCCGTGCGGGTAAGCCGCTTCAGCGGGGAAGTAACAGGGCCATCCCTGCCCTCGGTCTCGCTGCCGGTGGTGGATGAGGCCAGCGCCGCCACCCAATCTATCGTACCGGAAACCCTCAGCGAGGCCGAGCTGGTGATTTCTCAGTCACCGGAATTGTCGGATAACACGCCCCTGGAGAGCGGCTTGTCTTTGCAGGAAATTTATCAAAAAGTGAGTCCTTCCGTGGTTTCCGTCTGCGCCAGCACCTCCGCTGGGGAAATTTACGGCTCCGGCGTGATCATGTCCGATTCTGGCTATATCATCACCAGCTTTCAGATCATCGATCAGGCCACCGATGTGGTGGTCACCTTGTCCGATGGTAGCGAGTATCCCGGCCGGGTAGTGGGCCGGGACGAGGTGAGTGACTTGGCTGTGCTGTATATCGCAGCCGACACCCTGCCGGCAGCGGAGTTTGGCGACTCCGAAAAACTCCAGGCTGGGGATACGGTGTTTGCCATCGGCTACGCTTCTTCCCCAGAACTGCAAAGCGCATTGACCGACGGCATTATCTCTTCGGTCAGCCAGGACTTGCGCATTCAGGGAACAGAACTAACATTGCTGCAAACCACTGTGGCCTTGGGCAGCGGGAATTCCGGCGGCCCTGTGATTAACGGCTACGGTCAGGTGGTGGGCATCAATGTCGCCCAGGTGGGGCAGCATTATGTTACTACCTCCAGCGACGGTTTGCGGTTTGCCCTGTCGATCAATACCGTGAAAGAGGTGGTGGATCAGCTGGTGAAGCTGGGCTATGTCCCCGGCCGGCCGGATCTGGGCTTGACCCTGATGGAGCTGGATGAACTGGCCCAATCGCTGTATGGCCTGCCAGCGGGACTGTGTGTCACCAACGTGGATGCAGGAACCTCTGCCGACCGCAAAGGCGTGTTGCCTGGTGATGTGATTCTTTCTGTGGAAGACCAACGGGTGATGTGCCTGGAGGATTTGAGCCAGATCTTAGACGGCTATGCGCCGGGAGATGAAATCACCATTATTCTGTATCGAAGCAGTCAGAAAGAACAACTGACCGGCACCATCACCTTGGTAGAAGCCAGGTAGCGTGCCGCTGAGCCCGGAACTATGTCCTTTTGGGATGTTGCCAAGCAATTTCCCGAAAGGACATATTGTCTATTGTGCTGCCGGGGAATTTTTGCTATAATAAGCAGAAATGAAAAATTTTATTGGATGTGTATGCCCGTGAAGTATGGAATTTGGCACGTTGCGCAGCTGCCGGCCCAGGCCGTCAGCGCGCTAGGGGCCTACCCTCCGCTGACTGCCATGGTGCTGGCCGCTCGGGGGATAGACACACCACAACAGGCCCAGGCCTACCTGGCGGTAGACTGTCCGCTGCCAGACCCTTTCCTGCTGACGGATATGGTTCCGGCAGTGGAGCGGATCTGGCTGGCCTTGAACAACGGAGAAAAAATTGTTGTATTCGGCGACTATGACGTAGACGGCGTTACAGCCACTTGCTTGCTTACTGATTTTCTGCGGAAGCAGGGAGGGGATTGCCGCTATTATATACCCAGCCGTCTGGAGGAGGGCTACGGCCTGAACCCCGGCGCGATCCGGCAACTGGCCGGACAGGGCGTGAGCCTGATGATCACGGTAGACTGTGGCATCACCGCCGAAGCAGAGGCGAAACTCTGCCGGGAGCTGGGCATGGATCTGGTGATTACCGATCACCATGCATGTAAAGCCAGCCTGCCGGATGCGGTGGCGGTGGTGGATCCCCACCGGCCGGGGGACAAGTATCCCCACCGGAATCTGTCCGGCGTTGGGGTGGCCTTTAAACTGGCCGCCGCCCTGGCCGGGGATCAGCAGGCGGTACTGAACAGCTATGCGGACCTGGTCTGCCTGGGTACCGTCGCCGACGTCATGCCCCTGTTGGGGGAGAACCGGACCATCGTTGCCCGGGGCCTGGCGGCAATGCGGGAATCCCCCCGGCCGGGCCTGCGCTGCCTGATGCACGAAGCCGGTTGCGACCCGGCCACCCTTACCGCCATAACGGTGGGCTTTGTCCTGGCCCCCCGGATTAATGCGGCCGGACGCATGGGCCGGATTGACCTGGCGGTGGAGCTGCTGCTGGATGCCAGTCTGGCGCCCCAGGCCGCCAAGCAGCTTTGCCAGCTGAACCGGCAGCGCCAGGCGGTGGAATCGGAGATTTACCATCAAGCCTTGGCCATGCTGCCCCAGGGGAAAACGCCGGAGGCCATTGTCCTGGCCAGTCCCGATTGGCATCAGGGCGTGGTGGGCATTGTGGCCTCCAAGATGGCGGAGGAGTTTTGCTGCCCGACCTTTCTCATTTGCCTGGACGGAGATAAGGGAAAAGCCAGCTCCCGTTCCTATGGCGGCTTTAATCTGTTTCAGTCCCTGACCGAACTGTCCGGCCTCCTGGATACCTATGGCGGCCACGAGCTGGCGGCCGGCTTTACCATCGACCGGCAGCATATCGGCCAATTCCGCCAGGCTGTGTGCCGGCAAGCAGCAGAATATTTCCGGGATGGCCTGCCCAGCGCTACGCTGGAGATCGACTGCGCTATTCCCCCAGAGCTGCTTACCATTGCCAATGTTCAGGCATTGGATGCCTTGGAGCCCTGTGGATCCGGTTGCCCCCGGCCGGTATTCCTTCTGGAAGCCATGACCATCGACCGGATCATTCCCATCGGTGGTGGGCGGCATCTGCGCCTGCGGTTGCACCAGGGCCAGCATCCCGTCAACGCCATTTGCTTTTCTGCCACTGCCCAATCCCTGTCCATTGCCCCGGGAGATGTGGTGGACCTGGCCTGTACCCTGCAAATCAACGACTACCGGGGCCAGCGCTCGGTACAGGTGACCGTTCTGGATCTGCGCCCCAGCTGCCCCTGCCCCTGTGATGCCGACCTTGCCGGTTACCGCAGCTTGCGCAGCGGCAGCCTCAGCCGGGAGCAGGCGGCGGCCCTGCTGCCTACCCGCCAGGTGTTGGCGGATATCTGGCGGTACCTGGCTGCTTATCCCGGCCAGGCCCAGGTAGATCCCGTCTGCCTGTGCCGGAAAATCGTTCGGGCCACCGGCCGCCCCCTGGGCCTGTCCCAGCTGCTGGCGTGTCTGGATATTTTTCGGGAGGCCGGCCTGATGGAGGTTGTCCGGCAGCAAAAATATTTGACCATTACCCTGACTGCATCCGGCGGGAAGGCGGATCTTACCCAGTGCTTCACCATGCGCCTGCTGCAGCAGTTGAAGGAGGGCTGACTCTATGGAAACCTTTGCCGACCACTATGAATCCATGCGCCGAACCATCCTCAAATACATGCCTGGCGCGGACATGCCCCTCATCGACAAGGCGGTGCGCTATGCCCAGGCCCAGCACGAAGGCCAAAAACGAAAGGACGGCTCTCCCTACATTATCCATCCCCTGGCGGTGGCGGAAATCGTGGCGGAAATGGGGCTGGATACCGATGCTATCCTGGGCGCTTTGCTCCACGACTGCATTGAAGATACCTCTACCACCCATGATGAAATTGCCAAGTTGTTTGGTCCGGTGGTGGCGGAGCTGGTAGAGGGGGTTACCAAACTGACCCGGGTGGAGTATTCTACCCTGGAAGAACAGCAGATGGAAAATCTGCGGAAAATGTTCATGGCCATGAGCAAGGATATCCGGGTGGTGCTCATTAAAATTGCCGACCGGCTCCACAACACCCGGACAATGCAGTTTCAAACCCCGGCGAAGCAAATCTCCAAGTCCATGGAGACCATGGATATTTATGCGCCCCTGGCCCACCGCCTTGGCATGCAGAAAATCAAATGGGAGCTGGAAGATACCAGCCTGAAATATCTGGATCCCCAGGGCTACCAGGAGATTATGGACTATTTAAATGCCCACGAGACAGAGGCAAACGCCTTTATGAAAAGCATCCAGTCCAAAATCACCACCAGGCTGTCCTCCGTGGGCATCCACGGCTCCATCTACGGGCGGATTAAGCATGTATATTCCATTTACCGGAAGATGAAAGATCAAAATAAAACCATGGATGAGCTGTATGACCTATATGCCTTCCGGGTGATTGTGGACACCATCCCAGATTGCTACAATGTTTTGGGCCATATCCACGACCTATTTAACCTGGTGCCTGGCCGGTTTAAGGACTATATCTCCACCCCCAAGCCAAACATGTATCAGAGTCTCCACACCACGGTCATCGGCACTCAGGGCATTCCCTTTGAGGTGCAGATCCGTACCTGGGAAATGCACCAAACCGCCGAATACGGCATTGCCGCCCACTGGAAATATAAGCAGGGCGGCGTGGGCAGCGGCGATGAAAAGAGCTTTGAGTGGGTGCGCCGCCTGCTGGAGAGCCAGCAGGACACCGATGCCGAGGACTACGTCCACTCCCTGAAAATCGACATGTTTGACGACGAGGTTTTCGTCTTTACCCCCAGGGGGAATGTGATCAACCTGCCTGCCGGCTCCACGCCCATCGACTTTGCCTATGCCATCCACTCTGGGGTGGGCAACGCCATGGTAGGGGCCAAGGTCAATAACCGCATTGCCAACTTCGATACGGTGCTCCACAACGGGGACATTGTGGAAATCCTCACTGCCAAGACGGCAAAGGGCCCCAGCCGGGACTGGCTGGCCATCTGCAAAAGCAACCAGGCCAGGACGAAAATCAAGCAGTGGTTCAAGCGGGAGAAGCGGGACGAGAATATCGTCCACGGCAAGGCCAGCTTTGAAGGGGAGATGCGGCGGAACAACTTTAACCCGGCGATCGTCAATGACAGCGAGCTGCAGCCGGTGCTGCTGAAAAAACTCAGCTTCGACTGCCTGGACGATATGTATGCCGCCATTGGTTATGGTGGCCTTACCGCGGTGAAGGCGGTTGGCCGGATTCGGGATGAACTGGTGAAATACACCCGGGGGGTGCAGAATCCCACTGCCCGGGGAAAGGAAAACGCCAACCCCCTGCGGACCAATCCGGATGGGCCGGACGCGGGAAAAAACCGCCACAGCGTCAACGGCGTAATTGTGGAGGACATCGATTCCTGCATGATTAAATTCGCCAAGTGCTGTACCCCGGTGCCGGGGGATCCCATTGTGGGCTTTATCACCAAGGGCTTCGGCGTGTCGGTGCACCGGGCGGACTGCCCCAACGCGAAAAACCGCAGCGATCCCCGGCAAGCCGCCCGCTGGGTGCCGGTGCACTGGGCCCAGGAGGAGGATCAGCCCTTCACCACAACCTTGGAGCTGGACTGCATCACCCGCAGCGGCTTGCTGCTGGACGTGGCTACGGTGATGACCACTGCCCGGGTGCGGGTGAAGGAGCTGACCGGGCGGGATCTGCCTGGCGGCCACAGCACCTTTACCGTGTCCTTTGACGTGAAGGATGTGGCGGAGCTGAACGCCATACAGTCCAAGCTCCTGAATATTCGGGATGTGATCGGGGCCAGGCGGGGGCAGAGTTGATGCCGCCGGCAAAGGAGGACGTACCATGCGCGCAGTTGTAACCCGGGTATCCCAGGCCGAGGTGACCATTGCCGGGCAGACTGCCGGGCAAATTGGCCGGGGATTACTCATTCTCCTGGGGGTTGGCCCTCAGGATACCCCCGCCCAGAGCAAATATCTGGCGGAGAAAATTCTCAGTTTGCGGATATTCAGTGACCAGGCAGGAAAAATGAATTTGAGCCTGGCGGATATCGGGGGGCAAGTGCTGGTGGTCAGCCAGTTTACCCTGTTCGGCAATTGCCGGAAAGGCCGGCGCCCCAGCTTTACGGAAGCCGCGCCGCCGGATTTGGGGGAGGCGCTGTACCGGCAGTTTTTGGCCGACTGCGCTGCGGCGGGCTTCCCGCCTCAGCACGGCCAGTTCGGCGCGGATATGCAGGTGTCTTCCGTCAATGACGGGCCGGTGACCCTGGTGCTGGATACAGACCAGTTGATGGACACTCCCCGGCGGCCGGGAAAGGAGTAGGCATGACCAAAATTGATGTATTGCAGCTGGGCCTGTTGGGCGCCAACTGCTATCTTGTCCGGGCAGAGGGGGAGAAACACTGCGCCGTGATCGACCCCGGCGGCGATGGGGAAGCCATTTTGGCGAAAGCAGCGGCGTTGGGCCTGACCGTTTCGGCGGTGCTGCTGACCCACTGCCATTTTGACCACGTGGGTGGGTTGCAGCCCCTGGCGGCGGTGGCCCCGGTGTACCTGCACCCTGGGGATTTGACTCTGCCTGAGTTTCTGACGGCGGGGCCTCTGCCTCCGGCCAACCACCTGGCGGAGGGGCAGGGGCTGACCCTGGCCGGACTGGTGATTACGGTGTTCCACACCCCCGGGCATACCCCCGGCTCTGTGTGCTTTTTGACCGGGGACGCTTTGTTCACCGGGGACACCCTGTTTGCCGGTTCCTGTGGCCGAACGGATCTGCCGGGCGGCGACCCCGGCCAAATGGCCGCTTCTCTGGCCCGGCTGGCCGCCCTGGATTACCACGGGCAGGTATACCCTGGCCACGGTCCGGCCACGGGACTGGATCAGGAGCGCCGGCATAATCCCTGCCTGAGGGAGGTGGCCGGGGCATGAAGCTGCTGCTGACCGGCCACGATGACCGCTATGCGGTAGAGCAGCTTCAGCTGTCCCTGTTTCCCGGCCAGACCATGGAGCAGGTGACCGTGCCGTTTACCGGGGACGGGGCCGTATCCAGCCTGCACCGGGGCCGGATCTGGCTGACGGCGGTGACGGAAATCACCCTGGCCGGTAAACATACCCGGGCCGTGCGGCGGATGAAGGCCGGGGCGGAAACGGTGCGCCTGCGCCGCCGGCTGTTGCAGCAATGCTACTACGCCGCAGCGCTGCCCCATTTGCTGGAGCCTCCGGCCTGGGGGGCCCTGGCGGGCGTCCGGCCCACCAAACTCACCACCGGGCATTTGCTGGCCGGTGGTGATGTCCGGTCGGCCAAGAAGCTGTTGGGGGACACCTATTTTGTCTCCCCCGCCCGGCAGGAACTGTGCGTGGACGCTTCCCTGGCGGCGGTGGAGGCGGCGGGGAAGCTGTCGCCGGCCGACCTGTCGGTGTACATCGGTATCCCATTTTGTCCCACCCGGTGCGCCTATTGCAGCTTCATCAGCGCTGCGGCAGGCAATGGGGCGCAGTTGGAAGCGTATTTGCAAGCCTTACTGCAAGAAATTTCCGGGGTGGGCAAGCTGTTGGCAAGTTCCTGCCGCCGGGTTCGTACACTATATATCGGCGGGGGTACGCCCACCACCCTGTCCGCCGGCCAGCTGGAGCGGCTCATGGCGGCAGTGAATCAAGCCTTTGATCTGTCGGCCTGCCTGGAATATACCGTGGAAGCCGGCCGCCCGGATACCCTGGACGAAGAAAAGCTGGCGGTGATCCGCCGCAACGGAGCGGGGCGGGTGAGCATCAACCCCCAGACCATGGACGACCGGGTGCTGGCCCTGTGCGGCCGCCGGCACAAAGCGGCAGATATCCCCGCTGCCTATGCCCAAGCACGGCAGGCCGGGTTTTCCGCCATTAACATGGACCTCATCGCCGGGCTGCCGGGGGATACCCCCGCCGGTTTTCAGGCGTCCCTGGAGGCGGTAGCCGCCCTGGCGCCGGAGAATATCACCGTACATACCCTGGCCTTAAAAAAGGGTGCGGCTTTGTTTGCCCACCCGGAGAATTTGCCCACCGCCGGGGCGGTAGGCCAGATGGTGGAGTATGCCAACGCCCGGCTGCGGGCCATGGGTTACACCCCTTATTACCTGTACCGGCAGAAATATATGTCCGGCAGCTTTGAAAATGTGGGCTGGACCAAGCCCGGCGCCGCCTGCCTGTACAACATCTACATGATGGAGGAGCTGCATTCCATTGTCGCCCTGGGGGCCGGTGGGGTGAGCAAGGCAAATTTGCCTGACGGCCGCCTGGAGCGGGTGGCCAATCCCAAATTTCCCCAGCAGTATTTGGAGCGGCCTGCCCAGGTGCTGGCCGGTAAGGAAAAGCTGTTCCGGTTGATGGCCGGGGAGGAGAGTTAGCATGGATATATTGTTTTCCGGGGCCACGATCGTCACTATGGACCAGGGGATGCAGATTCTGTTTTCCGGGTATCTGGGGGTGACCGGGGAAAAAATCGCCTACCTGGGCCAGGAGCCGCCCAAGGATACGCCGGAAAAAATCATTGACGCCACCGGTATGGTGCTCATGCCCGGCCTCATCAACTGTCATACCCATCTGGCCACCGGCCTGCTGCGGGGAGCTGCCGAGGACATGGGGCAAGCCCAGTGGCTGGAGGATGGGGTATTTCCCCGAACCGACCGCCTGGATGCCCGGGCGGCACGGGCTGGGGTGCTGCTGTCCCTGGCCGAGTGCATCCGTTTCGGCGTGACCTCGGTATCCGATTTGTACGGCTTTGCCCAGGTGACGGCGGAGACGGTGGCAGAAGTGGGACTGAAAGCCAATATTGCTCCGCCCTTGTCGCTGTTTGCCCATGAATCGGAGGAGTTTGACTTTGAAACCGACCCTGCCTGTCAAGCCTTCCGGGCGCTGGCGGAAAAATGGAATGGCTATGACAATGGGCGCATTCGGATTGACGCCGGCCTGGACGGGGAGTATACTGGCAGTTACCGTCTGTGGGAGCCGCTGGCTGCCTATGCCCGGGAGAAGAATCTGGGCATACAGCTGCACCTGGCCGAAAGCCGGGCTGAGGCGGAAAGCTGCCTGGACCGGACGGGCCTCACCCCGGCCCAACTGCTGGATTGCCACGGCGTTTTCTTCCCCGGCGCCTGCGCCGCCGGCTGCGGCGGGCTGGAGCCGGAGGATTTGGCCCTGCTGGGCCGCCGGGGGATCAGCGCCGTGTGCTGCCCGGTTTCCAACCTGAAATTTGCCCTGCCGCCTGCGCCGGTGACGGAATTGGTCAAGGCCGGGATGAATGTGGCCCTGGGTACGGATTCTGCCGCTGCAAACAATACCCTGGACATGTTTGAGGAAATGAAGGCCGTTGCTCTGGCGGAGAAGCGCCGCACCGGTCATCCGGCAGCGCTGCCGGCGGAAGCCACCCTGATGATGGCCACGGTTTGTGGGGCTAGGGCCCAGGGGCGCCAAGCCCAGTGCGGCATGCTGAAGGTGGGGATGGATGCAGACCTCATTCTGGTGGACTTCACCGCCCCCCATTTGATGCCCTGCCACAATGTGCTCTCCAGCCTGGTGTATGCCGCCCGGGGTTCCGATGTGGCTCTCACCATGGTGCAGGGAAAGATCCTGTACGCCGGCGGCAAATTTACCACCATCCAGCTGGATCAGGTGGTAAAAGAGCTGGCGGGTTATGCCATGGAAAAACTGTTTGCCCCCGCGCCGGAAAATTGATTCCGGTATCCCCGCCGGCCTGCCGGCGAAGAAAGAAGGTCCTCCCTTGGCTTCTGACAGAAAGCAATCCTTCCTCCATGGCGCTGCCCTGCTGGCAGCGGCTACAGCCATTGTCAAGGTCATTGGCGCATTGTATAAAATCCCTCTGGGGAATATCATCGGCGATGCAGGTTTCGGCTACTTTAACACGGCCTATGACATTTATTCTGTCCTGTTGATGATCTCTACGGCGGGACTGCCGGTGGCCATGAGCCGGATGATCGCCGAGTCTGCCAGCCTAGGCAACTATGGCCAGATTCGCCGGACTTACCAGACGGCGCAGTACATCTTCCTGGGCTTGGGTGCTGCCGGAACGATTCTCATGACCTGCTTCAGCCGCCAACTGGCTGGATTTATGAATTCCCCCAACTCCTGGGCTGCCATTGCCGCTCTGGGCCCGGCGGCCATTCTCATGTGCCAGACCTCCGCATTCCGTGGTTTCTTCCAGGGACAGGGGAATATGCGCCCTACCTCCTTCAGCGAGGTGTTGGAGGCTCTGTGTAAGCTGGTGGTTGGTCTGGGGCTGGCCTACCTGATCATGGCCACTAGGAAGGACACGGCTTTGGCTGCGGGCGGCGCTATTTTGGGCGTAACCACCGGTTCTCTGGTGGCCACAATTTTCATGTACCGGGCCTATCGAATTGCCCGGCGGGAGCAGCCCCTTACCGGCGGCCCGGTGTTTTCCTATGGCTCCACCGCCAAAAAGCTCCTGGCCATTGCCATTCCCATTACCGTAGGCTCCGCCGGACTGCAAATCATTACCCTCATTGACGCTAAGGTGGTAATGTCCCAACTCATCGGCCCGGCTGGCTTCACCCAGGCGGAAGCGGACAGCTTAAAGGGCATTTATAACTTTGCCCAGACCATTTTCAACCTGCCCTGTGCGTTCATCCCGCCGATCACCATCAGCGTTCTGCCGGCCATTACCGGCCAGCTCACCCTGCGCAATTTCCGGGCTGCCCGGAATCTGGAGGAGTCCGCCGCCCGGGTGACCGGCCTGGTGACCATGCCCTGTGCCATTGGCTTGGCAGTGATGGCCCAGCCGGTGATGGCGCTGCTCCGGGGATACGAAGGGGATACCCTGGTGACTGCTGGAAATCTGCTGGCGGTGTTGGGGCTGTGCGTGGTGTTCAACAGCGTGGTGCTGCTCACCAACGCCATTATGCAGGCCCACGGCTATGTCTATCTGCCGGTGATGAACATGTTCTTGGGCGGTATTATTAAGGTAATCGTCAATTACATTCTGGTGAGTAATCCGGAGATCAATATCCAGGGCGCGCCGGTGGGCACCTTGTGCTGCTACCTGTCCATTACCATCTTGAACATTTTTGCCATGCGCAAGGTGATCCATAAAGCGCCCAGCATTCCCAAGAATCTGCTCAAGCCTTTCTTAGCCGCCCTGGTGATGGGGATTGTGGCCTTTGGCAGCTGGAAACTCACTGCCATGGTCACTAGCAGCCGGTTGCTACAGTGCGCCCTGCCCATCTTGCTGGCAGGGGTGGTATATGTACTGCTGGCGGTGCGGATGCAGGTCATTACCTACGCGGACTGCATGCTCCTGCCTAAGGGTGAAAAAATTGCCCAACTTCTCCACATTCGGAAGAAGCAGGGATAATGCGCAGGGAATATGGACAAGTAAACCATGGGACTTTTGGGTCACCAGGGATGATTAGCCGTTTAAGGAGAGAGAATCATGAATAAAACCCAGTGGATTGCCGCCACTGCGCAGCAGGCCCAGTTGAGTCAGAAAGATACGGAAAAGGTTCTGAACGCCGCGCTGTCTGTGATTACTGCCACCCTTGCCGGGGGCGGCAAGGTACAGCTCCAGGGCTTTGGCACTTTTGAGACCCGTCAGCGGGCTGCCCGCATGGGCCGCAATCCGGCCACCGGTGAGCCGGCGGAGATTGCTGCCGCCCGGCTGCCCCAATTCAAGCCTGGCAAGGCCCTAAAAGAAGCGGTGGGCCAGGCGGAGTAAGGAGAACAAGCATGCGATTAGACAAGTATTTGAAAGTATCCCGGCTGATTAAGCGGCGCACTGTGGCCAATGAAGCCTGCGACAACGGGCGCATCAGCGTCAATGGCCGGGTGGTCAAAGCCAGCTACGAGGTGAAGCCGGGCGACCGGCTGGAGATCAACCTGGGCAGCCGCACCTTGGCGGTGGAAGTGCTCCAGGTGGCCGATGCCGTCCGGAAGGATGACGCCGCCGGGATGTACCGGGAAGTATAGTCATGGAACGCGCTGCGCTGGTGTTGGAAGGCGGCGCCCTGCGGGGAATATTTTCCGCCGGCGTGCTGGACTTTCTCTTGGAGCAGGGGGTGACCTTTCCCTATGTGGTCAGCGTATCGGCGGGAACCTGCTGCGCTATGGGCTACCTGTCTGGCCAGCGGGGCCGGACCCGCGCCTGTATGATGCCGGACCCGGAAACAAAATATTTTGGTTTGCAGCAGCTCCGGGAGTCCGGTAAGCTGATGGACCTGCGGAAAATGTTTTTGGAATACCCCTATGGCCGGTTTCCCTTTGATTTTTCCGCCTACTTTTCCGCTGGGGTGGAGCATGAAATTGTGGTTACTGACCGGGCTACCGGTCAGGCGGAATACCTCACCGAGGGCGGGGACCAGCGCCGCCTGTGTATGGCGGCTATGGCCTCCTGCGCCATCCCAGTTCTGAATGCGCCGGTGGAGATCGACGGCCGGTTTTACTATGACGGCGGGGTGGGGGATTCCATCCCGGCAGGCCGGGCGGTGGCCAAGGGCTATGGCAAGGTGGTGGCGGTGCTGACCCGGCGGGAGGGGCATTTTCCCACCCCCATGGCCCCAGCCCACGGGGCTTACCGGGTGATTTTCCGAAATTACCCGGAATTCCTGGCGGCGGTGGCCGCCCGGCCGGAGCGCTACCGGGCCCAGATTGCCTACTTGCAGCGGATGCAGGAACAGGGCAGGGCTTTTCTCATCCGGCCAACAGAGCCGGAACTGCCCCACTTAGAAAATAACCCCACCCTGGCCGCTGCCTATTACCTGCACGGCTATGACCGGATGCAAGCGCTGTGGCCGGCCCTGTCTGCATTCCTGGCTGAATAACCCCTTCCCGGCGGAAACGAGGCGCACAGTCATGACCAATTGGAAAGTGTTGCCCATTTCTGCATGGCATTGCCGGCCGGTGACTGATGTCACCGGCCGGCAATCCCTTTCCCCCTGCCAAGGGTGTCTATTGCGGGAACGTCCTGGCATATTTGCGCGCATGGCAAGTTTCAGCATGTCATTGCGAGTGCAGAGACGGGCCAATCCGCATCCCTTTCCCTCTGTCATTGCGAGGAGCGAAGCGACGCGCCAATCCATAACTCCGCAGAGAAAGTAAAAACAAGCACTACTGAAGGCGAATCCGTAGCCGTTTACGAATTCCCTTCAGTAGTGCTTTTCGTTAGATATTACGGCGAGGAGAACGGATTGCCACGCCACTTAAGCACCACTGGCTCGCAATGACATCCATAAACTTGCCAGGCTTGCGCACACCCACACAGGGGCACAGCGCGCTGCCTTCCCGCCGGGGGACGCGGATTATCACACCGGCCAGGTCTGTGGCCGCCATTGCCGGGAGGGAGATTATCCTTCCGTTTCCAACGCCATGAGCTTGTTCACCCGGCGCCCATGGCGGCCGCCGGCAAACTCTGTGGCCAGAAACACATCCACCAGCTCCAGGGCCAGCTTCTCCGCCACCACGCCTGCCCCCAGGGCAATGACGTTTGCATCATTGTGCTGCCGGGTGAGCCGGGCGGTCATCAGATCCGACACCAAGGCGCAGCGCACCCCGTGGATTTTATTGGCGGCGATGGACATACCCACTCCGGTGGTGCAGATCAGCACCCCCCGCTGGCATTCCCCGCTGGCCACTGCCCGGGCGGCAGGGGCGGCAAAGTCGGGATAGTCGCAGCTCTCCGCCGTGTTGGTGCCGAAATCCTGAGTCTCATGGCCCAGGGCGGTCAGATGCTTTTGTACTGCCAGCTTCAGGGCAAGGCCTCCGTGATCACAGGCCAGGGCAATTTTCATTGGTGTGTCCTCCTGTTGTTGAAAATTCTGCTAGGTAATGACAAATCCACCGTTTACTGGCAGCACCTGCCCGGTGACAAACTCTGCCTGGGCCAGGTAGAGCATCGCCTGGGCCACATCCTCCGGCGTGCCATGCCGGGTCAGGGGCGTTTCCTGGCGCAGGGCCTCCATGGTTTCCGCCGCCACCCCCTGCACCATATCGGTGAGAATGACTCCTGGGGCAATGGCATTCACCCGGATGCCGGAGGGCCCTAACTCTTGGGCCAGAGCCTTGGTCAGGGCCAGCACGGCGCCTTTGGAGGCGGAGTAGGCGGCTTCGCAGGAGGCCCCCACCTGTCCCCACATGGATGCTACGTTAATGATACAGCCTTGATGGTTTTGTAAAAATAGAGGCGTGGCGGCATTGATGCACAAATACATCCCCCGGACATTCACCGCGAAAATCCGGTCCCACACTGCCGGAGAGGTTTGGCTCATCAGGCCATAATGGCAGATGCCGGCGTTGTTCACCAGCACATCCAGCCGGCCCAGGGTGGAGAATGCCTCCGCCACAGCCGCCGGATCGGACACGTCGGCACAGATGGCTCGGGCTCCGGTTTCCCCGGCCACCGCCCTGGCGGCTGCATGATCTTGTTCATAGAGAAAAACAACTTGATCCCCCCGCCGGGCAAACGCCCGGACGGCAGCGGCTCCGATGCCCCGGGAACCGCCGGTGATGAGTACGTGAGCCATGGTAGGCCGCCTTTCTGCCGGGAAGGGCAATGGGGCCGGACCTGACGGCCCGGCCTGTGCACATTATCTCCGGCGGCTTTTCGTCCGGTGATCGGAATACTGGCGCAACGAGGAAATTTTGCTGTCCGATTCGGACATAAACTGCTTGAGCCGCTCCTCAAAAAGCTGATCCGAGGACTTGGCCACTGTGGCCTGGGTGGGTACGGGTTGGGCGGCGGGGCGGGACTGCCGGGGACGGTCGCCGCTCCTGGGTCTGGGGGCGGGCTTCGGCTCCAGACGTTTAATGGAGAGGTTGATTTTGCCTGCGGGGTTGATGGCGATTACCATCACCTTCACATCCTGCCCCTCGGTCAGGTGCTGCCGGATATCGCTGACATAGGCATTGGCCACTTCGGAAATATGTACCATGCCTGTGCGGTTCTCCGGCAGCGCGATGAATGCGCCGAAGTTGGTGATGCTTTTGACCTTGCCTTCGATGATCGCTCCTACTGTTAGATCCATACTGTGATACTTGTCCTCCTCAGCTATGCAGACACAGGATAAAATTATTCTCCAATATCGGAGAAGACGACCTCACCGCTCTCAACCAAGCCCAACTTTTCCCGGGCGATTTTTTTCACGCTTTCGTCGGTGCCCAGCTGGTCGATGT
This sequence comes from Candidatus Faecousia faecigallinarum, assembly GCA_018712145.1. GTDB lineage: Bacteria > Bacillota > Clostridia > Oscillospirales > Oscillospiraceae > Faecousia > Faecousia faecigallinarum. Next base: position 11,069 of record DVHJ01000003.1, on the reverse strand, counting down.
CGGACTGCAGGTTTTGATTTTCCTGCTGAAGCTGGGCAGCCTGCTGGGCCAGCGCCTGGGCCTGGGCCTCGTTTTCCCGAATCTGGGTCCGCTGGGACACCAGGATAACGGCGCACGAAACCACCACCAACAGAATCAGCAGCTTGGTCAGTAGAGCGGACCGGCGGAATTTGACGGGCATTTTCATGAGCTTTCCCTCCAACGTGAATGCGGCGGTATCGATTCATCCATATCATACCCCATTTTCTCCCGGTTGAAAAGAGAAATTTTGCAAAAATTTTGACTTTTTTCCCCAGCATTTTCCACGGCCACAGCAGAAGGTGAAATCCACGGGCAACTGTATGCCAAAAGGCCCGGAAAAGCCGGCCAAGGGGCTTGCCCAGCAGGAGGAAATAGGCTGCCGCGCCGGCAGCCAGCCCGCCTAACTGAAACAAATCCAGCTTGCCCCGGCACAGGTATAGGCCCAGCCAAGCCAAGGAAAAGGCGGTCAGTCCCAGAAAGGTCAGATCTGCCGGCACCGTGGTCCATGGCGCGGCTCGGCGCAGCGCCCGGAGAAAATCGTAGGCTAACCCCAAGGCTGCACCAAGGGCGATGGCCCAGGCAAACCACAGGGCCTGCTCCCCTACCGCCGGGGCCATCAGCCAAACAGGCGGGTGAAAAAGCCGCCTTCCCGCCGGGGCTCCTCGTAGATCAGGGCGCTGACCATACCCTCTACCGCTACCTGACCGCCGTCCAGGGACAGGGTTTTCAGGTGTAGGTCCTGTCCACGGACCAGCAGAACGCCCCTGGCCGTGCGCAGCACCACGGCAGATTCCTCAAAGCTCACCACCTCCGCCACGCCGGAAACCGTCAGCTTTTTCCGTTCCTCCAGACTCAGCTTATGGGGCAGTTGAAGCCCTCGTTCCTCTGCCATAGGCCAGACCCTCCTTGCCGGTTGCTTGCTGATAGCTTATGCCGGGCTCCGGGGGTGTAGAACCCAAAGGGGCAATCCCGGAAAAAGGGAAAAAAACTGTTGACCTAGGGGAAGAAATGGGATATAATACCCCGTACCAGGCCGTAAGTTATCCATGGCCTCTTTCTTTTGACTCGCTGCGGCCGGCAACGGCTGTTGAGCATTATTTTTACAGGAGGTGTTATCCCCATGCTGCGTACCTATCAGCCCAAGAAGCGCCACAGAGCCAAGGTGCATGGCTTCCGCCAGAGAATGGCTACGGCCAACGGCCGCAAGGTGCTTTCCCGCCGCCGCGCAAAAGGCCGCAAAGTGCTGTCCGCCTAACCTTTGCGCACCCGAGAAAGCGGAATAACGCTGTCCATGATGAGACTGCTCCGGGGGCGAATGGATTCTGTTCGCCCCCTGGCCTTTCTCTTGTGGAGATGATGCCCGGCCTGACCCTTGTGTTGTCCGGGATTTTTCGGCAGACTGGAGCAACCGCCATGGAATTTTCCAAGTCCCTGAAGCTGAATCACGTGTTTCACCGCCTCTACCGCAGCGGCAACCAGGCAGGTAACCGCTATCTGGTGCTGTACTGCCGCTCCAACCGCTCCCGGGAGAACCGGGTGGGTATCACCGTGAGTAAGAAACTGGGCAAGGCTGTGGTGCGCAACCGCGTCCGCCGCCGCCTGCGGGAGATTTACCGCCTGAATGAGAGTCGGTTCCGGCCGGGCTTTGATCTGGTGGTGGTGGCCAGGAGCCGGGCAATCGGGGCTAGCTTTAGCCAGCTCACTGGAGCCTATCTATCCCTGGCGGACAAGCTGGGGCTGTTGCGGGAGGATAAACCATGAAGCGCCTGCTGTTGGCGGCAATCCGCTTTTATCAGCGGGGGATTTCTCCCTGGCTGCCCCGCCGGTGCCGCTTTACCCCCACCTGTTCCCAGTATGCTGCGGAAGCCATCGGCAAGTATGGCGCGGTGAAGGGCGGGTGGCTCGCCTTCCGGCGTTTACTCCGCTGCAATCCCTTTTACCGGGGAGAGTACTATGACCCTGTTCCATGATTTGGGAGGAATGACATGATTCTCGCCTTTTCCCTCAGTGATTTCATTCGCGTACCCTTTGGCTATCTGCTGGACTTTCTGTATCAATTTACGTCCAACTATGGCCTGGCATTGATTCTGTTCGCGCTGCTGGTGAAGTTGATTCTGTTGCCCTTCAGCATTAAGAGCAAAAAGAGCACTATGCAGATGGCCCGGATGGCCCCTTTGGTGCAGGCCATTCAGAGTAAGTACCCCAATGATCCCCAAAAAGCCAATCTGGAGATCAGCAAGGCGTATAAAGAGGAAGGCGTCAGCATGATGGGCGGCTGCCTGTGGAGCCTGATCCCCCTGCTGATCATCTTCCCACTGTTCTATGTTATCCGGGAGCCTCTGGAGTATATGCTCCATTTTACCCAGGAGCAGGCGGATCAGATTGTTTCCATTATCAAGGGCGCCGCACCGGAGCTGTTCAGCTCCAACAGCTACTATGACCAGATTGCCGCCGCGCCCCACTTGTCGGCTTATGCCGAGCAGATCAAGGCGGCTATTCCTGAGCTGGCCAACGAGACCATCCCCAACCTGAATTTCCAGTTCCTGGGGGTAAACTTAGGCCAGATTCCCAGCTTCCAGATTTGGGCCTGGGAAAGCTACGACTGGAATACCATCGGCGCTTTCCTGCTGCCGGTGCTGTCCGCCGGTTCTCAGATCCTGTCGATGCTGGTGAGCCAGAAAATGAACGCTTCCGTGTCCGTGGATAAAGATGGCAATGTGGATGAGGATGCGGCGAAAAAAGCCAGTCAGAAGCAGATGAAGGTGATGCTGTGGGTGATGCCCCTGTTTTCCCTGTGGATTGGCTTCTCTTATCCCTGTGCTCTGTCCCTGTACTGGTTGGCCCAGGGCCTGTTCAGTCTGCTTCAGGATGTGGTGCTGACCAAACGCTACCGCAAGTTTTATGACGCAGAGGACAGCATCAAACGGCGGGTCGCCGCTGAGCGGGCTGCTGCCGAGGCTGAGCGGGAGCGGATCCGGGCCCAACGCCGGTCAGAAAATCCCGACGGTATTGTGGAGAATACCAGCAAAAAAAAGTTACAGCGGCAGCAGGCCATGAAGAACCAGTCCGCCGGAAAAAAGACGGCGGAGGGTGATTCACCCTCCGGGGATCCGGACCGGCCCTATGCCCGGGGACGGGCCTATCAGCCGGACCGCTACCGCAGCCAAACTGAGGAGTAAGCAATGGAAAAGAAATTTATTGCAACCGGTAAAGATCTTGACTCCGCTGTCCAGGCTGCTCTGCGCGAGCTGGAGCTGGACCGGGACAGTGTATCCATTCAGGTGCTGGAAAAAGCCAAAAGCGGTATTTTCGGCTTTGGCGCCCGGCCCTGTAAAGTAGAAATCACCTATGAGGCGCCGGACCCGGCGCCTGCTGCCGCCCTCTCATCCGCCTCCCGGAGCAAGCCCAAGAAGGCGCCGGAGCCACCCAAGCCGGAGCAGGGCAAGCCCGATATGCCTAAGCCAGTGAAGGCGGAAGCGCCCCAGGCAACAGAGGCTGCCAAGCCTCGGGCCCCAAAGCCCCAGAAGCCGCCCCGGCCCCAGGCCCCCAAGGGGGAGCGGAAGCCTCAGGAGCGCCGCCCCGAACCTCAGCCGGAGCCTGCCCCGAAGCCGGCGGAGCCCTACACGCCTCCGGCGGAAGGCAGCGTGGAAGCCCAAGCGGAGGCCTTTATCGGCGGCCTGCTGACCCACATGGGTTCTACTGCCGTGGCCCAGGCCCGGCCCGGGGAGGGGAATACCTGCCAGGTGGAGCTGGTGGGCAAGGACTTGGGTATGCTCATCGGCCGCCGGGGGGAGACCCTGGATGCCATTCAGCACCTGGCCAACTACGCCGTAAATCGGAACCGGGAAGGCAGGGTGCGCATTACCGTGGATGCGGAGCAGTACCGGGTAAAGCGGGAGGAATCTCTCCGCCGCTACGCCAGAAAGAAGGCCCAGCAGGTACTTAAGGCCCGCCGCCGTACCACTCTGGAGCCAATGAACGCCTATGAGCGCCATGTGATTCATGCCGCATTGCAGGATATGGAAAACATTACCACGTATTCCACCGGAACGGAGCCCAACCGCCGGGTGATCATCGAGTACGTGCGGTAACAGATGAACCTAGTTTTGAACGTCACAGCCGCCGGCCGGAGTTTTCTCCGGCCGGCGGTTTTCTGCTGCTGGGGGCATTTGTATCCTTGCATATTTTTGCAGTACATGGTATAATGGCAAAGCATTAAACTGAAACCGGCGGGGAGGTGGGTGGACATGGTCATTCCGCCGGAAGTGTTGGCCCTGATCCAGGGGTTGGAAGGCAGGGGCTACCAGGCCTGGGTGGTGGGCGGCTGCGTCCGGGACGATTTCCTGGGCCTTACCCCCCACGACTGGGATATTTGTACGGATGCAACGCCTCAGGAAACCGCCGCCTGCTTTTCTGAATACCCCCTGATTCTGGCCGGGGAAAAGCATGGTACCGTAGGTGTGGTCACCTCTGGGGGGCCGGTGGAGATTACCACTTTCCGCCGGGAGGGGGACTATGCCGACGGCCGCCATCCTGGGTGGGTGCAATTTACCCGGACGGTAGAGGCGGATCTTGCCCGCCGGGACTTTACCATCAATGCCATGGCCTACAGCCCCAGCCGGGGCTTGGCCGATCCTTTTGGGGGTAGGCGGGATCTGGAAGCAGGAATTTTGCGCACCGTGGGCCGGCCGGAAGACCGGTTCCGAGAGGACGGCCTGCGGATTCTCCGGGGAGTGCGGTTTGCTGCCCGGCTATCCTTACAGCCGGAGGCGGAGACCCTGGGCGCCATGACCGGCCTGGCTTCCAGCCTGGCCAACCAGGCTAGGGAACGGGTGTACAGCGAGCTGTGCGGCTTTTTGCCCTGGGCAAAAGCCGGGGCTCTCATTACCTTTGCCCCGGTGGTCACGGCGGCGGTGCCGGCCCTGGCCCCGTGCCTGGGGTTTGCCCAGCACAATCCCCATCATATTTATGATGTGTATACCCACACGGCCCATGTGGTGGACAATGCACCGCCCCGTCTGCCGGTGCGGTGGGCGGCGCTGCTGCACGATGTGGCCAAGCCTGCCTGCTTTACCACCGATGGCCAGGGGGTGGGCCACTTTTGGGGACATGGCAAACAGGGGGGTGAAATGGCCCGGCGGATTTTGGCGGAGCTGCGTGCTCCCCGCATAATCCAGGAGCAGGTGGCTACCCTGGTGGCCTATCATGGCCTTACCCGGGAGCTAAGCGGCAGTGACCGGGGCATCGCCCGGCTGCTGCGGAAGCTGGGAGAACCGGCGGTGTGGGATCTGCTTGCCTTGGATATAGCGGATGACAGCGGCAAGGGAACGCCGCCGGATGTGGCGCCGTTTCAACAGTTCCGGCAGCGGTTGACGGATATCCTGGCGGCGGAACCCTGTTTAGACCGGCGGCAGCTGGCAGTCGGAGGCCAGGAATTGATGGCCCTGGCCCAGGGACCGGCCTTGGGACGTTTGTTGAACCGGCTGTTGGAGGAAGTGGGGGACGGCGTGTTGGAAAACAGCAAACCGGCCCTCCTGGCCCGAGCGGCACAACTGGTGGAAGGAGAAGCGGAATGTACAAAGCCAAACAAATGATTGTGATGCGCCGGGATTTGCACATGCGCAAGGGGAAGATTGCCGCCCAGGCCGCCCATGCCAGCGTGACGGCGGTATTGATGGCCATGGATCGGGAGGGACGGCAGCCCATGACCTTGGGAGACGGGGTTGGCCTGCGCCCGGCGAATCTGCCGGATACGCCATTGACCCAGTGGTTTTCTGCAGGGATGGCCAAGGTGTGTGTCTACGTGGATTCGGAGGAGGCGTTGCTGGCCTTGGACCGCCAGGCCAAGGAGGCGGGACTGATCTGCGCATTGATCTGCGACGCTGGGATGACGGAGTTTCACGGTGTGCCTACGTATACCTGCCTGGCGCTGGAGCCCCTGCCGCCGGCGGTGGTGGATCCCCTGACCGGCGAGCTGCCGCTATATTGAAACCCGGGCGGTTTTTGGGAACCGGAAGGGCAGGACGGTCATAGAATGGGACGGAATCTTGGATTCCGTCCCATTTTCCGGAAAAAGGAGGAATCACCTTTGGATACCTGCAAAACCGGCAACCGTCCAGGCTGCTGCGCCCAGCCTGGCGAGGGCAGGCTGCCTTGCTGCGCTCCCCTGGCCAATCCTTACGTGCCGTTTCAACCGGAAAACCCGCCCAAGTATGAAGCGCGGCGGGGGATGATCCGGGGCACCCTGTTCCCGGGGCTGGATCTGCCGCTGATGGGCATGGTCAACGAGGTGGAAAAATCGGATACGCCGCTGCATGAATTGCAGGCCCTGTCGTTTGCCATTCAGGAGTTGGCCCTGTACCTGGACACCCATCGGGAGGATCAGGAGGCCCTGGAGCTTTACCAGGCTTATCAGGAGCTGTACTGCCAGGGGCGGCAGGCCTATGCGCGGCAGTTCGGACCGCTGAATCACATGAGCCCCACTGAGGGCGGGCAGTACCGCTGGCTGGAAGATCCCTGGCCCTGGGATCTGGCTGCCAATGAGAAGTGAGGAGGCAGAGCCATGTTTATCTATGAGAAGAAGCTGCAGTACCCGGTGCGGATTAAAAATCCCAATCCCCGCCTGGCGGCCATTGTGATCTCCCAGTACGGCGGCCCGGATGGGGAATTGGGGGCCTCTCTGCGCTACTTGTCCCAGCGGTACTCTATGCCTTTCGATGAGCTGAAAGGCCTACTCACCGACATCGGTACGGAGGAACTGGGCCACCTGGAGATGGTGGGGGCCATTGTCCACCAGCTGACCCGAAACCTGAAGGAATGCCAAATGAAAGACAGCGCCTTTGCCCCGTACTTTGTGGATCACACTGTGGGCGTCTATCCCACCGCTGCATCGGGCTTCCCCTGGACGGCGGCGTCCATGGCGGTGAAGGGAGACCCCATCACTGACCTGACCGAAGATCTGGCGGCGGAGCAAAAGGCCAGAACCACCTACGACAACATTCTCCGGCTCAGCGACGACCCGGATGTGAATGATGTAATCAAGTTCCTCCGGGAACGGGAAATTGTCCACTTCCAGCGGTTCGGCGAGGCCATCGAGCTGCTGCGGGAGAAGCTAGACCGAAAAAACGTGTACTATATGAACCCGGCCCTGGGCCGGTAAATGCGACCGGCTGCCATACCTGTGTGGCAGCCGGTTTCGATTTTTGGTGCCCCGGCAGGCAATGCAAAGTTTGTTGAAAATGGACAACGATAAGGGTTGCATTCTTTCACGCACTGTGCTATGATTAACAAAAGTGAACACACATCGGTTGGCCAAGTAAACCCAAGTGCAGATTTTCGCCCAGGTGCATCACAGGAAAGTCATTGGGAACCCGGTGTGGTCGAGTGTAATTCAGGCGTGGGCAAGCCCTACGTTTGGATAGAGAAAAAACGGTGGTGGACTGGCAAGGAGGGATGAGCATTACCCCACGGCAAAACCGAAAAATCAGCGTTCTACCTGCTCGTATCAGGCAGAATCACAGAAAGGATGAAAATGATGAAGAAGATTCTATCCGGACTTCTACTCCTGCTGATGCTGGTCTCCATTCTGGGCGTGACCGCCGGAGCGGCAGACGTGGCCGGTACTGTGGCGGCAGCCGCTGCAGTGGGCGAGGACGGAGCCCTTTCTCTGGTGATCACGGCGGATGAGGCCACGGTCAGCGGCCGGCTCACGGTGGAGTATGACAGCGGCCTCATGACCTATGCCGGCGTGGACGTGGCTGGGACAACCACCAGCGTGACAGAAGGGGATGGGAGCGTCACCTTCGGCTACGCGGTGGCCAGCAGCGATGCCATTGCAGAGGGCAGCGTGATTGCCACGGTGAACTTCACCAGCAGCCGCCAGTGGAAGTACACCCAGCTGACCGTCACGGTAGAGGACTTTAACCGCCAGGAGGGGGTACATCTCCAGCTCCCGGTGGTGGAAGCGGGAGACGCCACCCTGCCCTTTACCGATGTGCAGCAGGGCCTGTGGTACTATGACGCGGTGGAATATGTCTATGCCCAGGGCCTATTCCGGGGCGTGACGGAGACCATTTTCGCCCCCAATCATCCCATGTCCCGGGCCATGTTTGTCACGGTGCTGGGCCGGATGGCCGGCGTGGCAGAGGACTATCCGAGAGAAACCCGGTTTACCGACGTGAAGGCAGACAGATACTATGCCGGCTATGTGGCCTGGGCGGTAGAAAACGGGATTGTCTTGGGTACTTCCGAGACCACCTTCTCTCCCAATGCCAGCGTGACCCGGGAGCAGATGGTGACCATGCTGTACCGCTATGCCAACTACCTGGGCATGGATACGACTGGCAGCGGCGATGCGCTGAACCAGTTCCCGGACGCCTCTGATGTCAGCACCTGGGCGGAAGCGGCCATGGCTTGGGCCACGGACCGGGGCATCATCAACGGCACGGAGAAGGGGCTGCTGCCTCGCGCTACCGCCACCAGAGCCCAGTGCGCCCAGATCTGGATGAAGTTTGGCCAGTATTAAGAAAGGATGGTATAACAGATGAGATATTCCTGCCTGAAGCGTTTGTTGGCTACCGTCCTGGTGGTGGCCATGATTCTAGGCACAGGCGTCAGCGGCGCTTATGCCGTGGGGGACAGCCAGGCGAAGCCGGTGTCCTTCACAGAATTGGATCCGGATGAAATTTCTGTCGATTTGAAAAATACCAGCAGTGCGCTGGAGGAAGAGGAAACAACATTCTATAGCGATACCGATATGGTTCGGGTGACCATTGTCCTGGAGCAGGAATCCGCCCTGACGGTCATGGGCCTGGAGACGGCGGCAACCTCTGCTTACCGGCAGACTTTGCAGGTTGCCCAGGATATGCTGGCCGCCCGGATTTCCCGGGAGGTTCTGGACGGTGAGGATCTGGACGTGGTTTGGAACCTGACCCTGGCGGAGAACGCCATTTCCGCCAACGTTCCCTATGGGAAAATTGAAGAGATCAACCAGATCACCGGGGTAAAGGCAGTGTATCTGGAGACCCAGTACATGCCCCTGACCCAGGCGGAAACCAGCAACGTGGTGGCCCAGGAGATGACCGGTGCGGCAAACGTTCAGGCCGAGGCCGGTTACACCGGCGCCGGCAGCCGGATTGCCGTCATTGACAGCGGCACGGATACGGACCACCAGTCCTTTGACCAAGGGGCCTTTCAGTATGCCCTGGCCCTCCAGGCCGGGGAGAAGGGCCTGGCAGAGGAAGAGTACATTGCCTCGCTGGATCTGTTGGATGCTCAGGAGATCAGCCAGGTGCTGGATCAGCTCAATGCCAGCCGCCGCTATGCGGGCCTGACGGCGGAGGACCTGTACATCAACAGCAAGCTGCCCTTTGGCTTCAACTACGTTGACGGCACCCTGGATGTGACCCACGACAACGATGACGAGGGTTCCCACGGTTCCCACGTGGCCGGCATTGCCACGGCCAACGATTACATCCCTGCAACCCGCCTGACCGCCTTTGACTTTGACGGCGACAATGACACCGACGCCGGCGATGCCCAGGCCCTGATGGACTATGTGGTGAAGGGGACGGAGATTGAGAACCTGGCCCTGGCGGACATCAGCGGCAACGGCAGCGTCAGCGCCTACGATGTGCACCTGCTGCTGGATCAGCTGGAGACCGGCGAATTCTACCTGCCCGCCGGGGAGAGTGTTGGCCTCACCGGCGTTGCCCCGGACGCTCAGCTGCTGACCATGAAGGTCTTTGGCGTGAACGGCGGCGCCAGTTCCAGCGACTACATGGCTGCCGTGGAGGACGCCATTGTCCTGGGCTGCGATGTGGTGAACCTGTCCCTGGGCGCAGCCTATCCCGGTTTCCGGTATGCCCATGAGGGGACGCTGAATGATTCCGCTTACGTGGACGGCATCATGGCGCAGCTGGAGGAAACCGGCCTTGTCATGAGTGTTGCCGCCGGTAACTCCGGCAACTGGGCGGACTATGACGACGCCTATCAGCTCCTGTATACCGACGAAGTGGGCGCTGCCACGGTGTCCACGCCTTCCACCTATCAAAATGCCCTGTCTGTGGCCAGCGTGGACAACGTTGGCGCAGTGCGGGAGCACGAAACCCTGTTCGGTGGCAGCTATGAGCCCACCATCGAGCTGATGCCTTACGGTGTCAATGCGGCTTGGACCACCCTGGATGACGAGAGCGACGGGGCCACGACGTATGACGTGGTGTTCCTGGGGGATCCCTCTGCCCTGCTGTCCGGCGGACAGCAGACCGACCAGCGGATCTACGCCGCCAGCATCGAGGACTTTGCCGGCTATGACTTCACCGGGAAGATCGTCCTGGTGGCCCGGGGCAACGAGGTTTACTTCTCCACCAAGCATGAAGTGGCCGCCGCTGCCGGCGCCGCCGCCGTGCTGATTTACAATAATGAATCTGGTGCGATTCTAGGGAATATTGAAGGCTCCACGGCAACCATCCCCTGCGGCGCCCTGTCCATGGAAGATGCCCAAACCATTTTTGCCCTGTGCAGCAAGAATGAGGATGGGCTGTATGCTACCACCGTAGAGATTACCACTGGTTTGCATGTGGACCATGGCGAGGATGTTACCTATCCCACCATGAGCGACTTCTCCTCCTGGGGCACCATCGGCGACCTGAGCATCAAGCCGGAGATCACCGCCCCCGGCGGCGAAATTTACTCCATCAATGGCGTGGGTGAGGCCACGGATCAGTACGAGGTCATGTCCGGTACCTCTATGGCGGCCCCCCACCTCTCCGGCTTGACTGCCCTGCTCAGCCAGTACATCCGGGAGAATGACCTGCTGGCCACGGCTCAGGCGGTGACCGGCAACGAAGACCTGACGGTTCGGGCCTTGATTCAGTCCCTGCTCATGTCCACGGCCCAGCCCCTGGTGGAGGAAGCCAGCGGCGTGGAGTATTCCGTGCGGAACCAGGGCGCCGGCCTGGCCAATATCCAGGATGCCATCAGCGCCCAGTCCTTCATCTTGGTGAACGGCGATTCCGACGGCAAGGTCAAGGCCGAGCTGGGCGACGGCG
>DVHJ01000048.1 GCA_018712145.1 Candidatus Faecousia faecigallinarum | reverse complement strand
GGGGATGCGGATTGCCACGTCGCTCCGCTCCTCGCAATGACAGTGGGGAAACGTCCTTGCACCCGCGCACACGTCCTTCCTTCTGTATGTCATTGCGAGCCAGTGCTTGGGGGGCCCCGCAAAGGGGCACCCTTTGCGGGGGGAGGAGCCATAAGGGAGCGTTGCCCTGCTCTGGCCTTTGGCCGGAGCAGGGCATGGCGGACTTTGGGGCGACGAGGTGTGGCAATCCGCGTCCCCGCAGTGAGACATAACAAATCAGCTGTACTTTGGGCGAATCCGCAGCTTTTCCGAATTTGCCGAAAAGAACTGCGTTCCGTTCTGCACTACCGCAGGAGAACGGATTGTCCCGTCGCTTCGCTCCTCGCAATGACATCCATAAACTTGCCGCGCTTCAGCACCATCCGCAACCGTGTGCTGCATACTGCCTTTCCCGCCGGTGGATTCCCATGCTGTTCCTTTTCCTGCAAAGACGCAGATTGCCGCTCACCTTGCTCATTTGGGTATCACTGCATTATCCGGCCGCTGATATAGCCCGGATTGGGCCAGGGAAATATAGTCGTCCCCGGCAATGATGATGTGATCGGCCAGTGCAACGCCTACGGCGTCCAGGGCCGCCGCCACCCGGTGGGTGGTCTCCACATCGTCGCCAGAGGGCAGAGCAATGCCGCTGGGGTGGTTATGGGCCAGCACCATGGAGGTGGCGCCGGTGGCCAGGGCAAACTCCACGATTCTCCGGATGGATACGCCGGTGGTATTGACGCTGCCCCGGCACAAAATCCGGCAGCTCAGTACCTTGCACCGGCCGTCCAGGCTCAGGGCGCACACAGCCTCATCCCGAAGGCCATAGAAACGGGGCAGCAAGTATTCCCCGCACAGCTCCACGGTGTGCAGCACATTGCCGGTAGCTACCCGCCGGGTCAGGTAATACCGGGACAGCGCCGTCGTCAGGCAAATCAGCGCCGCAGCATTTTCGCCCACCCCGGGCACCATCCCCAAAATCTCCGGCGGCGCCTCCAGCACATTGGCCAGGGAGCCAAATTCCTCCAGCAACGCTTTGGCCAGCGGGGCGGTATCCCGCCGGGGAATGGCATAGAACAGCAGAAGCTCCAACACATGTGCTTCGTCGAAGCCGTCCAGGCCGCTTTGTAAAAACCGGCGTTTCAGCCGCTGCCGGTGGCCCTCGTGGGTAGACATAAACTGCCTCCTTTCAGAAAAGCGCTTGCTATTTTGTCGAATTATGGCTACAATAGCAGGCAATGGAAAGAATTCTCTGGACAGAGCCAGGGATTTTTGCACATGCTAAGGGCAGCAGAATGAGGAGGAAGACCATGGAAAACCGAACTGACTGGACCGAACTGCTGGCGCTGTTGGAGCGTCCGGCTTTTGTTGTCATAGACGGCAAAGTGGCCGGCGCCAATCAACACGCCCTGGAAAGACTTCTGCCTGTGGGTCAGGACATTGGGCCCCTGCTGCGCACCGGCCAAGCAGAATACAGCCGCTTAGGGACCGGCAGCCTCTGCCTGACCCTGGAGCTTGGCGGCCAACCGCAAGGCGCCGCCGTCCGCCGCCTGCGGGATGGGGCCAGCCTGTTCCTGCTGGATGAGCAAATGGACATCGCTTCCCTGCGCATGTTGGCTCTGGCCGCCCAAAAGCTCCGGGAGCCGCTGACCAATTTGCTGAACGCCACAGATCAGCTTTTTCCGGAGTTAACCGTGACGGAGGAAGACGGGCTGCTGGGGCAAATCGCCATAATCAATCACAGCGCCTACCAACTCCTGCGGATTGTCTGCAACATGTCCGACGGGGAACCGTATTTGACCGGGGTGGTGTCCAACCGGGAACCCACCGATCTGGGCGCCTACCTGGAAGAAGTCCTCAGCCAATGCCAACCCTACTGCCAGGCGCTGGGGGTAGAGCTGGATTACCGCCTGCCCAACGGGGTAGCCTGCGGCGTGGACAGGCCCCGGATGGAACGGGCAATCCACAATCTGCTGTCCAACGCCCTGCGCTTCACACCGGCGGGAGGAACCATCCGGGTGTGGGTAACCCAGGGACCTGCCCAAATTGCCGTCCACATCCAGGACAGCGGCGAGGGCCTGCACCAGCAGGTGCAACAGGCCCTGTTCTACCGGTACCGCCGGGCCCCGGCGGTGGAGGACAGCCGGTACGGCGTGGGCTTGGGCCTGCTGCTGGTGCGGCAAATTGCGGCGCTCCACGGCGGCGCGCTGCTGGTCAGCCCCTGCGCCACCGGCGGGACAGAAGCCGTCTTATCCATGGACAAAGATCCCGGCAACCCCACTGCCTTGCACTCTCCCGTTGGCGCGGTGGACTATGCCGGTGACCGGGACCACCGGCTGCTGGAATTGGCCCAGGAATTGCCCTCGGGGCTGTTCCAGGCGCCCTGGCAGTGCTGAGCGCCCTCGGGGCTGCCTCAACCAAGAGGCGGCCCCTTTTTTGGCCTGCCAGCGGGCCGCTGCCCCTTGCCTGGGCGCAGGCAGACAGGTTTCTGCCTGTCATTGCGAGGAGCAAAGCGACGGGACAATTCGCTTCTCCATCCCGGCAGTGCCCATTGGCAAACGCAGACACGCGGCATGTTTTAGCATGTCATTGCGAGGAGCGAAGCGACGTGGCAATCCGCTTCTCCTGCGGCAGCACAAAGCAGAGAGCAGCACCTAAGGCGAATACGGAGAAGAGCCACGGATTTGCCTGAAGTAGTGCCAACTTGGCAAGTTTCCCTGCGGGGATGCGGATTGCCACGTCGCGGGGCGGCCGCCCCGCTCCTCGCAATGACATGCTGAAACTTGCAGGGTGTTCGCGGGTGCAAGGACGTCCCCCCCCACTGTCATTGCGAGGAGCGAAGCGACGTGGCAATCCGCGTCCCCGCAGAAATACTTGGCAAGCAGGTCTTACTTAGGGCGAATTCGTAGGCAGGTGCGGGTTTGCCCGGCGGGGGGCTTGCCGGTCCCCCAGCATCCGGGCCAGGTACTGGCCGGTAAAGCTCCCTGGGGTTTGGGCCACCGCCTCCGGGGTACCGGCGGCCACGATTGTGCCGCCGCCGTCGCCTCCCTCCGGTCCCAAATCCAGAATATAGTCGGCGGTTTTGATCACATCCAGATTGTGCTCAATTACCACCACCGTGTTTCCCGCATCCACCAGCAGCTGCAACACCTCAATCAGCCGGTGCACATCCGCCGTGTGCAGCCCGGTGGTGGGTTCGTCCAAAATATAGATGGTGGAGCCGGTGGACCGCCGGGCCAGCTCCGTGGCCAGCTTTACCCGCTGGGCCTCTCCCCCGGACAGGGTGGTGGAGGACTGGCCCAGGCGGATATACCCCAGGCCCACGTCCACCAGGGTCTGGGCCTTCCGCCGGATTTTGGGCAGGTTTTCGAAAAAGTCCACCGCCTCCTCGGCGGTCATGTCCAACACGTCGGCAATGTTCTTGCCTTTGTAGAGCACCTCCAGGGTCTCCCGGTTGTACCGCCGGCTGTGGCAAACCTCGCAGGGGACGTATACGTCCGGCAGGAAATGCATCTCGATTTTCACCAGCCCGTCCCCCTGGCATGCCTCGCACCGGCCTCCCTTCACGTTGAAGGAGAAGCGGCCCGGGCCGTAGCCCCGCATTTTTGCGTCCGCCGTGGCGGCGAACAGGTCCCGGATGTCGTTGAACAGGCCGGTGTAGGTGGCCGGGTTGGACCGGGGCGTCCGGCCAATGGGGCTCTGGTCGATGGCAATCACCTTGTCCAGATGCTCCAGCCCCTCCAGCCCCCGGTGGGCCCCGGGCCGGGTACGGGCATGATTCAGCCGGGCAGCCAGGGCCTTGTAGAGCACCTCATTGACCAGGCTGGACTTGCCGGAGCCGGACACCCCGGTGACGCAGGTGAAGGTGCCCAGGGGAATGGACGCGTCAATATTTTGCAGATTGTTTTCCGCCGCCCCCAGCACCGTCAGGTAGTTGCCGCTGCCCCGGCGGCGGCTGGCGGGGACGGGAACTTTTTTTGCCCCGGACAGGTACTGGCCGGTGATGGACCTGGGGCAGGCCATAATGTCCGCCAGGGAACCGGCGGCCACAATCTCCCCCCCGTGGATCCCCGCCCCGGGGCCTACGTCCACGATATAGTCTGCTGCCCGCATGGTGTCCTCGTCATGCTCCACCACAATCAGGGTGTTGCCCAGATCCCGGAGCCGCTTCAAGGTGGCCAGCAGCCGGTCGTTGTCCCGTTGGTGCAGGCCGATGGAGGGCTCGTCCAGGATATACAGCACCCCCATTAGGGAGGAGCCAATCTGGGTGGCCAGGCGGATGCGCTGGCTCTCCCCCCCGGACAGGCTCCCGGCGCTGCGGCTTAAGGTCAGGTATTGCAGCCCCACATCCTGCAAAAACCGGAGCCGGGCTTCCAGCTCCTTGACAATGGGGGCGGCAATGGCCGCCTGATTCCCCGTCAGGGGCAGGGTCCGGACAAAGTCCAGGGCCTTGGTGACGGTGAGGCGGCAGAAATCCGCCAACCCCATCCCCCCCACGGTCACCGCCCGGGCGATGTCCGACAGCCGGTCCCCGTGGCACCGGGGACAGGGGGAGGAGGACATACACTCCTCCAGCTCCTTGCGCATGGCGTCGGAGGGGGTCTCCCGGTAGCGCCGCTCCAGGTTGGGAATGATGCCTTCAAAGGCCTGCTCCAGGGTGCCCATGCCGGTGCCCCGGTTGTAGGTCATTTTCAGCTTCTCGCCCTTGGTGCCGTAGAGGATCACTTCCTTGGCCGCCTGGGGAAGCCCGGCAAAGGGCTGGGTCAGGGAAAAGTTGTACCGCTGGGCCAGGGCTTCAAAATACATGCGGAAAATGGAATCCGTACGGACGCTGTTCCAACCGGAGACCTGGATGGCTCCCTCCAGAATGGATTTGCTTGGATCCGGGATCACCAGCTGGGGGTCGGCCTTCAGCCGGAAGCCCAGGCCGGTACACTCCGGACAGGCCCCATAGGGGGTGTTGTAGGAAAACATCCGGGGTTCCAACGCCGACAAGCTGATGCCGCAGTCCGGGCAGGCATAGTTCTGGGAAAACTCCATGTCCCGGTTTTCCGCCGGCAGGTGGATGCACACCAGCCCCCCGGCGTGGTTACAGGCGGTTTCCAGGGAGTCGGATAACCGGCGGCGGAGATCCGGCCGCAACACCAGCCGGTCCACCACCAGCTCAATGGTGTGCTTTTTGTTCTTTTCCAGGGGAATGTCCTCGTTCAGGTCGTAGAGCAGGCCGTCCGCCCGGACCCGGGCAAAGCCGGACTTCCGGGCGTCTTCCAGCACCTTCTTGTGCTCCCCCTTCTTCCCCCGGATCACCGGAGCCAGCACCAGGAATCTGGTCCCCTCCGGCAGGGCCATCACCTGATCCACAATCTGGTCGATGGTCTGCCGGAGGATCTCCCGGCCGCACTTGGGGCAGTGGGGAATGCCCACCCTGGCCCACAGCAGCCGGAGGTAATCGTAGATTTCCGTCACCGTGCCCACGGTGGAACGGGGATTTTTGGAGGTAGTCTTCTGGTCGATGGAAATGGCGGGGGACAGGCCGTCGATGGAATCCACGTCCGGCTTGTCCATCTGCCCCAAAAACTGCCGGGCATAGGAGGACAGGGATTCCACATAGCGGCGCTGCCCCTCGGCATAAATGGTCTCAAAGGCCAGGGAGGATTTCCCCGAACCGGACAGGCCGGTAAAGACCACCAGCTTGTCCCGGGGGATGGAAAGATCCACATTTTTCAGATTATTTTCTCTGGCCCCGTGGACCACGAGCTTGTCATTCATGGTGTTTTCTCCCGCGATGATAGAAAATTTGTTCTAAGGCAACACCGCATAAATGCCAAAATCCGCATTATACAGTGGGTGCCAAATTAAAACTGTGGATAATCTCTGAATTTATGTCCGCAAAGGCGCACTAAATCAAGCCGCCAGACAAGGTCTGTCAGC
>DVHJ01000047.1 GCA_018712145.1 Candidatus Faecousia faecigallinarum | reverse complement strand
GGAGAACGGATTGCCACGTCGCTTCGCTCCTCGCAATGACAGAGGGGGGACGTCCTTGCACCCGCGAACACCTGTCCGTCTTCAGCATGTCATTGCGAACCAGTGCGCACACTGGTGTGGCAATCCGTTTTCCCCGCAGAGGAACCTAGCAAGTTTGCTGCTGTTGGGGCAAATTCGTATGCGCTTTTTCGTATTCGCCCGAAGTACTGCTTTCTGTTATGCTCTGCCGCAAGGAGATGCGGATTGCCACGTCGCTTCGCTCCTCGCAATGACATGCTGAAACTTGCCGGGTGTCCGCACAGTACCCGGGTACTGCCAGGCTGAAATTTGCCCCCTGTCCCCACAATACCGGCGCGCCGCCGGAATACAGGGGACGCAGTTTGTCCTATTGCTTCGCGCAAGGGCAAGCAGAATCCTCAGCCTTGGTTCAGTTGGCCGTCTCCCCCGCAAGGAAGAACTCTCCCTCCAGGTAAGTTTGGCCGTTATCTCCCAGGAACCACTGAATTTTCCCCGGGGGCAGTACCTGCTCCATGCGGCTGTCCCACTGGCACAGGGACGGCCGGGAAACCGTGAGGGTGAGGGCGGCTTTCTCCCCCGGGGCCAGGAAGACCTTGGTAAAATCGCACAAAGCCCGAATCCGGGAGGTAACCACCCCTTGCGTCCGGTGGATGTACAACTGAGGCACGGCGTAGCCCCCCCGGGCGCCGGTATTTTCCACGGTAAAGGACAGGGTGAAGCTGTCCCGCCCCAGGGTTTCCCGGTCCAGGCGGTAGGCAAAGGTGGTATAGCTCAGGCCGCAGCCAAACCGGTAGCTGGGCAGGGCCTTTTCATCATAGTAGCACATGCCCCGGTAGGAATCTTTAAAATTATAGTATACTGGCAGCTGCCCCACCCGGTCCGGCAGGGAAACCGGCAACCGGCCCCCCGGCTCCAGCTGGCCAAACAGCAGCCGGGCCACGGTGCTGCCCCCGGTGAGCCCGGGATAGAAACAGCAGACGATGGCGTCGGCCTCCACCGCCTCCATGGCGTAAGGCCGGCCGGCAATGAGCACCGCCACCACCGGTTTTCCAGTGGCCTTCAATGCTTTCAACAAGGCAACCTGATCCCCAGGCAACCCCAGGCGGCTGGCGTCCACGTTCTCTCCGCAGTCCATGGTGGCCACGTCCTGGGCCTTCAGCGCCCCATTGTCGTGGAACTCTCCACCGGCAAAGCGGCTGGAGGTGCCCCCCAGCACCGCCACAATGACGTCGGCCGCTTCCGCTGCCTGGACGGCTTCTGCAATCCAGTCCGGTTCCGAGGCAAACACCGGGCAGCCCGGGGTGTAGCGGACCTCCACCGGCCGGCCCTGGGCAAATTCCTCCAGCCCCCGGCGCACGGTAATCCCCGCCTCCGGCCGCACCGGGGGGGTGTAGTCCCCCAGCTGATTGTAGATATCGTCGGCATTTGGCCCGGTGACCAGCAGTCGCAGGGGCTTTCCCCCATCCAAGGGCAGAAGGCCGCCCTGGTTCTTCAACACAATGGCGCTTTCGTCGGCCAGCCGGCCGGCCTCCGGGCGCAGGGCCACGCCCTGCCACTGGTCGTTTTCCGCCACGAAGGGGGACTCAAACAGGCCCCGGCGGAACTTAATCTCCAGAATGCGGAGCACCGCCTCATCCAGCCGGGCCACGCTCACCAGGCCCTTTTCCACCGCTTCTTCCAGCCGGGCAAAGCCAGTGTCCCACAGGCCCATGTCTACCCCGGCGGACAGGGCCAAGGCGCCGGACACCGTCCGGTCGCCGGTCACTGCGTCCAGCTGATCGATGGCCACGCCGTCGGACATGACAAATCCCTGGAAACCGTACTCCCCCCGGAGTAGGTCCGTGAGCAGCCAGCGGTTGGCGTGGCAGTACACCCCGTCAATTTCATTGTAAGCCGCCATAAAGCCGGACACCCCGGCCTGGATGCAGGCCTGCACCGGGGGCAGGTGAATCTCCCGCAGCTCCCGCTGGCCGATCCGGGCGGCGCTGGCGTTGACGCCGCCGGTGGTTTCCCCCTGGGCGCACAGGTGCTTGGCCACCACGTCCACCCCGGCCCCCTGGATGCCCCGCACCACGGCCTGGGCCATCCGGGAAGCCAGCAGAGGATCTTCACTGAAGCACTCCTCGCTGCGGCCCCACCGGGGGTCCCGCAGCACGTCCAGGGCAGACACCAGGGCCAAATCCACCCCCATCTGCCGCAGCTGGCGGCCTGCCACGGCGGAAGCCGCCTCCAGGGCCGCCGGGGAGAAGGTGGCCCCTGCCGCCAAGTTCACCGGTAAGAGGTAGCTGTCCAGGGCCTGGTGGCCGTGGGGGCATTCCGAACTCATGAGCACCGGGATGCCCAGGCGGGAGTGCTCCATCACGTACCGCTGCACCTGGTTCCTGGCCTTGGGGGCCAGGGCCCCGTCCAGACCGGTGGCAAAGTCCTTCCCGGACCAGGGGTCGGCCCGGTACAGGCCGTACAGGGTGCCCAGGCCGCTGTACCGCTCCACCTCCCGGCGGAATTCCTCCACCAGGATAATCTCCTCCCCCTGCCGGCGGTAAATATTGAAGCCGTAGAGCCGCTGGGTCAGCTGGCCCACCTTTTCCCGCAAGGTCATGCGGGACAGCAGATCCTCCGCTCTTACCCGGGGGCTTAACGATTTATCTTTATATGCTTCCATGCCGCGTTCCTCCTGTGCTATCTGGAAACTGATCCTGGTTATTATACAAAAAAAATCCCCAGGGGGCAAGCAGGAAACACCCCCTGGCGAAAAGGAATTATTCCAAATTCCGGTGCAGCCGGGTCAACAGCCCCCGGAGCTGGTCAACCTCTTCCTGGGACAGGCCGGCCACCAGCCGCTGCTCCGTTTTCCGGATGCTCTGATCCATGCAATCCCGAATGGCCACGGCTTTGGCGGTGAGGCAGACCACTTTGCTCCGCCGGTCCGCAACGCCGGTAGAACAGGTGACAAAGCCCTCCCGCTCCAGCCGGGAGACAATGCCCACAATGGTGGGATGCGCCACCTCCAGGTAGTCGCCCAGTGCTTTCTGGGAGGCCTGCCCGCCTGCGCGGTGGAGGTACCGCAGCACTCTGGCCTGGGTAAAGGTCAATCCGTTTTCCTTCAACGTGGCATCCGCCTGGGCGTGAAGCCGGTCGTTAATCTGTTTCAACATAGCGCCGATGTTTTCCATATGGTTTCCCCGCCTTACGACGATAATCCGGGCTGCCCGGCGGCATATCCCCGGGATATCCATGCCCGCTTTCCGGCTGCCCCGCCCAGTTCCGGCAGGCAGAGGGCAGTGCCCGCCGCAAATTTGCCCCGGGCCGGGCGTCCTTGCATTGCAGACAGGCTGAAGACAGAGGCGTGTCAGCGGGTGCAAGAACGCTTTCCGGCAGTACCTCCTGGCAAACGTGGACACGAAGCAAATTTTTGCCTGTCATTGCGAGGAGCGAAGCGACGTGGCAATCCGCATCTCCTTGCGGCAGGGCATAACAGAAAATAGTACTTCGGGCGAATACGAAAAAGCGCATACGGATTTGCCTGAAGTAGCACCAACTTGCTAGGCTTTACTGCGGGGAAACGGATTGCCACACCAGTGTGCGCACTGGTTCGCAATGACATGCTGAAGACTGAGATGTTTCTGCGGATGCAAGGACGCAATGACATGCTGAAAACAGATGCGTTTCTGCGGGTGCAAGAACGCTTTCCGGCAGTACCTCCTGGCAAACGCGGACACGAAGCAAATTTTCGCCTGTCATTGCGAGGAGCGAAGCGACGCGGCAATCCGTTCTCCTTGCGGCAGCACAAACCAGAGAGCAATGCCTAAGGCAAATACGGAAAAGTGCCACGAATTTGCCCGAAGTACTACCTACTTGCCAAGTTCCTCTGCGGGGACGCGGATTGCCACAGGTGTGCGCACTGGTTCGCAATGACATGCTGAAGACTGAGATGTTTCTGCGGATGCAAGGACGCAATGACAGGCTGAAAACAGAGACGTTTCTGCGGTTGCAAAGACGCTTCCCAGCAATGCTCCAGCGTCCCCGTTACCGGGGGCGTTTTCCGCCTAAGCCGTCTCCAGCTTCCGTTTTAGAATACGCCGCAGCCGGGGCCGGTTGTAGCGCTGGATACAGATAAAGGGCAGGTTGGACAGGGCGTAGACCGTAGCCACCACCCAGCCCAACGGGGTGGGGACATAAAAGTACAGCGGAACCGCCACCAGCGTCAGCACCCAGTGCACCAGCTCCGCCACGCAGGTTTCCTGGAGGAAGCGGATCAAACTATCCTGACTCTCATGGCCCCGCATTTCCTTGGTGAAGGTGTGGCGGGTGTACTTGCTCTTGTCCGGCAGCCGGTCTTTCCACCGGCGGATGCCCAGCGACTCATAGAACTTCCCCTCCCGCTCCCAGGCACAGGTGCGGTAGGGAAACCGGTCGTGGTGAAACCACCGGCGGGGCAGCGCCTCCCCCACTACGTGGGACAGAATCCCAGCCAGGGCAATATATTTTACAATGGCGGTGACCTGGTCCAGTAGGGTCATGTCGGCAGCTCCTGTCTGGGAATTTTCTTTATTATACTCTACGGCGCTGGCCTTGTCCAGTAGGCAATTTCCCGCAAAATTCTTAAGTTGTGGATCAGGCTAAACGCCGGCCCATGGCCACCCCCATGGCCGAGGCCATCATCAGCCCCCGGGTCCAGCCGGAGGAGTCGCCCAGGCAATACAGATTTTCCACATTGGTGCTTAGCTCCGGCGTTAGCTTCACCTTATTGCTGTAGAATTTCAGCTCCGGGGCGTAGAGCAGGGTTTCCGGGCTGGCAAAACCCGGCACCACCTGGTCCATGGCTTGGATAAAGCCGATGATGTTCACCATGGGCCGGTAGGGCATGGCGGCGGTGATGTCCCCGGCTACCGCGTCCGGGAGGGTGGGCCGCACGTTGGAGCGGGCCAGTTCCTCCGGCCAGGTGCGTTTACCCGCCAAAATGTCTCCAAACCGCTGCACCAAAATGTGGCCGTCGGCCAGCATATTGGTCAGCTCACCCACCTTCTGGGCATAGGCAATGGGCTGGTTAAAGGGATAGGTGAAGTTGTGGGAACACAAAATAGATACGTTGGTGTTGGCGGACTTCAGGTCCTTATAGCTGTGGCCGTTGACCACCGCCAGGTCGTTGTCATAGTTCTCCTGACTCACAAATCCCCCGGGGTTTTGGCAGAAAGTGCGGACCTTATTCCGGAAGGGGGGCGGATAGCCGATGAGCTTGGACTCATAGAGCACCTGGTTCACCTCGTCCATGATTTCGCTGCGCACCTCCACCCGGACGCCGATGTCCACGGTGCCGGGTTGGTGGGCAATGTCATGCCGGGCGCACAGGGTTTCCAGCCAGTCGGCTCCCCGGCGGCCGGTGGCGATCACCACACTGCCGGCGGAAATCTCCTCCCGCCCGGCGGCGGACTCCACCACCACCCCCCGGCACAGAGCGCCGTCCATCATCAGATCGGTGCAGCTGTGGCCGAAGCGAAGCTCCACCCCGCTGGCGGCCAGGTGGCACTGAATGTCCAGGTAAAGCTGCCTGGCCTTTTCCGTGCCCAGGTGGCGGATGGGGCAATCCACCAAGGTCAGCCCGGCCTGAATGGCCTGGCGGCGGATCTGCCGCACTTTTTCCGGATTGTCCACCCCCTCCACATGGGTGTCCGCCCCGAATTCCAGGTAGATCCGGTCGGTGTAGTCAATGAGGGCCTGGGCGGTATCCTCCCCGATGAGGCTGGGCAGCTCGCCCCCCACCTGGCAACTCAGGGAGAGCTTGCCGTCGGAAAAAGCCCCGGCGCCGGAAAACCCAGTGGTGATGCTGCAGGGGTTGCAGCCCATGCACCGGCCGGTTTTGGCCTTAGGGCACCGGCGCTCTTCCACCGGCTTGCCTTTTTCCACCATGAGAATGGTTTTGGCGCTGCCCCGGCGGCGCATTTCCAGCGCAGTGAAAATGCCGGCAGGGCCGGCGCCAACAATCACAACGTCATAAGTCATTGGTTTTCCTCCTGAACATGGCCGGCATGCCCAATGGCAAGGGCAGGAAAAAGGGGTGTTGCAACGCAATTGCAGCACCCCCCGCAGTTAACAGTAAAAATCCTTAATTTTCTTTGCCCGGCTGGGATGCCGCAGCTTCCGGATGGCCTTATTTTCAATCTGCCGGATACGCTCCCGGGTGACGCCGAAAATTTGGCCCACTTCCTCCAGCGTGTGGGTGCGGCCGTCATACATGCCGAAGCGCATTTTCAGCACGTCCGCCTCCCGCTCGGTGAGGGTGCCCAAAATTTCCGCCAAGGCCTCGGCCAGCATGGCGTTGGAGGTGGCGTCCGCCGGGCCGGGGGTGTTGTCATCCTCCACAAAAGAGCCGATGGTGGTATCTTCCTCGTCTCCCACCGGGGTGTCCAGGCTGAGGGTGTCGGCGGCGGTGCGGTTGGCCTCGATGATCTTCTCCACCGGCAGGTTCAGCTCCTTGGCAATCTCCTCCATGGTGGGTTCCCGGCCCAATTCCTGCACCAGCTTCCGGTTGCAGCGGGTGGCTTTATTGATTACCTCCACCATATGCACCGGGACCCGGATGGTTCTTGCCTGATCGGCAATGGCCCGGGTAATGGCCTGCCGGATCCACCAGGTGGCATATGTAGAGAATTTGTTTCCCTTTGTCCAGTCAAATTTGTCCACAGCCCGGATCAGGCCGGTGTTGCCCTCCTGGATCAGATCCAGGATATGCAGGCCCCGGCCGGAATATTTCTTGGCAATGGAAACCACCAACCGCAGGTTTGCCTCGGTGAGCTTGTCCTTGGCAGCCTTGTCTCCCTCGGCCACCCGCTTGGCCAGCTCCACTTCCTCCTCGGCAGACAGCAGCCGCACCTGGCCAATCTCTTTCAGGTACATCCGCACCGGATCGTCCAGGTTGTATTCCGCCGCCAGATCCACCGGATCCACCAGCTCCTCTTCCACCTCGTTCAGGGCCGCCTCGTCATCCATATCCTCTTCCATGGGCGGCAGCGTCTCGTCCAGATCCAGATCTATTTCCAAATCGTTTCCGATAATTTGAATCCCCAATGTATCAAACTTTTCATAAATTTCTTCAATTTTTTCCGGAGAGATGTCCAGCTTCTCCAGCTCGGCGTTCAGCTCCGCCGCCCGCAGCACACCTTCCTTGCGGCCCTTGGCAATCAGGGACTGCAAAACGGCGTAGGAATCGTCGCCGGGTTTGACTGGTTTTTTTCCGTTGTTCATCATATCCATTCCCTCCCGTGTGCAATGCCCAAAAATCCACGTTTACACTATACCCGGGAACTGCCTGGTTGACAAGGGCGGAATCCTGGGAATTTTATGAATTTTCTGATAAATTTGACTGGCAAACCAGGGAAACCCACCCCTTGCCGCGAAGCCTGTCACGCTCTGCCGGTTTCTAGTGTTCCCCGGTCCTGGCCGGATCATACCCGCTTGTCCCCGGGGCCAGAGGATGCAGGGTAACCTGGCACCGGTAAATGGGCTGGCCCGCCTGGTAAAATTTTTCCTCATAGTCGGTCATCACCCCCACCGGGCCGCCGGCATGGAGATTCCGGGTCACCTGCTCCAGGGGAAAGCCCATGGCGGTAAATTCTTCCAGGGAGAAATCGAACAGCCCTTCGTTGTCGGTTTTGAAGTAAATCTGGCCCCCGGGGGCCACCACCCGGCTGTACTTCTCCAGAAAGCCCCGGTGGGTCAGCCGCCGTTTGGCGTTTTTCTTCCGGGGCCAAGGGTCGCAGAAATTGATGTACATGCCGTCCAACTCGCCGGGGGCAAAATAGTCTTCCAGCCGGGCTGCGTCGGCGTCCACAAAAAACACGTTGGTTAAGCCCATGTCCCGGGCCTTCTCCATGGCCACCACCATGGCATCCGGCACCCGCTCCAGGGCAATGAACAGGGTTTGGGGGTTGGCCGCCGCCGTCTGGACGGTGAAGCGCCCCTTGCCGCAGCCCACCTCCAGCCACAGGCCGGCGCACCCTGGCGCCAGGGTGCGCCAGCGGCCGGGCATGGCCTCCGGCTGCCGGACCCACCACTGGCTGCAAGCTTCCATCCGGGGGACAAGATTTGGCTTTTTCCGCATACGCATTGCCAATTTCCTCCTGAAAATCAAAGTAAAGCAACTTATTGTATCAGAATTTGCCGCCGGTGTCAAAACCATTTTTACCGAAAAAACCGGCAGGGAACCACGCCGGTTCCCTGCCGGGCCCGCCCCGGCTTACACCGGAGTAAAGGTAAGGCGCTGGTGGATTTCCCCCACGTAGACCTCAAACACCAGGCTCTCCCCGTTCCGCCGCTGCTCCACCCGCAGCGCCTTCTCCCGGCTAAACTGGGCCTGGACATAGGCAGCCGGGTCCTCCAGTTCCAGCTCCAGCACCTGCGTCTGGCCATACCGGTCCCCGGCGCAGGCGTTGAACCGCTCCCAAATCAGCTCGTATTCTTGCATGGCAATGCCTCCCATCGGTGATTTTCTTCAGGGTATCACACCTGGGGAGAAATGGCAAATGGGCATTTTCCACAAAAATACCCATTGCCGGACTTCCGGAACGGCCTTGTTTCCCGTACCTCTTGCCGCCTTTCCCATCGTGTTGCCGGGAAAACCCGGTTGGGCTTTCCCGGCAAACATTCCGCTTTAGCGCAGGTCTAGGTAACAAACTTCAATGGGATCGGAATAGACATAGACCAGTTTCCCGTTGCTGTCCCGGTAGGACACAAAGGCCCGCACCACATAATCGGTGTATACAGACGCCGGACGCAGATGGTAGGTGTAGTTCCCCGCATCGTCGCTGAAACCGGTGAAGGTCACCTTGCTCCGGCCGGGGAGATTCACCGACAGTACCCGGCCCCAGAGCTTGAAAGAGGGCATGTACACCAGGCCGTGCTCCTCAATGGGATAGCCGTCCGGGTTGATCACCTGGGCGTTAACGGCAATCCGGTCGGTATACCTGGCGCTCTGTTCCACAGAATGGATCACCACCGTAGGCAGCTGCTTTTCCTGCCCGGTAGGGGCGATGGGCTCGGTCTTCGTTGCCCCGCAGACGGTGCAGGTGTAGGTCATCTGCCCTTCTGCCGTCTCGGTGGGTTCCTCCGTCACCACGCCGCCGTCCCAGCTGTGGCCCGTGGCGGGGATTACCTGGCCCCGCTGCACCGTTTCGCCGCAGACGGTGCACACCCAATCTCCGGTGTAACCATCCTGGGTACAGGAGGCGGGGGAATTGTTCACCAAGCGCGTACTGTGGCCGGTGGCCGGGATGGCTGTGCCGGCCGAGAGCAGCCGGCCGCAGTCCAGGCAGTAAGTATCGCCGGTGTAGCCGTCCTGGGTGCAGGTGGCGGCCCTTGCATTCCGCAGCGCCGTGTTGGCGTGGGCACAGGCCGGGGTGAGGGAGACGGCGTACAGCTTACCTGCCGTACCGTCCTCGGACACCGTAACAATCCGCACCACGTTGTCCAGTACCGGCAGCACGGTGATCCCCGCATTGTCCGCCGGTTCTGCGGTGACCACCTCGCCGCTGGCGGCATAGTCCAGCACATCCGGGGAAAATTCCGCCAGGGGCTGGCCATCCACCCAGATGCCGGACAGGTCGGCAGAGCTGCCGTACTGGAGGGACCCGGCAAAGGTCATCACTTCCAGCTCGGTGACGCCCACGCAGTGGTTGCCGGTGGTGCCGTCCTGCTGGGTGAACACCACCTCCAAAGCCACCGGGTTCACCGGCTGGGCAAAGGTGTAGCAGTGGGCCTCCCCCAAATTGTAGGTTTCCAGGGTCTCATCGGTAAAGGCCACCGTCTCATACTCCGTGCCGTTCAGGGAATAGCGGAATTGGATGCTCTCCGGCACGTTGGAGCAGCTGTCAATATAATAGTAGATATTCACGCCGCTCAGGAGCTGGGCCGTATCCCACCGGAAGGTCAGCGTGGCGGTGGACGAGTTGTAGCGGTTATTCCAGTTGGTCCACCGCTCCTGGGTATTGTCCCCAGGCTTTTGGACGCCGTTGCGGATGGACTCCAAATTGTCGCTCTGGTACTGGGCGGGGATGTCCTGGGTGAGGGCTGCGGCGGTGGGGGCTACGTTGGCGCTCTGGGTATTCTCCGCCAGGGCAACCCGGACAGAGGCTGTCACCGGCATCGTCTCCTGGCCAAACACCGTAGCCGTGCCGGTTACGGTCACCACTTCCCCGACTTCTGCAAACTGCTGGCCTTCATCCCAGGTCACGGGGAAGTCGCCGCTGAGGGTGCCGTCCGCCAAAATGCCCCGCACCGTATCCGGCAGGTCGGGGGCTACCCCCTGCTGGGTGGCGGTGGACACATTCCGCATGGCCACCACATGGGCAATCACGTGGAGCCGGGCGGTGACGGGAATGGCCGCCATCCCCGGGAAGGTGAGGCTGCCGGAGACGGTATAATCCCCCGCCTGGCCGTACACCGCCTCCGGCACGGTTTCCCACCGGATGGCGCCTTCCACCGTTTCCCCTCCGGCAAGGGCGCCGGTGGCGGCAGTCTGGAAGGTGGGAGCCGTGCCGGCCTTCACCGTATAGTCCCGCACCATGGTGTAGCTGGTCAGGCCATCCCCTTCGGTTTCCGCCGCCTTGGTGGCAACGGTGACGCTGCCGCCGGTGAGGCCGGAGGCCGAGGCGGTCAGGGTGAAGCCGCTGCCCGCCTTGGTGGCCCGGACGATCACCAGAGCCTTACCGGCGTAGGCGGCAATCCGGGCGGAGCTGCCGGAAAACAGCACCGAGGCCTGCTGATATTTTTCCGTGGTGGCCTGATCGCCGTTGTCCACCCCCAGAATCTCCCCATCCCCGGTGAGGGTGAAGGCGATATCGTTGGCGGCGGTGGTGTCCAGGTTACCGGCAGCGTCAGTCACATCCACGGTGATGTACACCAGCTCTCCGGCTTCCGCTTCCGCCTTGTCCTGGGTGAGGCTGAGCCGGGCCGGACTATCCGGGGTGGAGACGGTGGACTGGCCGCCGTCCACCGGAATCTCCGTCACCCCGTCGGCGGCAAAGGCTTTGGCAGACAGGGTGCCGCTGGCGTAGGCCACATTGAAGGCGGCATACAGGCTGTCCGCCCCGGTGGAGGCCACCGCCTGGCACAGGTCGGTATTCAAGCTGGCGGTGGTATAGGTGTAATAGGTATGACCGGCAGCGGAGGTATGATCCTGCCGGGTAGCCGTAGCAATCTGCACCCCGTTCAGGTACAGCTTCACCACCGGGGCATTGGAATAGATCCAAACCGGGGTTTTGCCATCGGACACCGTCATCATATTGTCCGGGTCCCAGGCGGTGACCAGGTGCAGGGTGGTGGCGTTCTGATTCCACTGGCTGCGGTAGAGATAATAGGTGTCCTTGGGAAAACCGGTGGTTTCCACCGCCCCGAAGTAGGCGCTGTTGGGGATGGCCCCGGCGTAGCTCACGCTGCCGGCGCCGGTGCCGTTCCAGGGCGTGGGTTCGCCGATGTAGTCAAAGCCTGTCCACACAAACTCCCCGGCGACGCAATCGTACTGATAGGTATTGTAAATGGAGTCATGGGCGGTAATGCCCCAGCCCACGTGGGAGGTGTCATAGGAAGTCAAATGGTACTGCCCGTCGGCATCGGCGGCATTGGCCTGGGACTGGTAGACGCTCCGGCTGTTGACGGCGGAGGAGGTTTCCGCCGCAATGATGGCCCCGGTTCTGCCGCCAAAGCGCTGGGCCAGGCTGTACAGGTCGCTGGCCGTATTGGCATAGTTAAAGCCGGCAATGCCGCCGCTGGCGGTGATGGTGTCCACCACCGCCGCCAAGCGGCTGTCCCCGCCCCGGTTGTTGTCCCCGGAGGTGGTGGGCCGGGTACCGTCCATCTCGTTCACCCAGTCGATGATCTGCTGGGCCACGGCGGCATACTGCCCCACGCTTGTCCAGTAGGTACCCTCCTGGATCTCATTGCCCAGGGACCAGAGGATCACCGACGGCGCGTTCCGGTCCCGCTTCACCACGGATTTGGCGGAAAATTCCGCCCAGGTCATGGTGCTGTCGCCGCCGTACAGGCCGGAATCCCCCAGGGGTTCATCAAAATACCGGGAGAAATCGTTGGTGTTACCGTTCTTGGGATCCAGCAGTCCGTCAAACAGCTCCTCTACCACCAGGATGCCCAGCTCGTTGCATAAGCGGATAAAATCGGCATCCGCCGGATTGTGGGCGGTACGCACGGCGTTGACGCCCATGTCCTTCAAAATCACCAGCTGCCGGTACATGGCGTCCTCCTCCGCCGCAGCCCCCAAGGCGCCCTGGTCATGGTGCATACACACGCCGTTGAGCTTGATGTTCTCCCCGTTCAGGTGGAAGCCCTGGCTGTCAAAGGAAAATTCCCGGAAGCCGAAGGTGGTCTGGGCGGTGTCCGTCACCGTGCCGTCCACCGTTACGGTGGTGGTCAGGGTGTAGAGGTAAGGATTGTCCAGGGACCACAACGTGGGGCTGTCTACCCCGGCGCTGCCGGTGACCGTGGCGGCAGCGCCGGCAGAAATCACGCCCCGGCTCTCCCCCTGGGCCACCGCAATCCCGCCGGCATCCAGAATGGTATTGGTGACGGTGACCTCCACCGGGGCAGCGCCGTCATTGACCACGTCCACGGCAATCTCCACCCCGCCCTGATTCTCGGTTTGCACCTGGACGCCATGGAGATCCACGTGGACCGGGTCCAGCACCATCAAGGTCACATCCCGGTAGAGACCGCTGCCGGAATACCAGCGGCTGCTGGGCAGGTTGTTCACCGCCTGCACCGCCAGAATGTTCTCCGTCTCGCCGTCGCAGATCAGGCCGGCGGAAATGTCCAGGGTAAAGGGAGAATAGCCGTAGTGGTGCTCCCCCACCAGGACGCCATTGAGATAGACCGCCGCGTCGCTGTACACGCCGTCAAAATTTAACAGGAAGGTTTTCCCCGCCAAATTCTCCGGCAGAACCAGAGATTTTCGGTACCAGCCGGTTCCGCCAGGCAGAAAGCCGCTCTCCGCCTCCCCGGCTGTGGTAAAGGGTTGGGAAATGCTGAAGTCGTGGGGCAGGTCCACCGTCTCCCAGCCGGAGTCGTCAAAGGCCACGGCAGAAGCCGAGGGGTTGTTCCCCAGGAAAAATTTCCATCCGGCGTTCAGGTTTGTGCTGCGGGTGAAGTTCTGGGTCAGGTCCACCGTAACCGGTTCCCCGGCCAAGGTTGTGCCGGCCGCCCGTGATGCAGCCGGCAGCAGGGGCAGCGCCATCGCCGCCGACAGGCACAGGGCCACCACCCGCGCCCAGCGTTTGTGTTTACCCATGGTTGATCGTCCTTTCTCGTTTGGAATGCGCCAATTTTCTATCATCAGCGCCGCCGCCCAGGAAAATACCCGGCGGGTAGCGGCGGGGATGCCATGAATAATTTTGCAGTGGTGGCAGCGTGCCCTCTACCAGACAGAGCAGTTTCGACCTTTTTCGACATTGTAGCACGCCGGAAAAATATTGTCAATTTCCTGCCGGAAAAATTTTGAAAAAACTTTGAAAATTCAATAAAAATCAGGTAAATGCACTGAATTTTATTTGCGTTTATGGTATTTTCCAAAATTAATATTATAGCCAATTGAACAGATGGGGTATCTTAAAGCCGCTTACGCAATCCGCTAGCACAATGAATAAATTTACGGTGCGGCCCTGGCTCAAGCGCGTATTTATTCAATGGACATCTGTGCGTATGTTGAAGCTAACCGTCCAAACCGCCATCCGGGAAAACGATGGAACGGCGGGAGAATGCGCAGGTACGCGCTTTCTCCCGCCGTTGAGACCGTTGAAAAAGCCTCGCAGCGTTCCCGCCCGTAGGCGCGAAAAGCGCGTTTTCGGCCGGGGCATATGCGTGGGCGGCCCGGTTGCAAAATACAGGGTTTTGCCAACCGGCCCGCTGTTTTTATTTCAGATCATCACAGTAGACAGCCCGGTCGCCGCCGATGAACTTTGGCCGGGTTCTGGCGCAGAGGAGCACCGCGTCCCCAATTCGACTCACCGGCAGCCGCACCGGCACCGCCACTTCCCGCAGGTGCATCCCGATGAAGGTGCCGCCGATGTCCAGCCCGGCGGCGGCCCGGATGTGCTCCACCGCCACCGGATGGGCAAAGCTGTCCCAGGCCACGGTGGCAAAGGCTCCCCCTGCCTTGGGCTGGGGGCGGACATTCACCACCGGGTAGCCAAACCGGGCGGCGGTTTCCTTTTCCAAAATCAAGGCCCGGTTTAGGTGCTCGCAGCACTGGGCCGCCAGGGCAACGCCCTGGGCCTGGAGCACCGGGTACAGTCCGGAAAACACCGCCTGGGCAAGGGCCAAATTGGACTGCCTGCCGATGTGCTGCCCGGCAATCTCGCTGGTGGAGCAGCCCACCACCAGCAAATCCCCCGGCTCCAGCTTGGCTGCCGCCAGCAGCTCCGCCGCCGCCTGGGCAGCCTGGCGGCGAATTTCCCCGTACAGCTCCATCACACTTTACCCGCCACGAAGGTTTCCACCGCCGCCAGGGCCTGGTCCACCTTGCCAAGATCCGTGCCGCCGCCCATGGCAGAGTCCGGCTTTCCGCCGCCCCGGCCGCCGCAGATGGGTACAATAGCCTTGATGATGTCCCCGGCCCGCAGGCCCTTGGCCACGGCGTTCTTGCCGCACACCGCCTGGAAGGTCACCTTTTCCCCCACCAGGGCCAGCACCGCCACAATATCCGGGTCTTTATCCCGCAGCACATCCCCCAGCATCCGCAGGGCCCCCGGGTCTCCCTGGGTGAGCTTGCGCACCGCCACATGGACGCCGCCGAGGATCTTTGCGCTCCGGAGAATGTCCTCCGCCCCGCCGGCAGATTCCTTGGCCTTGTACTGCTCAATGACCCGCCGGGCCTCTTTCAGCTCCGCCACCGTCTGTTCCGCTTTGTGCACCAGTTCCGCCGGGTTGGCCTTCACCGCCCCCGCCGCCTGGGCGATGGTGGCGTCCGCCTGCTCCAGCAGCTTCAGCACCGCCGGGCCGGTAACCGCCTCAATCCGGCGCACGCCGGAGGCAACGGAGGCCTCGGACACAATGTGGAACAGGCCCGCCCTGGCGGTATTGTTCAGGTGGGTGCCGCCGCACAGCTCCAGGGACACATCCCCCATTTTCACCACCCGCACCGTGTCGCCGTACTTCTCGCCGAACAGAGCGGTGGCCCCCATTTTTTTGGCCTCCTCAATGGGCAGGACCATGGTCTCCACCGGCAGGCCGGCCAGCATGAAGCCGGTGGTCAGGGATTCAATTTTCTTCAGCTCCTCCGGGGAAATCGCTGCATAGTGGGTAAAGTCAAAGCGCAGCCGGTCCGGCTCCACCAGAGAGCCGGCCTGATGGCAGTGGTCCCCCAGCACCTGCACCAGGGCGCTCTGGAGCAGGTGGGTAGCCGAGTGGGCCCGGCGGATGGCGTCCCGGCGGTCCACGTCAATGGCAGCGGTAACCACATCGTCCACCCGAATCTCCCCGGACAGCAGCTTGCCATGGTGCAGGTATTTCCCGGCCTTGTCCTTTTGCACGTCCGTGACCTGGAATACGGCTTCCCCGGCGGTGATGGTGCCGTGGTCAGCGGTTTGGCCGCCCATTTCCGCATAAAACGGGGTTTTGTCCAGCACCAAAATGCCCTTTTCCCCCTGGGTCATGCAGCCGGTCACCTCGTCGCCTACGCACACCGCCAGCACCTTGGCCGTATCTTCCAGCTGGGTGTAGCCGGTGAAGGTGGTGGGGGTGTTGTCCAAGCCCAGGTCAATGCCCGCCCAGGCCAGATCCCCCAGGGCCTTCCGGGCCTCTCTGGCCCGAACCTTTTGGGCCTGCATCAGCTGGGCAAAGCCGTCTTGGTCGGCGGTCATCCCTTCATCGGCCAGCATCTCCACCGTCAGATCGATGGGGAAACCATAGGTGTCGTAGAGCTTAAAGGCGTCGGCGCCGGAGAACACCGTCTCCCCCTTGGCCTTGTGCTCCGCCAGCAGCTCGCCGAAAATCTTCATGCCGCCGTCAATGGTGCGGGCAAAATTCTCTTCCTCCGTGCGGACAATCCGGGTGATATACGCCGCCCGCTCCCGGAGGTAGCCATAGTGCCCCTCATTTTCCTGGATCACCGTCTCCACCACCTGGTACAAAAACGGCGCATTCACCCCCAGCAGCTTGCCGTGGCGGGCGGCCCGGCGCAGGAGCCGCCGCAGCACGTAGCCCCGGCCTTCGTTGGAGGGCAGCACACCGTCGGCAATCATGAAAACGGAGGCCCGGATATGGTCGGTGATCACCCGCAGAGAGACGTCGGTTTTGTGGCTCTGGCCATAGGCCGCGCCGGTGAGCTGGGTCACCCGGTTGGTGATGCGCATCACCGTGTCCACATCAAACAGGCTGTCCACATCCTGGCACACCACCGCCAGGCGCTCCAACCCCATGCCGGTGTCAATGTTTTTCTGGGCCAGGTCCGAGTAGTTGCCGTGGCCGTCGTTGTCATACTGGGAAAACACATTGTTCCACACTTCGATATACCGGTCGCAGTCGCAGCCCACGGTGCACCCCGGCTTGCCGCAGCCGTATTTCTCCCCCCGGTCATAGTAAATCTCCGAGCAGGGGCCGCAGGGGCCGGAACCATGCTCCCAGAAGTTATCCGCTTTGCCGAACCGGTAGATCCGGTCGGCGGGAATGCCTACCTCCTCATGCCAGATGGCAAAGGCTTCGTCATCATGCTCGTACACCGACGGATACAGCCGGTTGGGATCCAGCCCCACCACCTGGGTCAGGAATTCCCAGCTCCAGGCAATGGCCTCCCGCTTAAAATAGTCGCCAAAGGAGAAATTGCCCAGCATCTCAAAATAGGTGCCGTGGCGGGCGGTCTTGCCGATATTTTCAATGTCGCCGGTGCGGATACATTTCTGGCAGGTGCACACCCGGCGGCGGGGCGGCTCCACCTCGCCTTTGAAATAGGGCTTCATGGGCGCCATGCCGGAATTGATCAGCAGCAGGGACTGGTCATTCTGAGGAATGAGGGAAAAGCTGGGCAGGCGCAGGTGCCCTTTGCTCTCGAAAAAGGACAGGAACATCTCCCGCAGCTCGTTTACGCCGTAGGGCTTACAGCTCATGGGTATTAACCTCCAAATCAGATGAGTTTGGCACTGGCAGAACAAAAAAGCCCCGCCCCAATGTAGGGGCGAGGCTAAACTCGCGGTACCACCCTAATTGCCGGCAAAACCGGCATCTTTCACCGCCCGGTAACGGGAGCGTCCCGTCCCGGTCGTCCCGGGCTGCTTGGAAGTGGCGTACAGCGTCCCAAACCAGGGGCTTTCACCGGTTCCCCCTCGCTAACGGTTGTCGCGCTGCTTGGCTTCCGCTCTGCATTTGCCATATCTGCCGTTATTTTACCACGATTTGGCCGTTTGTCAATTCCTTTTTCCAATTCATCCATTTGGACACGCAAGGAAATGACAAGAAGGCCGTTTTTTCCCGGACGGTTTTGGGGGAAGTAACTTACACCCGTTCCCCGCCGATATACACTGCCCGGCGGGTAAAATCCGGGGCGCAAACCACAAAATCCGCCAGCTTTCCCGGGGCGATGGACCCGATTTCCCTTTCCACGCCCAGGGCGCAGGCCGGGTTCCAGCTGGCCGCCCGAACGGCATCCTCCGGGGCAATGCCAAAGGAAATGGCATTGCGCATACAGTCAAACAGGTTGGCGGCGGAACCGGCAATGGTACCGTCGGCCAGCCGGGCCACGCCGCCGGCCAAAAACACCTGCTGGCCTCCCAGCTCATACTCCCCGTCCGGCATGCCGCAGCACCGCAGGGCGTCGGAGATCAGCACCATCCGCTCCGGGCCGAAAGCCCGGAAGGCAAAGCGAACTGCCGCCGGATGGATGTGCAGGCCGTCGCAGATGATCTCCGCCCGTACCGCCGGATTTTCCGCCGCAGCCGGAATCACCCCAGGCTTCCGGTGGTGAATGCCGGGCATGGCGTTGTACAGGTGGGTCAGGTGGGTGGCGCCTGCATCAAAGGCGGCCTTGGCCTGATCGTAGTCCGCGTCGGTGTGGGCCACCGACACGGTGCACAGGGCCTTGGCCTGACGGATAAACTCCACGGAGCCAGGCAGCTCCGGGGCCAAATCCACAATGCGGATCAACCCGCCGCAGCCGTCCTGGAGGGCCTTGAAGGCGGCAAAGTCCGGATTCCGCAGGTATGCCCCATTCTGGGCGCCTTTCTTTTTCTCGGAAAAGAAGGGGCCTTCCATTTGAATGCCCATGAGCCGGGCGCAGCCGGCAGGGGACTTGTCCTTCAGCTGGCGGGCGGTGGCAAAGGCTTTTTCCAACACGGCATAGGGCAGGGTCATGGAGGCCGGGGCAAAGGCGGTGACGCCGCACTTGGCCAGGTAGGCGGCCATGATTTCCAGCCCCTGGGCATCCCCGTCGGAAAAATCCCGGTTGGAGTTGCCGTGGGTGTGCACGTCCACCAGGCCGGGAATCACAAAGGCGCCGGCCAGGTCAATGGCATCCTCCGGCACATTTTCCGGCAGAATCTGGGCAAACCGGCGGTTTTCCACAGAAAAGGCCCCGAGGTGGAAGCGAAAATCTTGGGTAAAAATGTTTGCGTTTTTATAAAACATGTTTCTTCTCCTTCCCATGGGAAAAGGTGCGCCGGCACAGCGCACCTTACCGTTACCTTAGCGAAACGGGAAATCCGCCGGCAGGCGCTGTGATTCAGCGGCGCTCTATTCCGGCAGGCTGGCCGCCGCCACGGACTGCCCCACCCGGCGGGTCTTCTCATCCGGGAGCATGACCCGGATCTGACCGGCCAACTGGGGATACTCCTGGGCGAGAATGGCCTGGCACCGGGCCAGAATCAGCTCGCCGCCCTTGCCGGACATCACCCGGCCCAGGGCAATCAGATGGTGAATTTCATAGAACTGGCTGTACAGCACCACGGTGTAGGCCAGATAAGCGCCGATGGAGTCATAGATGGCGGCGGCTCTGGGATCGTCCTGCTCCATGAGGCTCTGAACCACCTTCAGCTTCTCCGCCGGGGTCAGGGTTTGATCCAGCTGGATGCCGGCAGCGGGGGCCAGCTTAATCACCGCATCCTGGGAGAAGTATTTGCAGCCTACTCCCCGGTCGGTGGACCACTCATCCACCATTGCCGCCTCGTTCAGATCCACCGGGGCGAAGGCCAGCTCATTGAGCCAGCCCAGCACGTTGCCGTCCTGGTCCACATAGCCGACCGCTTCCGATGTACCCATGGCCATGCCCATCACCGCGCCGCACTCCAGGCCCATGGCTCCGGCCAGGGCGGTCACGTCGCCGTCGTTGGCCACCACAATGGGCACATCCCCGATTTCCTTGGCGGCCCGGTCGTAAATGGTCTTTACCAGTTCCCGCTTTTCCCGGGGAACTTTGATGAACAGGGAGGAGACCATGGGCGCATTGCCAATGAACACGCCGGCGGAGGAGACGCCAATGGCGTCCACCCGGGGCATCTTGGACGCGGCGGTTTTGAAGGCGGAGACAATGCCGTCAAAATGGTACCGGGGATCGGACTGGGTCTTGGGGTGCCAGACCACTTCCTCGGAGTAGACGGTCTTGCCGTCGATGACGGCGGAGACCTTCCGGTCGGAGCCGCCGGCGTCAAAGCCGATGCGGCAGCCCTTCAGGTGGCCGCCGATGGGCTTGGCGGATTCATTGGCCTTGGGGCACTGCTCCAGAGGCAGATCCACCACTTCCATGGGCACCTCGTACACATCCTGCATGAATTGGGCGTCAAACTTCCGCTCCCCGGTGAGGCTGTAGGCCGCCTTCAGCCGCTGGGCCAGGGGGCTGCAGCCGCAGACGTACACCCGGAATCCCCCCACGGACCACAGGAGGAATTTCACATACCGCTCCACGTAGCGGTAGTCCGCCTCGGCCATCTGGGCCGTGCCGTGGATCTTGATGTGGCGCACGGTGAGGTAACCGTTGTCCCGCTCCACGCCAATGGCCAGGGGCACGGCAGCCCCCTGGCGGTAGGCGTTCATCCAGACGCCGAAGGGGATAAATCCCGGGTCCAGCTTGGGCAGATTTTCTGCCGAATAGGAAACACCCAAATACTCCATGATCTTTTCCTCCAAACTTTTGATATTCCCGTTAACGCACCTGGCTGGCCACCTGGGCCACAATCCGGTGCATTTGGTCCCATTTACTTTCCATATCCGCCACCAGCTTCATCTGGGCTCTGGCCCGGATCAGGTTGTGCCCCGGGTAGGCGGCCTTGAAATACCGGTCGCCGTCGATATAGTCGGTCAAAAACCGCATGGCCAGCTCCAGGGTGAGGATTTTGGCCCCCATGGGCATCAGTTCAATCTCCCGGGAAGTCAGGGATGGACAAGCCTCCATATAACCTTTGGTATAGATTTCAAACAGGTGCAAATCCAGGCCCATTTTGCCGACATCCGGCTCATCCTCCGCCGCAGTCGCCGCGCCGAACCGGATGGAATCGCCGAAATCGTACAAAGACAAACCGGGCATCACCGTATCCAGATCCAGAACGCACAGGGATTTCCTGGTTTTCTTGTCCAGCAGCACATTGTTGAGTTTGGTGTCGTTATGGGTCACCCGCAGGGGCAGCTCCCCGGACTCCCGCATCCGCTGCAAGGTGCCCCCCTCTTCCTCCCGGGCCAGAATAAAGTCGATATCCCGCTGGACACCCGCTGCCCGGCCCCAGGGATCTGCCGCCAGGGTGTGGCGGAAAACGCCGTAGCGGTGGATGGTATTGTGAAACTCCGGGATGGTCTCATACAGCGTGTGGGCCGGGAAGTCCGACAGCATCTCCTGGAAGCGGCCAAAGGCCAAGGCGCTCTGGTAAAAGTCCTCGTCGGACTCCGGGGCGTCCAGGCAAAATCCCCCCACGAAATCATACATCCGCCAATACTGGCCCATCTCATCCACGTGGTAAAATTTCCCGTCCTTGGCCGGCAGGAAGTGGAGGGCAGCCCGGGGGTCCGTCACCCGCTCCCGGAGGTAGGCGGTAACCGAACCCACGTTGGACATCAACTGGGCAGGATCCTTAAACACATACTTATTGATTCTCTGGAGAATATATTCCGCGCCGGTGTCCGTTTTAATCCGCAGCGTGTAGTTGATATGGCCGTGACCAAACTCATGGCACTCCACAGGCGTACCGTCAAACTGGAACCCATATATCGCTTTCTCCATGCAATTACCTCCAAAAAATACTGCGCCCGGGCAGAACGCCCGGCAAGGCAACCATGGGCCATGGTATGCCTCACAGGCGCCGGCGGTTACGCCGGCCCACTTTTCGTGCATTGTATCAGATATGGTATCGAAAAGCAACCAATTCCATGCCAAAAAGATTAAATATAGGAATTTTTGTCAATTTTTACAGGTGTCCCGAGAGGAAAAAACCGCAAATCGTGCCCAGTAGTACGCCGGAGAAGAACAAAATTCCGGTAATGGCAAAATTTTCTTTTCGGTTTTTGTTCACCCGAAACAGCACCAGCAGGCCCACGCCGGCATTCACCAGGAGCCCGGAGAGCATAGGCCCCGGCGCCATGACCCCCGCCACATACAGTTCCGTAATCATCACCGAGGCGGCGCAGTTGGGGAAAAGGCCCAGGATTGCCGCCAAAAGCTCCCCCAGCACCGGAATGCTCCACAGGGCGGCAATGCGCTCTTCCGGCAGGCAGGCAAAGGCCAGGTTCAGCAAAACGCTCACCCCAAAGATCAGCACAATAATTTTCACCGTGTGCATGAACGCCGAACGCAGTATGCCGCCGTGGCAGTTGCAGTGCTCCTGCCGGCAAAAATCCGCAATTTCCCGGCTGCGGTTCAGATGGCGCCGCCGCAGCAGCCAGTCAACCAGATACCCCACCAGGATGCCGGAAAGCAGCTTCACCCCCAAAATCAACAGCACCTGCCGCCCAGGCACTTGATTGGAAATGAGAATGGGAATCATCTCATCCGACGTGGACAGAAACACCGCCAGCAGCGTGCCGGTGGTGACGGCGCCGCCGGCATAGAAGCTGGCCGCCGCGCCGGAAAATCCGCACTGGGGAACCAGCCCCAGCAATGCGCCCAGGGCAGGCCCTGCGCCTCTGGCCCGCTGCAAGCTGCGGCTGATGGCGCCGCCGGCATGATGCTCCAGGTATTCCATCAGCAGATAAGTCAAAAATAAAACCGGCAGGATTTTTCCGGTATCTTTCAAGGCGTCGAGTACAATATCCGCCAGCATGGACATTCTCCTTTATCTTCCATAGTCATGCCCGATGGTGGGCCGAGTATACACGAAAACGGGCCTAACGCGAAAGCGTCAGGCCCACACTGCCCTATCCCGGCAGAACAAAGCCG
Source organism: Candidatus Faecousia faecigallinarum (assembly GCA_018712145.1). Classification (GTDB taxonomy): domain Bacteria; phylum Bacillota; class Clostridia; order Oscillospirales; family Oscillospiraceae; genus Faecousia; species Faecousia faecigallinarum. The sequence goes on along the minus strand of DVHJ01000047.1, from coordinate 874 downwards.
GAAATCCGCGCCGAAAGCCAAACTGCCGGAAAACAGCGGAGGAAGCTGGCGTTTACTGCAAAAGAAAAAGCCGGAGCAAAGCGGTCTTTACTCCGGCATGGAGCTGCTAGCCAGATTCGAACTGGCGACCTCATCCTTACCAAGGATGCGCTCTACCTGCTGAGCTATAGCAGCATTTCCAGGCAGCTTTTGTATTATAGCCACTGCCTCCCAAATTGTCAAGACCGAATTTCAGAAATTTTGCAGAATTTGGGATGGCCGTTGGCGGCAGGGATTTTCCCTGCCGGGCCTCTGTGCGCCGCCGGAGCGCTTGCGCCCAGAAGCCCGGCAGAACCGCCGTGTTCACCGTCCTGAACGGCAGCGGAATTCTATTTTCCGGGTTTTAATGAAATGCGCCATTACCCCCACAGACAATAGCGCCGCCAGTAGAGAAGTGCCGGCAAAGTTGAGCCACAGGCCGGTCAAGCCCAAGGGCCACAACAAACCGATGAGCAAAACGGGAAATACCAGAGCAGTACACACGGAAATCAGGGAAGCTTGGAACGGTTTGGCAATGGCCAGCATGTAGCTCTGGGTGGCAAAAGAGAACCAACGGGTGAGATAAGTAAAGCTGAACAGCTTCAGCGCCGTCACCGTCACCTGGTCCGCCGCACCGTTCTGGGCAAACAGCCCGCCAATTTCCCGGGGGAACAGGAAGATCACCACGGCCGCCGCCAGGGACAAAATGTTTTATCCCTAATTAGGAGTAAAACCTTGCTCGATGGCGGGCGGCGGCGTGTCAAAAAATATATGGAATTGTTTTAGAAGCGCCCCAGCGGAAACAGGTCAGCCCTTGACCTGTTCCACCTCCGGGATGGGTTTGAGATTGAAGTGA
>DVHJ01000046.1 GCA_018712145.1 Candidatus Faecousia faecigallinarum | reverse complement strand
CCCACTACGAATTTGCCCATACAGCAGCGATTTGTCAGGCATTTCTGCGGGGAAACGGATTGCCGCGTCGCTTTGCTCCTCGCAATGACATACAAAAGACAGATACGCGCCTGGGGTTGCAAGGGCGTTTGGCGCAATGGCATCCATAAACTTGCCGCGCTTTGGCAGTCACAACAACATATGCAAAGAGGAACGGATCATGAAAAAAACCATCATCTTACTGCTCTTATGCCTTTCCCTTGGCCTGCCGGGGTGTGCCGGAAATCCGGCGCAGGCGGAAAGGCAGCTATTTGCCATGGACACGGTGATGACCCTCACCGCCTGGGGCTCCGGCGCCGAAGAGGCCCTGGCGGAGGTGGAAACCCTGCTGTTTTCCTTGGAAGATCAGCTGTCGGTGACCCGGGAATCCTCCCTGGTGGGCAGGCTGAACCAGGGCCAGACCGTGGAGCTTACCCCGGAACTGACCCGGCTCCTGGCGGGGACCCTGGCCCTTTCCCAGAAAACCGGCGGGGCCCTGGAGCCCTGCCTGTATCCGGTGACCAAGCTGTGGGGCTTCACCACCGGGGACTACCGGGTGCCGGAGCCGGCGGAAATTCAGGCCGCCCAGGCCCAGGTGGGCCGGCTCCACCTGGACGGGGACACCGCTTACCTGGACCCCGGCAGCCAGCTGGACCTGGGGGCGGTGGGTAAGGGCTGGGCCGGTAGCCAGGCGGCGGCGCTGCTCCAGGCCCGGCAGGACGTCACCGGAGCCCTGCTGAATCTGGGGGGAAACGTGCAGACCTACGGGGCCAAGCCCGACGGCTCGGCCTGGACCATCGGCATCCAGGACCCGGCAGGGGAGGGGCTGGCCGGGGTCCTCCACCTCACCGGCACTTGGGCGGTGGTCACTTCCGGGGGGTATGAGCGGTACTTCACCCAGGACGGGGTGGATTACTGCCACATCATCGACCCGGCCACCGGCTACCCCGCCCGGTCCGGCCTGGCCTCGGTCACCGTGGTGGCGGAAGACGGCCTCACCGCCGACGGCCTGTCCACCGCCCTGTATGTCCTGGGGTTGGAGGCCGCCCTGGATTACTGGCGGGAAAACCGGGATTTTCAGGCGGTGTTTATCACCGATGCCGGGGAAATTTACGCCACCGCCGGGCTGGAGTTAAGCCAGTGCAGCTACCACACCGTGGAGGATTAACCGATGAAAACCAAAACGTGGATTATCCTGCTGGGGGGCGTTTTTCTGGCGTGCCTGACGGCGATTTTCTGGCCCAGGGGGCAGGCCAATCAGGCGGAGATTTACTGCGACGGCCGGCTTTTGCGCACCGTCTCCCTGGCCGGCGACCAGGTATTCACCTTGGAGACCCCCTACGGCTACAATGAAATCACCGTTTCCGGGGGCGCTCTGGCGGTCACCGCCGCCGATTGCCCCGGAGGCGACTGTATGGCGGCCGGGGCCCGGTCCGCCGGCGAGCCCATCGTCTGCCTGCCCCACCGGCTGGTGATCCAGTTCAGCCAGGGGGCCGGAGTGGATGGGGTCGCCCAGTGAGGTGGAGGAAAAAACCGGAAATGGAACCTATTTTCTTTGACTTTTTCCGGCCGCAGTGGTAGAATACTCCTGATTTCCCCGGCCGGTGGAGGGAAAGCCGGTCCGGGGGACAGATTATGACGGAAAGGGCGATGTTTATGCGCTATCTTCCCATGGGGTTGTTTGCCCTGCTGGCGGCGGCCTTGGATCAAGTGAGCAAGTTCCTGGTGGTGGAGCATATTCCCTACGGCACTGCTGTGCCCTGCATCCCTGGGGTGGTTCACCTGACCTATGTGCAGAATTTTGGGGCGGCCTTCTCCTTCCTTCAGGGGCACCGGTGGCTGTTTGTCCTGGCCTTTGTGGTGCTGGTGGCGCTGTTGGGTCTGGGGCTGTACAAAAAAATGCTGCCCTTTACCCGGCTGGAGCTGTGGTTCCTGGCGGCGGCCCTGGGGGGCGGCCTGGGCAACATCATCGACCGGGTGTTCCGGGGCTATGTGGTGGACATGATCGCGGTGGAGTTCATTTCCTTCCCGGTGTTCAACCTGGCCGATTGCTTCATTACCTGCGGCGCGGCCCTGCTGCTGATCCATCTGGTGTTCTGGAACAAGTCCTTCTGGAAGGAGGACAAACATGGAGCTGATCTGTCCTGAGGCGGGGTGGCGGCTGGATCAGTACCTGGCCCAGGCGGTGCCGGGGCTGACCCGCAGCGCTGCCCAGCACCTGGTGGAGCGGGGCTGCGTCACCGTGGCAGGCAAGCCGGTGAAGAAAAACTACCGCACTCAGCCAGGGGATGTGATCCGGCTCACCCTGCCGGAGCCGGAGCCCATGGCTGCCCAGCCTCGGGAAATGCCCCTGGACATCGTCTATGAGGACGATGACCTGCTGGTGATCAACAAGACCAAGGGGCTGGTGGTCCATCCGGCGGCAGGCCACTGGGACGACACCCTGGTCAACGGCCTGCTCTATGCCCGGGGGGACAGACTGTCCGGGGTGAACGGGGTGCTGCGGCCGGGGATTGTCCACCGGATTGATAAGGACACCTCGGGCCTGATGGTGGTGGCCAAAAACGACCTGGCCCATACGGTGCTGGCCAGCCAGCTGAAGGATCACACCCTGGCCCGGACCTATGAGGCCATCGTCTGCGGCAGTCCCGCCCAGGACGCCGGGACGGTGGATGCCCCCATTGCCCGGCACCCAACGGAACGCAAGCGGATGGCGGTGGTGCCCGGGGGGAAGCCGGCGGTGACCCACTGGACGGTGGTGGCCCGGTACCGGGGCTATACCCACCTGCGCTTCCGGCTGGAAACCGGGCGCACCCATCAGATTCGGGTGCACATGGCCTATCTGGGCTACCCCATTTTGGGGGACACGGTGTACGGCAGGAAGAAACCGGAACTGGGCCAAAGCAGCCAGTGCCTCCACGCCAGCGCCCTGGGGTTCCGGCATCCCAGAACCGGGCTGCCGGTGGTGGTGACAGCGCCGCTGCCGGATTATTTCCAGGCGGTGTTGGACAAATTGCACAAGCGCACCGGGCAGGGATTGGACTGAACGGGGCAGGGGAAACTGCCGGGGGTGCAGGGAAACGTACGCGGACACGTCACTGCCTTTTGCCTGTCATTGCGAGGAGCGGAGCGACGGGACAATCCGCGCCTCGCAGGAAAAGGAAAGAACAAGTAGTACTTTAGGCGAATACGCAGCTATTACGTATTTGCCCAAAGTACTACTTTTCGTTTTGTATTGCCGCAAGGAGAACGGATTGCCACGCCAGTGTGCGCACTGGCTCGCAATGACATGCTGAAGACGGAGACGCGCCTGCGTTTGTAAGGAGGCGGTGCCAGGCAAATTCGTGGGCGGTTGCGAATTTGGCCCGGCAGTGCCCGGGTATTATGCGAACACGCGGCAAATTATTGCATGTCATTGCGAGGAGCGAAGCGACGTGGCAATCCGCATCCCCGCAGGAAAAGGAAAGAACAAGTAGTACTTAGGGCGAATTCGTAGATGATTGCGGATTCGCCTTAAGTGCTGCATACTGTTATGTACTGCCGCAGGAGAAACGGATTGCCACACCTCGTCGCCCCAAAGTCCGCCATGCCCTGCTCCGGCCAGAGGCCGGAGCAGGGCAACGCTCCCTTGGGGCTCCTTTCCCCGCAAAGGGGCCCCTTTGCGGGGCCCCCATGCACTGGCTCGCAATGACATCCATAAACTTGCCAGGCTTGCGCACCCCTGGCCACTGGCTCGCAATGACATGCGGAAGGCAGTACGTGTCCGCATAGCAAGTACGTTTCCCTGCACCCCTGTCAGCTTCATTTGCCCTGCTCTGGCCAGAGGCCGGAGCAGGGCAACGCTCCCTTGTGGCTCCTCTCCCCGCAAAGGGTGCCCCTTTGGGGCCCCGGACACCGGTTCGCAATGACATGCTGAAACTTGGCAGGTTTGCCTATGGGGGATTACCGGCGTTCCCGGCCGGCACGGGTGGCATTGAGAATGGCCAGCACCGCCACGCCTACGTCGGCAAACACCGCCAGCCACATGCTGGCCAGGCCAACTACGCTGAGGGCCAGCACCACAAATTTCACCGCCAGGGCAAAGGCAATGTTTTGCTTGGCTACCGCCATGGTTTTCCGGGCAATGCGCACCGCCCGGGGCAGGCCCCGCAGATCGTCTTTCAGCAGCACCAAATCCGCCGCTTCCACCGCCGCGTCGGAGCCAACGCCCCCCATGGCCACGCCCACGTCCGCCAGGGCAAGCACCGGGGCATCGTTTACCCCGTCCCCCACAAAGATCAGGAATTGGCCTGCCTGCCGGAGTGTCCGGACCTTCTCCACCTTATCCTGGGGCAGCAGGCCGGAATACCAGTGGGTGAGGCCCAGCTCCCCGGCCACAGTGGCGGCAGCGGCTTCCCGGTCGCCGGTGAGCATTACCGTCCGGCGCACTCCAAGGGCGGACAGCTCCGCCAGGGCTTGCTTGGCGCCCGGTTTTACGGTGTCCGCCAGGAGAATACAGCCGGCATAGGCCCCGTCCACCGCCAGGTATACCACGGTGCCGCCGTGCTCCAGCATTTCCGGCGTAAAACCGTTATCTTCCATTAATAGCTGATTTCCGGCGTAAACTTCGTGTCCATCCACCACCGCGTGGATACCACGTCCGGGAATTTCCCGAATATCCTCCACCTGTTCCGGAACCTGCCCGGCTGCCCGGACAATGGCCCGAGCGATGGGATGGTGGGAGGCACTCTCCGCTCCAGCGGCAAGGCCCAGCAGCTTCTCCTGCTCCATGCCCTGGCTCAGCACCTGAGTGACGGACAGCTCGCCGGTGGTGAGAGTGCCGGTTTTGTCGAAAACCGCCGTGTCTGCCCTGGCCAGATTTTCCAGGGCAATGCCCCCCTTGGCGATCATCCCGGCCCGGGACACCGCCCCCATGCCGCCGAAGAAGCTCAGGGGCACGGAGATCACCAGGGCGCAGGGACAGGACACCACCAGGAAGTTCAGCGCCCGGGTAATCCACTTGGCAAACTGTCCGCCGTCAAAGCAGGGCGGGACCAGCGCCAGGACCACGGCGGCCACCACCACACAGGGGGTGTAATACCGGGCAAAGCGGGTGATGAGGCTTTCGGTTTTGGATTTTCCCTCGGTGGCCGATTCCATCAGTTCCAGAATCCGGGCCACGGTGGAGGCGGCATATTCGCTCTCGGCCCGGATGGTGAGCACGCCGGAGATGTTGATGCAGCCGGACAGCACCCGGTCCCCGGGGCCCACATCCGCCGGCACCGACTCGCCGGTGATTTTCGCCGTGTCAATCGAGGAGCTGCCCTGGGTAACAATGCCGTCTACCGGAATCCGCTGGCCGGGCAGCACCTGCAGCAGGTCCCCGGCCTCCACCTCCTCCGGGTCGCAGGACACGGGTTTGCCATCCCTAAGCACCAGGGCCTCGTCCGGCCGCAGGTCCATGAGGGCCGCCACCGACCGCCGGGACCGCTCCACCGCCACGCTCTGGAACAGCTCACCCACCTGGAAGAACAGCATCACCGCGGCGCCTTCGCTGAAGTCTCCCAGGGCAAAGGCCCCCACTGTGGCCAGCGTCATGAGGAAATTCTCGTCGAACACCTGGCCGTGGCCCATGTTTTTCACCGCTTTCCAGGCGATTTCCAGGCCGCACAGCAGCCACGCCCCCACAAACAATCCGGCGGATACCCAGCTCGCCCAGGGGCCGGACTCCGGCAGCAGCCGCAATACCATGCCGGCGGCAAAGGCCGCCAGACCGGCCAAAATCCGGGCCAGCAAATTCTTTTGCTTCTTCGTCATTTTCTGACCACCCGGCAGTCCGGCTCTACCTTGTGAATCTCTGCCTGCACTTTATCCAGCAGGGCTTCCATATCCGTGCCCTCCGGCACCACCAGAGACAGGCGGGAGGTCATAAAGCTCACCGTAGCCTTCTCCACCTCCGGCAGTTTGTTGATGGCTACTTCCATTTTTGCCGCGCAGTTGGCGCAGTCCAGTTCTTCCAGCGCATAGGATTTTCTCATGATTTCATTCCTCCAAATGTTCTTTTGCCATCCCCAGGATGGTTTTTACATGGTCGTCCGCCAGGCTGTAGCCCACCAGCTTCCCCTGGCGGCGGCTTTTCACCAATTTGGCCTGCTTGAGTAACCGCAACTGGTGGGAAACGGCGGATTGACTGGCCCCCACTTGCTCCGCCAGCTCCTGCACATACAATTCCCCGCCAAACAGGCAGCACAGGATCTTGATCCGGGTAGAGTCGCCAAATACCTTGAACAGTTCCGCCATGTCGATGATGTTGTCCTCATTGCCCAGGAATTTTTCCACGCCATCACCTCTGTTAATTTTTTCATATTCTCATATGAGAATTTGTTCATATGTAGTATACGCCAAGACTGCCGGTTTGTCAATAGGCCGGCAAACATTTTTTGCGTCCCATGTTTCTGCATGTCATTGCGAACCAGTGCTGGGGCCCCCGCAAAGGGGCACCCTTTGCGGGGAGAGGAGCCCCAAGGAAGCGTTGCTCCCCCGCTGGCCTTCGGCCGGCATAACCACGGGGCCCCGCAAAGCGGCACGCTTTGTGGGGAAAGGAGACCCAAGGGAGCGTTGCCCTGCTCTGGCCTTTGGCCGGAGCTGGGCATGGCGGACTTTGGGGCGACGACATGGCGGAC
>DVHJ01000045.1 GCA_018712145.1 Candidatus Faecousia faecigallinarum | reverse complement strand
TGAAGAAGTGTCTCAACCACGTCCAGTTCAATCTTTTCAGCAATAATTTCCATAAATTCTTCTCCTTTTTTGTGTAATATTAACGAAATTCACCAATTGCTTCCTGTCCTGGCTATAATTGGTATATAGCCATCGTGGTTGAAATTCCACAGAATGATATCTATCGGTACCACAATATAATCACCGGACATTTATTTATAACAAATGCTGGCCATGCATCCGTTTCTTGAAGTTGTAAATTTAATTACATAAATATGCATTTAAAAGCCCATAAGGTTAGCCCTGTTCGCCAATGCGCTTTGCCAAGTATCAACGCACCAGTCTTAACATGTAGCACTGTTATTGTAGCAATAATTATGCGCAGTGTCAAGAATTAGGTCAAATTTATTTTTACAGCATTACGGGACCCCGAAACGGGGCCCCGTAATGCATTTGTAATCTTATTTCCCAATCAGCGCCTGGAATGCCGGCAGGCTCCGCTGGATCATCTCCGGAGAGACGCAGTAGCAAATCCGGAACCAACCCGGGCAGCCGAAGCCGGTGCCCGGCACCACCAATAGATTCTTGGCCTTGGCCTTTTCCGAAAACGCCACATCATCCCCGCCGGGGGCTTGGATAAACAGGTAAAACGCGCCGTCGGGGCTGGCCATCCGGTAACCCATGGCGGTGAGGGCGGATTGCAGGGTCCGGCGGTTCCGGTCATAGGCCGCCAAATCCGGACGCAGGCCGGCGCAGCGGGCAATCACCTTCTGCCACAGGGACGGGGCGCACACATGGCCCCCTGCCCGGGCCGCCCCAGCAATGGCGGCGTACAGCTCCGCCGAATCCTGGGCGCCGTCCGGCACGTATAGATAGCCGATCCGCTCGCCGGGCAGAGACAGAGACTTGGAATAGGAATAGCAGACAATGGTATTCCGGTACAGGTTGGGGATAAAGGGCACCTCTACCCCGCCGTAAACCAGCTCCCGGTAGGGTTCGTCTGCCAAAATGTAAATGGGATGGCCGTACTGGGCAGCCCGGCTGTCCAAGAGCTTACCCAAAGCGGTGAGGGTTTCGGCAGTATACACCGTACCGGCGGGATTATTGGGGGAGTTGACAATCACTGCCTGGGTGTTGGGGGTAATCCGCTCCGCCAGCGCGTCCAGGTTGATCTGGAAATGTTCCGTATCCGCCGGCACCACCGTGAGCTTTCCCCCGGCGCAGTCCACAAAGGGCTTATATTCCGGAAAATACGGGGCAATGGCAATAAATTCCGCCTGGGGCGTGGCAGCCAGCGCCCGGAACACCGCAATGAGGCCCGGAGCCGCGCCGCAACAAATAAACAGATTTTCCGGCCGGACCCCAGCGGCATAGCGCTGGTTCAGGTCATCGGCAATGGCCTTCCGGGTGGCAAAGTCGCCGATGGCGGGGGTATAGCCGTGGACCGTCACGCTGTCCGTGTCCGCCAAAATGGCCCGCACCGCATCGTTCACCTGGGGCGGTGAGGGAATGGAAGGGTTGCCCAAGCTGTAGTCAAACACATTTTCCGGCCCCACCACGGCAGCCTGCCGCAGGCCGTATTCAAACAAATCCCGGATCACCGACCGGTTGGCCCCCAGGGCCCACATTTCTTTGGATACCATACTGCCGCTCCTTTACACTGCCTGGGCGGCAGCCAGTCCGGCTTGATAGGCCTTCAGGTTCAGCTCCAGGAATTTCGGCGGCACCGTTTCCCGGATGACCTGGGGCCAGTCAATCTCCTCCAGGCCCAGCACATGGGTCAGGGCGCCAAACAGCACGATATTCATGCACTTGGGATTGCCCAGGGACATGGCAATGTCCGCCGCCTTCAGAGGGAAGACCTGGAAAGCGTCCTGCATGGCTTCCAGGCAGCCCTCCGGGTACTGGAACTGCCCGGCGGCAATGGTTGCCGAGGCAATGGCATAGTCGTTGATCACCGCCACGCCATCCGGCTTCAGGAAGCTGGCATAGCGCACCGCCTCCATTTTCTCAAAGGCCACCATGTAGTCCGCTGCACCCTGGCCGATGAGAGGGGAGTACACCTTTTCTCCCCAGCGCACCTGAGTGGAGACGGAACCGCCCCGCTGGCTCATGCCGTGAACCTCGGACATTTTTACATCGTATCCGGCCTTCATCAGACCGTTGACCAGAACCTTAGCCGTGAGGATGGCGCCCTGGCCACCCACGCCCACCAGGAGAATGCTCTTCACCATACCGGCTCACTCCTTTCTCGTAATGGCGCCCACCGGGCAAACCTGGGCGCAGACGGTACAGCCCACGCACAGCGTGGGATCAATGGTGCTCTTTCCGCCGGACATACACACCGCAGGGCAGCCCACCTTCAGGCACTTTTTACAGCCGATGCACTTGTCCGTATCCACGGTGCACAGGCCGATGTCGTGCTTGATCCGCTTGATCAGCAGGCAGGGCCGGCGGGTGATGATGGCAGCGGGAACGGTGGAAGCCAAGGCGTCGTCCACCGCTTTTTGCATGGCGGTTAAGTCCTGGGGATCCACAATAATGACGTTCTGGAAGCCCATGGAGCGGAGCACATCCTCGATGCGGATGATCTCCGCCATGTCCCCCTGGAGGGTGTAGCCGGAGCCGGGGTTATCCTGGTGGCCGGTCATGCCGGTGATGGAATTATCCAGCACCACGGGGATCATGTTCCCCTTGTTGTAAATGATCTCCGCCGCTCCCGTCATGCCCGAGTGGAAGAAGGTGGAGTCGCCCACCACGCCAAACACCTTCTTCTGGGTCTGGCCGGTGAGTTCGAAGGCCTTACTCATACCCATGGCCACGGTAAACCCGCCGCCCATGCACACCACCGAATCCAGGGCGTTCAGGGGCGCGGCGCAGCCCAGGGTGTAGCAGCCAATGTCGCCGCCCACCACAAAATTCTTGTTTTTGGACATGGTGTAGAAGAAGCCGCGGTGCGGGCAACCGGGACACAGTACCGGCGGCCGAGGCACGGCTTCCACCCGCACTGCCTTAGTCTGGGGCGTCTGGCCGAAGATCCGCTCCGCCAGCAGCTGGGGATTCAGCTCATACAGCACGCCGGTAAGATCCTTGCCCACGCAGGGGATGCCGGCGGCCTTAATCTGCTCCTCCATAAAGGGGTCCAGTTCTTCGATGACGTAAAGGGTCTCCACCTTGGCGGCAAAGTCCCGGATCAGGTCCATGGGCAGGGGGTTGGTGAGGCCCAGCTTCAGGAAGGAGGTATCCTGGGGGAATGCTTCTTTTGCATACTGGTAGGCGATGCCTGCCGTCACCACGCCGGTTTTACAGCCATTCATCTCCACCCGGTTTAAGGGACAGGTATTACCGTACTCCGCCAGCTCCGCCATTTTCTTTTCCACAGTGGCATGGTTCCGGTAGGCGTTGGCCGGGGTGCTTACCCGGGTGGCAATGTTCCGGACAAAGGGCTGGCAGGGGATCTCCTGCCGCTGGGAAAATTCCACCAGGCTCTTGGAGTGGCAAACCCGGGTGGTTACCCGGTACAGCACGGGAATATGCCACCGGGCGGACAGGTCAAAGGCGGCCTTCATGTAATCCAGGCACTCCTGGGAATCCGACGGCTCCACCATGGGCAGCCGGGCAGCCCGGGCATAGTGGCGGTTATCCTGCTCGTTTTGGGAGGAGTGCATGGATGGATCGTCAGCGGAGACGATGACAAAACCCTCATCCACCCCGTTGTATGCGGCGGTGAAAATGGGGTCTGCCGCCACGTTGACGCCCACGTGCTTCATGGCCGTCAGGCTCCGCACTCCGCCCAAGGCCGCGCCGATGGCCACCTCGGTGGCCACCTTTTCATTGGGGGCCCATTCGCAGTACAAACTGTCTTTGTACTGGGGCAGGTTTTCAAAAATCTCTGTGCTTGGGGTGCCGGGATAGGCCGAGCAAACCTTGACGCCTGCTTCATAAGCGCCTCTTGCTGCGGCCTCGTTGCCGGAGAGCAAGTGTTTCATGGAGAGTCCCACCTTTCTAATTCTGATCATCATTACGGCTGTTGCCATTTTGCAGCATATTTGTCTCAATCAATCGAAAAACCCGCTCTACGTCCGGGATATTCATCAGCGCCGTACGGCTTAGGAGGTCCTGCCGGTAGCCGTGGCGGGTGTAGTAAACCGGGGTTTGGGAGAGGTAAATTGTTCCAATTCCGCCGGGCTTTACCTGCTTTTCCAGCACCGGAATCTGGTCATAAGGCAGGACGGTGGTCCGCCGGTCCTCCAGCAGGATCACCCGCCGGTCGGTTACCCCGTAATGCGTCCGCTTCAACTGCCCAGCCCGGCGGAATATCCGGCCGAAGCTGGCGTACAGCCCCAGCAAAAGGAACAGCAAGCCAAAAACGGCCATAAATCCCGGCGCGCCCATGGTCAGTGCGGTGTATACCCAGAACCCGGCGAAACCGCACCACACCAGGCTGAACACAATCAGCCCCCAATCTGCGCTTTGCAGATGGATTCCCGGCGCCGGTGCGCCGGACCAGAGGAGCGCCTCCCCGGGCTGCAGCAGCCGGCGAATTTCCTGGGATTGTTCCACCCGATCACACCTTCCCTGCGGTAACCGCCCCCAAGGCAATGGAGGCCAGTTTGCTTTCGGCGCTGTCCGACCGGGAAACCAAGACAATGGGAACCTTGGCCCCCAGGATAATCCCGGCATTTTTGGCCCCGGCAAACAGGCTCATGGCTTTGCCGATGCCGTTTCCCACTTCGTAGGTAGGCACCAAGAGGATATCCGCCTGGCCGGCGCCGGGGGCGGCGTAGCCCTTGTGCCGGCAAGCCCCTTCGCTCACCGCCAAGTCCAGGCCCACCGGGCCGAACACGGTCATGTGGTACGGGGCCCAGCGTTCCGGCATGTTGGCCAGAGCCTGGGCATCCAGGGTGGATTGAATTTTGGGATTCACCGTCTCCGCCCCGCAAACACAGGCGGCGCTGATCCGGTCATAGCCCAGGGCGCAAAGCACCCGGGCGGCATTCTCCAGAATTTCCCCCTTTTTCTCCAGATCCGGGAAGGTATTCATCCCCCCGTCGGTGAGGGCCAGCATACGGTGGCCCGGCACTTCATACAGCATCACATGGCTGATGAGGCGGCCGGTGCGCAATCCCGTCTCCCGGTGGAGCACAGCCCGCATCAGATCCCCGGTGCCCAGCAAGCCCTTCATCAAAAAGTTAGCCTGGCCTGCCCGCACCTGGGCCACCGCCAGGGCGGCGCACTGCTCCGGGGTATCCGCCGCCAGAATGGCGTAGTCTGCCGGATTTTCCCCCAGCCGGGTCAGCATCTCACGGATGCCCTCAGGATTGCCGGTGAGCACGGCTTGGGCAATGCCTTGGCGGCGGGCTTCCGCCACCGCCTGGAGCACGTCCCCATCCTGGGCCGCTGCCACGGCGATGGTGCGCTTTTCCGGGCTGGCGGCGGCAGCCTGCAAAATGGCAGGAATGGAATCTAGCATATGTATCTCTCCTTATCCGTACACTTTTGCCGGTTCCCCGTGGAGCACCCGCAGGGCGCCCTCCGCCAGGGCCCGCATCTCTTCCTCCCCAGGCAGGCGGAGAATTGGGGCAAGTTTGCCCACATAATCCGTAATGGCCTGGGTAAACCGGTCGGAATAGGCCATGCCGCCGGTATACACCACCGCATCCACCTGGAATTTCAGCACCGCAGCCATGGCGCCGATGTCTTTGGCCAGCTGATAGGCCATGGCGTCAAAGACCAGGCGGCAGTCCGGATCATTCTCCTGAAAAGCCCGGCGCTCCACCTCCCGGAAATCCTTCGTCCCCACGTAGGAGTAGGCCCCGGCCTCCACCCCCAGCATACGCTTGGCGTCCTGCTTGGTGATGCCGGAGAAGCACAGGTTGATCACCGCATTGACCGGCAAACTGCCGCCCCGGTCCATGCCGAAGGCGCCCTCATCCTTCACATTATAGTCATCCACCACCAGGCCGTTTTCGTGGGCGGCCACGGATACCCCGCCGCCCATGTGCACCACAATCAGCCGGGCCTCCTGGTAGGATTTGTTCAGCATACGGGCCGCCTTCCGGGCGATGGATTTCTGGTTCAGGGCATGGAAGAAGCTCTCCCGCTGCATGCCCTTAAATCCGGAGACATGGGCCACCGGGGTCATCTCATCCACGCACACCGGATCCACAAAATAGGCAGGAATGCCTGCCATGTCCCCCAGCTCACGAGCCAAGAGCACCCCCAGATTGGAAGCGTGCTCTCCATAGGGGGGATCCATCACGTCGGCAATGGCCGCGTCGTTGATGGCGTAGGTGCCGGAAGGGATGTGCCGCAGCAGGCCGCCCCGGCCGCACACGGCGGCAAAATCCGACAGCTGGTACCCCGCCTGCTCCAGGGTCTGTAAAATCAGGGCTTTGCGGAAGTCCCCCTGCTCCACCACGTGGGCAAAGGGGGCCAGGTCCTGGGCGCTGTGGACCAGGTTGGTTTTAAAGACTTCGTTTTCCTCGTCAAAGACGGAGACCTTCGTGGAAGTTGCCCCTGGGTTGATCACCAAAACCTTCATGTCGTTCCTCCCGGCCACGGTTTTTTGTATTTTTCCTGGTGTCAATTTGTATGACCAAAGCGCAAGATGTATGATGTTTACCAGGAATATCTTACCACGGTGCCCTACTTCTGTCAACTATACCCAGTCAATTTTATACATTATGCCGGAACGGCCTGGGGCAATTGGGTAAAACAAACAGCCAGAACACCGGGAAGCATTCTGGCTGTCGGCGCGGATATTTTCAGCCGGCAGGGTGTCAAACTTGTCCGCTACCGGAAGATTGGATTTTGTCAATATGCGTTTCACCGCAGTGGGGGTTACCCGCAATGCCATTGACCCCGTTCTCCTTTTATGGTTAGGGTTGGGCTTTGACCAGGCGGGTCAGCCTGCGCCAGAACGGGATAAACAAAATGATGGCTACCACCATTGCGCCGAAGTCGGCAATGGGCGTGGCCCACACAATGCCGTTCACCCCGGCCAAGGCGTTCATGATAAACATGAAGGGGATATCCAGCCCACCTTTCCGGAGAAGGGAGAGAATCGTGGGGGCCAGTTTCTTGCCCACCGATTGGAAGGCGGTGATGGCCAGCATGGTCACCGAAATACATGGGCCGGTGATGCAAATGATCCGCTGGAACAGCCTGCCGTATTTCACCGTTTCCGCATCAGGGATAAAGGCTTGTACAATGGCCCCGGCGCAGGTGAAGAGGAACACGGTGCTGATTACCGCCACGGCCAGGCTCAGGACAAAATTGGTTTTGATGGCCGCGGTCATGCGCCGGTAATTTTTGGCGGAGTAATTGTAGCCGATGAGGGGCAGCACCCCTTGGGACATACCAGTGGCAACGGCATAGGACAGCATATCCACTTTCTTGGCCACGCCAATGCCGGCCACCGCCGCGTTGGAGTAACCCACCATCAGCCGGTTCACCGTGATATTCGACAGTACGCCCATTAGATTCATCAGGCTGCTGGGCAAGCCCACCAGCAGCACCTCCCGAGGGATGGACTTGCCCCAGGTATACTGCCGGGGGTGGAAGGAAATCACTGTGGACCGGCGCTTGCAGAAGATCAGCGCCAGAAAATAAACGGTGGCAACCACGTTGGAAAGCATGGTGGCAATGGCCGCGCCGGCCACATCCAGACCCAGGGGGAAGATAAAGATCGGATCCAGCACAATATTCAATACGCCCCCCAGGGCCATGCCAAAGCTGGCCTGAGCGGAATGGCCTTCCGCCCGCACCAGATGGGCCAAGGCCTGATTGAGTACCGTGGGCACCGCGCCCACGGTAATGGTCCAGAAAATGTACTGGCTGCAAAAGCCGTAAGTTTCCTCATCCGCGCCCACTGCCGGCAGGAGCACCGGCCGGAGCAGCGCCAGCAGAAGGCCGTAAAGCAAACTGACGCCGGTGGCAGTCCAAAGGCTGAACGCGGCTGTCTGCCTCGCCTTTTGGGAATCCCCTGCGCCCAAGCAGCGGGAAATCAGGCTGGCGCCGCCAATGCCGAACAGATTCGCCAGGCCGGTTAAAAAAATGAACATGGGCATACATACGCTGACCGCCGCCACTTGGTTGGCATCGCCGATCTGCCCGATAAAAAAGGTATCGGCCATGTTGTACGCCACGGTGATCAGCTGGCTGATCACCGTGGGCAACGCCAGGGAAACCACCGCCCGGAGGACCGGCGCTTCAGCAAACAAGTCGTGGTTATTCCGGTTGGCCATGGTTACCCTCCTTTACCTGGCGCAGGCTTTGGGCCACCCATTGGATGGCCATGCGGTAGCTTTCGTTTTCGTCCACCGGGAAGTGGGAGAAGCCTCCAGCATACTCATGGGCGGCAAAGCCGTACATCAGGCCCCGGAGCACCCGCTGCCAGTGAAACTGCTGGGTCCGGGTCAGTCCGTAAGCGGAGAGTACCTGCAAAATGGGTTGAACGATTTCCCCAGCCCGGTTGGTGAGCACCGGATTTTTCCCCATGATCACCCGGTAGAGCTGGTTATGTACCCGGGCAAAGGTCCGGTAGGCCTCCGCCAAGGCAAACAGCGCCTCTTCCGGCCCCTTGCCGGCAATGGCCTGGCGTTCCGCTTCCACCAGCTGGCCGATGGCAGACAATCCCACCGCTTCCAGCAAGGCGTCCACCCCCTTCACATGGTTGTACAGGGATGCAGGCTTGACATCCAACCGCTTCGCCAGCTCCCCCATGGAAAAACGGTCTATCCCCTCCGCCTCGATCAGCGCCGCCGCCGCTTGAACTACGGTTTCTTGGGTTAATCCTTGCCTCGGCATGTGGTTACCACCCCAAATCGCAATTTTCCCCACCATTGTAAACTAATCCCATTAGTTTGTCAAGGGTGGGGAAATGGGGGCCATGCCCGTCTTCCGCAACTGGCATGGGTATTATTCAGCAGCAACCAGGCAGGTAACCCTATGGGGATTCGGGAGGCCGGTCAGTGGGTGGGGTTTGCACAGGTCGGCCTGCCCATCTCTCCCTGGCGCCATGTCAATCTCATCTCTGTTCGCCCTGTCTTCCGGCTCCAATACATGCAATTCTCTTGTTCACCGGAAAAGCCTATTTGCCGTTGTTCTACTCCACAGATTTCAGGGCCTCGGCCATGTTTATCCGCTCCAGTTTGAAATACAGCAGCAAATCCACCAGGGCAGCAAACAGGAAGGTGAGAATCACCGAGTACAGGTAGCTGGGCCAAGTGATCCGGGGATTGAAATACACCATATCCACCCGGATCTGGCTGATGACAAAGGCATGGAGCAGTTTGCCCGCCGCCAGGCCCAGTACGCAGCCCATCCCCGTCAGGGCAAACCCCTCTCGGAAAACGTAGGCGGCGGTCTCCCGGGGATAGAAGCCCAGCACCTTCAGGGTGGCAATCTCCCGGATGCGCTCGGTGATGTTAATATTTGTCAAATTGTACACCACAATAAACGCCAGGGCAGCAGCGCACAAAATAATGGTAGCCACAATGTAATCCATGCTGTCCAGCATATTCCCCACCCGGGTAGCCATATCTTCCGACACGGTAACGTTCAGCACGTCTTTCTGCCCGGAGACGGTAGCGGAAACTTGGTGCACATCCGTTCCCTCCGCCGCATTCACATAAGCGGTGTTCACCTCGGCACCATGGCCCCACTGCTGCCGCACCGTCTCCTGGGAGACCACGGCATAGTGATACACATTGTTGTCAAAGATGCCGCTGACGGTCAGGGTCAATTCCTCCATGTCTGGGGTGCGGAGGGTTACCGTGTCTCCCACAGACAGTTCCAGGTTTTTCGCCAGGCCGTTGTTGATCACCGTCTCCCCCACGCCGGGAAAGGGCACCGGATCGTCTCCGCTGCGCAGCTGCACGTAACCCTCCAGGCTATCCTCTGTTGCCAGCAGGTATACAGACTTAATGCCCCCGTTGGCGGTGAGATCTACGCTGCTCTCATGGAGGAACAGGGTCGTTGCATCAGGAATGGCGGCCTGGAACTGCGCCTGATCCTGCTGGCTTTGGGGTTCCCCAAAGGTGACGGCCATATCGTATACCGTAACCTCCGCGTACTGGATCTGGGCAATGTTGGTGATGGTGTCTTGCACGCCGAACCCGGTAACCACCAGGGCTGTACAGCCGCCTACGCCCACCAACATCATCACCAACCGTTTTTTATAGCGGAAGATATTCCGCACGGCAACCTTCCGCAAAAAGCCCAGGTGTTTCCACAGGGGCAGGCGCTCCAGCAGCAACCGCTTGCCGGCTTTGGGACTCTTCGGCCGGATTAGCTCTGCCGGTACCTCCCGCAGGCTCTTGTTGCAACACAGCCAAGTAACCGCCAGCATCACCAAGGTAAAGCTGGCCACAATCAGTAAGCTGAGCCGCCAGTCAAAGACCAGGTGAACCGTGGAGGAAAAGTTATACATGATGCTGTAACCCTGCCAAATGACCATGGGCAGCAGCACCATGCCCAGGGACACCCCCACCAGGCAGCCCACCAAGGCGGCGCTGCCGGAATAAAACAGATACTTGGCGCTGATGGTGCCAGGGCCATAGCCCAGGGCCTTCAGCACGCCGATCTGTGTCCGCTCCTCATCTACCATTTTGCTCATGGTGGTCAAGCAAACCAGGGCGGCCACCGCAAAGAAAAACACGGGAAACACCCGGCTTACGCCGGTGACAATATCCGCATCACTTTCCAGGCAGGCATAGGCCACATTAGTGCTTCGGTCCAGGACGTAGGCGTCCGCCGGCTCCATATCCGCCAGCTCTGCCTCTCCTTCCTCCAGCTCTGCCTTGGCCGCATCCAGCTCCGCCTGGGCATCGTCCAGTTGGGCCAGGGCATCCGCCTTCTCCTGGTCAAACTGGGCCTGGGCGTCGGCCAGTTCCTGCCGGCCGGACTCCAATTCCTGGCGGCCGGATTCCAGGGTGGCCCGGTTACTGTCCAGCTCTGCCTGGCTGTTTTCCAGGGTCAGTTGATTGGCCTCCAGGGTAGCCTCAGCGGCGGCAAATTCATCCTCCGCCTGGAGCCGGGCAGATTCCAGCTGGGCCAGCCCATCTTCAATCTGGGTCAGGCCGGCGTTCAGCTCTGCCTGGGTTGCCTCCAGCTGGGTTTTCTGGCCGGTCAGTTCTGCCTGAGTGGTTTCCAGCTCTGCCTGCTGGGCCAGCGCCTGGCTTTTCTGGGCTTCCAAATCCCCAATTTGGCTCTCTAAATTGGCAATCTGGGTTTCCAGCTCCGTTTTTGCCGCCAGGAGGGACTCGTCCTCCGGGTTTTCGGCCAGGCCGGACTCCACGGCGGCCAACAGATTCTGGGCGGCCTCCAGCCCCAGTTGGGCCAGACTCAGCCCCTGTTCCAACTGGGCCAGGCCATCTTCAATCTGGGCCAGGCCGTCCTCTACCTGGGTTAGGCCGTCTTCCACCTGCTGTAAGCCGTCTTCCACCTGTTGCAGGCCCTGGGTGGCCTGAGTACGCTGTTCCGTAAGCTGTGCCTGGTTGTCCGCCAAGGTTTGATAAGTGGCGGACTTTTCCTCCAGCAGCTGCACGCGGCCCTGGGCCAGCTCCTCTTTCCCGGCGTCAATTTGCGCCTGGGCCGCCGCCAAGGCGGCTTCGCTGCTTTCCAGGGTTTCCGTCTGGCTGTCCAGCTCCGCCTGAGCTTCGTCCAACTCTGCCTGGGCATCGTCCAACTGGGCTAAAGCGTCCGCCCGCTCCTGCCGATACTCTGCCAGGCCCTGGTCGTATTCCGCCTGACCGTCGGCCAAAGCGTCCCGGGCCTCCTGCAGCACCGTATCGTACCGGGCCTGGGCCAGCGCCTCTGCCAAAGGCTCCAACACATCGGTCTTCTCTTCCAACGCCTGTTCATAGGCCGGGCTGTACATGGTGTAATCCTGATCCAGCTTCAGCTGGATTTCCGTATATACCCCGTCCAAATCAAACGTGGTCTCCGGCACATACAGGAAGGTGGCCAGACTGCCCTTGCCCACGGTGGTGCTGCCCCGCTCAAAATTCATGTACATCGGCGAACTGCACAGGCCCACAATGGTCAGTTCCTCCACGGTCAGCTGCTCCAGAGTATCACTGTCATTGCTGCCGGCCAAATGCAAAGTGGTGCCAATGTCTTCATCGGTATAATAATAGCCGTCCGCCAGGCACTCCCCGGCTCTCTGGGGCATTCGGCCGGATTGAAGTTTGGGCAGGCTCACCGTCTCCGGCAAACTCATGAGGCGCACGGCCACCTCATCCTCGCTGTCCGGGGCCTGAAGCAGCACATCCAGGGTGATCACGCCTTCCGCCGCCCGAATTCCCTCCACCAAACCCAGGGCCTCCACATCCGCCTGGGTGTAGCCATAGGTATTCATGATGCGAAAGTCAAACATGGCTTGCCCGTCAATGTAGTCCTGGGCCGTGGCCAGCATGGCACTCTTGGTCACATTCAGCCCGGCCAGGAAGCCGGAGCCTAAGGCAATGATGGCCAGAATCGCCAGATACCGGCCCATGGACCAGCGGATGGAGCGGCGGAGTTCCCTCCGCATTACCCCTACCATTCGATTTCCGACACAGGCTTCGGCTTCGGGTTCACGGCAGTGGAGACAACGGTGCCGTTGCGTACCCGAATCACCCGGTCGGCCATAGCGGTGAGGGCGGAATTATGGGTAATGATGATGATGGTCATGCCGGTCTGCCGGCCGGTGTCTTGCAGCAAGGTGAGAATGGCCTTGCCGGTGTTGTAATCCAGGGCGCCGGTTGGCTCGTCGCACAGCAATAGCTTAGGATTCTTGGCCAATGCCCGGGCAATGGCCACCCGCTGCTGCTCCCCGCCGGACAGCTGGGCCGGGAAATTCTTGGCCCGCTGGGCAAGGCCCACGTCCGCCAGCACCTTCTCCGGCTTCAGGGGCGTTTTGCAAATTTGACTGGCCATTTCCACATTTTCCAAGGCGGTGAGATTCTGAATCAAGTTATAAAACTGAAAGACAAAGCCCACATCCTGACGGCGGTAGGTGGTGAGCTGCCGCCGGTTGAAGGCGGAAATTTCCGTGCCGTCCAGCAGCACCTTCCCCTCAGACAGGGTGTCCATTCCCCCGAGAATATTGAGCAGGGTGGTTTTCCCCGCGCCGGAAGGGCCCACAATGACACACAGCTCCCCTTTCTCCACCTGGAAAGAAGCGTCGTGCAAGGCCTGCACCCGCACTTCGCCGCTGTTGTAAATCTTGCCCACATGTTGAAATTCCACAAATGCCATACGCTGACACCCCAAAACAAATTGCCTGATTTTTTCTTTCATTATAAGCATTGTGCCGGGAGAATTCTTCAACAATTTGTGAATGCGCCAGGTTTTTTTCACCTTCCTGCGTATGGTTTACATAAATCTATTGTTTCCGCCGGGAGCACCAGAAAACGCCAGCCGGAAATGTCCGGACTGGCGTTTCATTTACACTCGGGTAAGGTAATCTGGGCTGTATAAACCCACTGAGTTTGGCTCCCAACAAAGGACCCGCCCATGGAGGTCAAAAGCTTCTGGCAGGTTTGCAGGCCAATTTTGGTGCTCTCCGGCCGCCCGCCCTGGGCCAGGATATGGTTGCTGATGCTTACCCGCAGCTCTTCCGCCACCCAGGCCATGGTCACGGTGACCGGCTTGGCCGGGTCGGCGTATTTCACTACGTTGGAAAACAGATTGTCAAATACCCGGCGCAGATGCTGCACATCCACCCGGATGTTTCCCGGCCTGGTCAAGGAGATGGTATTTACCGTGAAGCCCCGGTCGCTCAACTCTGCCGCCATCTCCCCCACCAGCTGCTCCAGCAAGGTCTGGGCGTCGTACTCTTCCATGGCCAGCTCCGGATCCGGTTTGCCAAACACCAAAAAATAGGAGAATAGTTCGTTGGTCAAGGTGCGCAGCTTTTCCGCCTTCCGGCGGCAAACCTCCAGGTATTCCCGCTGCCGGTCTGGCGGCAGCGCCTCGCCGCTGCTGAGCAGATCCAGATACCCCAATAGGGTAGTCAGGGGCGTGCGCACATCGTGGGAAATGGCGGTAATCAGCTCCGTGTTGGCCCGCCAGGCCCTTTCCTCCCGCTGCAGCTTGTCGATGATGGATAGGCGCATGGCATCCACGTCCTGAGCCAGGTCACCGATTTCATCCCGGGTGGAGGGGCTAATCTCCATGGTCAGGTCCCCCTGGCTCACCTGCCGCACCTGCCGGCCCAGGCGGGTAATGGCTCTGGTCACCCGCCGGCTGTACAGCAGCACCAAAATCAAAAATAATATGCCCGCCGCAATCACGGCGCACCAAGTAACCAGATCAAACAACCTGTCCTGGGAAAACTCCTGGAATTGCACCAGGTAAGCCCCATCCTGAAAATTCACCGGAAACTGGCTGGCGCTATCACCGCTGGTATCGGCCCGCAGAACCAAACCGCTGTCGGAACGCACCAGCTCCGCTCCCCACCGGTCGGAATTGAGCACCGTGCCATTGGCCATTACCGCCACCCGAACATAGGGCTCCGTCAAATTCCACCGGCCGATTTGCTCCACGTCCGTGGAGGTCACCTGATGCTCCGCCACGTAGGCCCGGAAGGAATCCGCCGCCGCCTGCATCCGCCTCTCCGCCCGGGTAGGACTGCAATAGACCTCACGCACCAGCATATCCCCCGCCACCTTTGCCGTCATGGCCAAAGCCAGGGCCGCCAGCGCTGCCAGTAGCATGGTAGCCAGAAGCTGGATATTCAAGCGGTGATAGGTGCGTCTAGCCAAACTGATACCCCTTTCCCCAGATGGTGCGGATGAGTTGGGGGTTGGCCGGATCCTCCTCCAGCTTCTTGCGCAGGTTCAGCACATGCACCGTCACCGTATTGGCCGAAGAGGGCATGTAGCTATCTCCCCAAACCTCTTCGTATAAGGTGCGCACCTCTAAGGGCTTGCCCTGGTGCCGGAAAAAATACCGGAGGATCTCGAACTCTTTGGCAGTCAGCTCCACCGTCTTCCCCCGTTTCACCGCACATCGCCGCTGCTCATCCAGCTGCACATCCGCCGCTTGGTACGCCTCCCGCTTGCCTTTGTAGACACAGTACCGCCGCAGGAGGGAATCCACCTTCATCATCAGCTCCGCTTGAGAAAAGGGCTTAGGTAAAAAATCATCCCCGCCGCTGGCGTAGGCGGCCGCCTTGTCCCCCAGTTGGGTCTTGGCCGTGAGAAACAACACCGGTGAGGCGGAAAACCGCCGGAGGATCTGGCAGGTGTCCACCCCGTCCATGCCTGGCATCATAATATCCAGAATAATTAAATCATAGGCGGCATCTGCCCGCAGGCGCTGCACCGCCTCCACGCCGGACTCCGCTTCTTCCACTCGGTAGTCCCGGAGCAGCACCCGCAGCAGCTGCCGGATATCCGGGTCATCGTCCACCACCAGAATTCGCGCCTGTTCGTTCATCGCCTTGGCCTCCCTACCCTCCGGCTGGGTCCACCGGAGCAAATTCTTATGGCCCATTGTACCACAAATTTGCTCCCTTGGGCCGGGCTTAAGAAAAATTAAGATTTGGGGATTTCGTACTCTAGTTGGCAGTCATAGGGTTCCCGAGCCACATGACCCGGGTCATACTCCACTGCTTCCCGGCAACCCATCGCCCGGTAAAATGCCTGGGTCTCCACGGCGCTGTGACTGGAGATGTACAGTTTCTCACCGCCCTGGTCCCCGGCCCACCGGGCGGCCAGCGCAAACAGTTGCCGGCCCATCCCCCGGCCCCGCAGCTCCCGGGACACATGCAGGCTGGTCAGGTCCCGGTATTGCCCCCGGCTGCCCATGGGACGGCCCTCCACAGAGGCAAAGCCCTTTAAGCCGCCGGATAAAAATCCCCCAAACACTGCTCCGCCCCCGTCCAGGGTACCTTGCAAACACTGCACCAAAAACACATAGTCTTCCCGGCTCCACTGATCCACAAACGGATCGGGCCGGACGGTCCAACCCTGTTCCGTCCGCCGCCAGCAAAGGTTGACTTCCTGCCGCCGCTGAAACTGGGCAAACAGGTTAAGACACAACTCCTGCCGGGCAATCCGGCGATAAAGAATTTCCTCCACGCTACACCGCCCATCCCCGGCTGCACTGCAGGGCCCGCCGCCAGCCTCTCAGCCGGGCTTGGCGCTGCTCCGGCCCCATATCCGGCAGAAACACCCGGTCAATGGACCAAGCCAGTGACTCTGGGCTGTCCCACATCCCCACCGCTAAGCCGGCCAGATAGGCTGCACCCATGGCGGTGGTTTCCAGGCACTTAGGCCGCACCACCGGCGCGTCAATGATATCCGCCTGAGTCTGCATCAGATAATTGTTGGCGGCGGCGCCTCCATCCGCCTTCAGGGCAGTGAGGACGATGCCGGAATCTGCCCGCATGGCCGCCAACACATCGGCAGTTTGATAGGCCAGGGAATCCAGGGTGGCCCGCACCAGGTGGTACCGGTTGACGCCCCGGGTCAGGCCCACAATGACCCCCCGGGCGTAGGGGTCCCAGTGAGGCGCACCCAAGCCGGTAAAGGCAGGTACTACGTAACAGCCGTGGGTATCCGGCACCAGCTTGGCCATGTACTCCGAATCCGCCGCGGTGTCCAGCAGGTGCAGCTCATCTCGAAGCCACTGAATCGCCGCCCCGGCCACAAATACCGAGCCTTCCAACGCGTACTGCACCTTGCCGCCCAGGCCCCAGGCAATGGTGGTCACCAGGCCGTTTTGGGAGAGTACCGGGGTATCCCCGGTGTTCATCAGGAGGAAACACCCGGTGCCATAGGTGTTCTTCGCCTCCCCCGGCCGGAAGCAGGTCTGCCCAAACAGCGCCGCCTGTTGATCCCCTGCCGCCCCGGCAATGGGAATTGGTCCGCCGAACCAGGCCGGATCCGCCTGACCATAGCACTGGCTGCTGGGCCGCACCTCCGGCAGCATGGCCGCCGGAATGTCCAGGAGGCGGAGGATATCCCCATCCCACTGCAGGGTATGAATGTTAAAGAGCATGGTGCGGGAGGCATTGGAGTAATCCGTCACGTGAACCCTGCCGCCGGTCAGCTTCCAGATCAGCCAAGTTTCCACGGTGCCAAAGCACAGCTCGCCCCGCTCCGCCCGTTGGTAAGCCTCCGGAACATGGGTCAAAATCCACCGGAGCTTGGTGGCGGAAAAATAAGGATCCAGCACCAGGCCGGTTTTTTCCCGGATCATCTGGGCATGGGGCTTCAGCCGGTCGCAGTCCTCCGCCGTGCGGCGGCACTGCCAGACAATGGCCGGGTACAAGGGCCTGCCGGTGGTCCGGTCCCAGACCAGAGTGGTTTCCCGCTGGTTTGTGATGCCGATGGCGGCAATATCCGCCGCCACCGCCCCGGCGTTGCGCATGGCCTGGCGGGCCACCTCCAGCTGCACCGACCAGATCTCCTCCGGGTCGTGCTCCACCCAGCCGGGTTGGGGAAAATATTGGGTAAATTCCTTTTGGGCCATGCTGCACACCGCCCCGGTGGGGTCAAAGAGAATGCACCGGTTGCTGGTGGTGCCTGCATCCAGGGCCATGATATATTTCGCCATCGTTCTGCCTCCCTACCTGTTTTTGCTTATCCTATCACATTACCCGGCAAAATGCAACGCAGTCCGTCCCGGTAGGAAAATGAACCCGGCGGGATTTCCCGCCGGGTTCCGAAACGTTGGAATAATTTTCCGCCTTAGCCGTTCAGCATAACGTCGAACCGGTGCAGCAGAGCCGCCAGCTGGCAGCGCTGGGCGCCGCCTGCAGGGGATAGGGTGGTTTCCGATGTGCCTTCCATCAGGCCCACGCTTACCGCCCAGGCCATGGCCGGGCGGGCATAGCCCTGAATTCTGCCGGCGTCGGCATAGCCAGATAGATCAGCGCTCTGGCTGACATCCAGGCCCTTGTATTCGGCGTAACGGTAGAGCACCGTGGCCAGTTCCTGCCGGGTCATGGTCTGGTTGGGCCGGAAGGTGCCGTCGCCATAGCCCTCCACCAGGCCCTCGGCCTGGGCCCAGGCTACCGCCGGGGCAAAGTATTGGCCCTCAGCCACGTCGGTGAAGTCCGACTGGCCTGCCTGGGGATTGCCCTCCAGCCGGTACAGGATCACCGCCGCCATGGCCCGGCTGGTCAGGCTCTGGGGGGCAAAGCGGGTCTCGTCCACGCCGTTCATCAGCCCATGGGCAAACACGTAGGACACATCCTGGTAGTACCATGCGCTCTCCGCCACGTCCACGAAGGGCAGCTCCGGGGCCGGAATTTGGGTAAACCGGGCCTCAATGGTATGGTTGGCGTTTACGCCGGTGAAGGTGTAGGTGCTCACCGGGCCCACGGTCTGGCCGTCCACCAACACATCGGCAATTTCGTAGCCCTCATCCGGGGTAATGGTGTAGGTAACGGCGCCATTCAGGGCAACTACCGTGGCGCCCTCGGGAGACAGAGAACCGCCGTCATCGGCCACCGCCTGAATGGTATACTGGCCGCTTACTGCCTGCACCGGGCTGTAGGCCAGCACATTGTCCTGGCTGTCCTTGGCCACGGCATAGACGCTGCCCACGGTCTGGCCCAGGGAGAGGGTAGTTTCCGTTTCGCTGCGGGCGATCAGATCGGCGCCCAAGAGGTTGGCCTGGAAATCCGTCAGGGTCAGGGTCTTGGGGGTCTGGCGGTCAAAGTCCACGTCCAGCTCGGTGATATCAATGTCGTAAGCCACAGTGCCCGCGCTGTAGTTGTCCAGCTTCGGGGTGTCATAGTAGTTGTAGTCATCCAGCACCGGGGAATAGGAATTCAGGTACACCTTATCGTTGGCCAGGTCAAAGTAAATCATCTTGATGTAACCCTGGCCGCCGCCGGGAGCGCTCTGGTAGTCGGTGCAGATCCGGTAAACCACCCGGTCGTCCACCCCGTCGCCATCGTCGTCAAAGCCCACAAAGTTCAGGGCAGAGCCGTGGTAGTGGCCGTTGAGCATGGCAATCACATTGGGATGGGTCCGGCAGACCTCCTCCAGCAGCAGGTCGCTGAAGTAATCCGGGGTAGCTGTGGCGTTGATGCCCGGGTGGGTGCAGAGGATAGCCGTCCGGTCGGGGTACTGCTCCAGCACGCTGTTGATCCACTCCACCTCCGGGGTGTAGATATCCCAGGACATGTAGATGAACAGGAATTCCTCGCCGTCTACATTCACCAGATCATAGTGGCCCTTGTTGTCGTCATAGGTGCCGCCATACCAGGGATTGCCTTCGTAGCGGAATGCGCCAAAGTACTTCTGGTACAGGTCGTACACCGCATTGCCGTGGGCCACGTCATGGTTACCGCCCAGCAGGCCGTAGGGCAGGCCGGCGTTTTCCAATTTCTCCAACTGTTCAGAGGCGTTGACAAACTGATACTCTTCGTTGAACTCGTCCACAATGTCGCCGGTATGGATCACGTATTCAATGCCCAGCGCATCCTTCTCGGCCACAATCCAATCGGTGACGGCGGCAAAGTTCTCCATATACTGCTCGGCATAGTACTGGGTGTCGCTGATCCAGGCAAAGGCAAAGTCGTACTGCTCCGGGATGCCGGTACCGTCCCAGACGTAGTCGTTTTCCACCGTATCGGCAGTGGCGGGCTGGGTAGTCACCGGGTTGTACTCCGCACCTCTGGCCTGGGCCAGAATGGTGAGCTGGCCGTCCTGGACCAGGTCCTCCAGCTGAACCAGCGCGGTGACCGTGCCGTTGGCCCAGGCGCAGTTCAGCGGCGTCCAGGTATCCTCCTGGGTCAAGGCATACAGCCGCACCGGCTGGTCATAATCCGCCTGAGCGGTCAGGTCCAGGCGAACCGTTCCGGCGGTCTGGCCCCGGGTGTCCACAGTGAACACCGCGTAGGGCAGCTGGCCGTTCTCGGAAACCACCGTGGTCAGGCCCTGGGCGGCAGTCTGGGAAATGGTGGAGTCGCCTACGCCGGTGGCGACGGTATAGCCGGTGAGGGGCTGAGCCTGGTAAATCTCCACAGCAGCCGTACCGGCAGGGGCGTCAACCGCTGCAGCGGCGGGATAAGCGGTGAGGGTCATCTCCATGGCCATGTCCATGGGTTCCGGCTCCGGCTCCGGCTGGGGCGCCGTGTTGTCCACGGTGAAGCTGATGGACCGGCTGCTGCCGGTGGAGCTGCCCACAATCAGGTTGTGGGTGCCGTCGGCCAAGGTGGTGGTGTCAATTACACCGGCCATGGCATCGGTGAGACCCGCCGGAATCTCAAAGGTCATGATGGCCTTCTTGTTGCAGGTGGCGCTGTCGCCAATGCTCAGCTCTGCATCCAGGGCCAGGGCTTCCCCATTTTCATTGACAATGGATACCGGCCGGATAATCTGGCCGTCCAGGGTGGACAGGGCCATATCGCTGATGTAAAAATCATCATTGTTGGCCTCGGTATCATTCTCCCAGGTAGAGCCATAAGTGCCGGGCCAAATCTCCAGGACGATTGTCGCGGAGCCATCCGCCTGGTAGGTAAAGTAGCGCTGATCCACGAAGATTGCCATGGAGGAATCGCTGGGAATTTCGCTGCTCTTGGCAAAGTTGCGGATAATGCTGTCGCCGCACAGCAGGGCGTTCTTAAAATAGCTGTCCACTCCCCGGTGGGTGAAGGTGAAGAAGGCACCCTGGGCGAAGCTGGGGGTCATCTCCACCGCTTGGCCGTCCACGTGGACGGAGAAGGCGGCAGTGGTATCCCCAAAGTCTTTCACGGTAAAGTTCACTTGGCCGGAAACCGTCTCCTGCTCAGGGAAATTCACCTGCAAACCGGTCAGCCCCGCCTCCAGCTTCTCCACATCCACCCGCCGGACTTCTGTCATGGTGGTGCGGTAATCGTTGGCGGCCTTCACATAGTAATCCACATACTGAGCGTTTAGCAGTACATCAGAGGGGATAAAGGCATACCACTTGTTGTAAATGGCAAAGCTGGTGGTTTCCTCGCTGGCATAGGCGGACATCAGGTCGGTGCGGTAGTACAGGGTGATAGACCGCACCGGCATGGTGTCAGAACCGGCAAAGTTGTAGGGGATCCGCAGAAAATCGCCCTGGGTGACGGTAGTCCGGTCATCCAGCAGGGTCAGGGTGGGGCTGGAACCATCGTCGGCAGGATAGGTGATCTGCGCCTCGTTCACCACACCCATGTTCGTCGTAGCCTGGGCGCGGTAGACCAGCATTTCCGGACCCTCCGGGTTCACCTTCAGCTCCACGCTGCGGTTGTCTTTGAGATCATCAACGCCGTCCCAGAAATACCGGCTTACCAGGGTCTTGCTGCCGTCGGCCTCCTTGTGGAACAGTTCAAAGCCCCGCAAGGTGTTGTTCAAACCGTTCTGGGCAGTGAACACATATACCGGCACATCATCGGCAATGCCGTAGGCAGCCCGGAACTCCGCTTCTGTGGGGAACCGGTCATAGCTGCCGGCCAGAGACTCTGCCCGGTAGCACCACAGCACCGCCGGGGAATTGGGGGCGATGGTGCAGCCCTCCCCGCTCAGGGTGCCATCCTCCAGCAGCCGGTACAGGGGCAGCACCTTGGTATTGTCCTCTTTCACCCGGTAGATCAGCTCATACGCCTGATTCAGATCCACCGTCTCGCCGGTGGTGTTATACAGCTCCAGGCACTCCATCATGTCGTTGCTGCCGCTGCCGAAATCCCCGTCCCGGCTGCTGTCATTGGGCCGGATCTCGGTGATGTACACCCCTTCCGGGGTCAGGTCTGCCGGGGCGGTGGCGGTACGCTGGCCGTTGAGCTGGCCAACGAAAACCCGTCCGGCGGTGGTGGGCTTCTTGGCAGCGAAAACCTGCATCTGGCTGCCGAAGTCCGGAATGGCCAGGCTCACCGCCAAGCCGTCAGCAGTGACCTCATCGGTAGTGGTATTGTAATGGAAATAGCTGGTCACCTCACCGGCCGCATTCTTCAGGGCAAAGCCCCGGTCATTTTCGGCAAAGCCATTCTGGCCGGATACCCGGTAGACCTTCACGTCCTCCGGCACCGACATGGCCTGGCGGAACTGGGCTTCGGAAGCATAGTCCACCCCTTCTTCGCCCCCCAAGTCCGTGCGCTGGCTCCAGAGCACAACCGTCTCCCCGGCTTCCACAACGGTGGAGCCGGTTGGGCTGGAGATGGTGAGCTGCTTCATCACCATGGTGTCACCGGAGGGATACTCATACCACAGGGTATAGTCGGTTCCCAAGCTCACCGCCTCCCCGGCGGTATTGGTCACTTCCACAAACTCCATCTGGTCGCTGGAGTTGCTGAACACGCCGGAACGGTTCCGGTCATTCTGGTAAATTTCCGTCAGCCATAGGCCCGGTTCCGTTTTGGCGTCCGCTGCAGCAGCCCGGGGCATGGCTGCGGCAAAGGCCGAAACCGTCAGGCCGAGGGCCAAGCAGGCAGAAATCCATTTTTTCCATTTCATGGGTGGTTCATCCTTTCTGTGCTTGCTGATTTTCTCGCACAGTCCATATAATACACACCTTGTGTTCTGGCTTCCACCCGGCTTTGGTAAAGGGAGGTTAAGATTGCCCCTCGGTTTATGTTATATTTCGGAAAAGCCCAGCATTCACCCCCTGAACGCAAAAAACGGCCAGAAAGCCAAAAATGACGCTTACTGGCCGTTTCAGGCGGGAGACCCAATGGGCCTCCCGCCTGTAAATCATTCCGCTGCCGGGACAAATACCGTCCCCTGCATATCCAATGTACCGTCCTGGCCCACCTGGCCGGTGAGTTCACCCTCGTCCCCGGTATAGTCCTGGCCGTTCACCATCTGGGTAATCAGGCAGATTTCCGTGCCGTCCACCGTGTAGATTCCGGTAATTTCGCCGTCCTCCTGGGTCAGGCTGAACATCCCCTCCGCCGTCAGGGAAAGGGTGTACAGGCCGTCTCCACCGGTCCAAGTACCGGACAGACCGCCGGCATTTTCCGGCATGGTCTCCGCCGAAGCCGGCGCCTCCCGGGTAAAGACCATGTCGTTATTGCCAAACACCAGGTTGCCGCTGCCGTCCAAAACGCCTTCTTCCACGCTTTCCTCTGCCGCAGCGCCATTGATGGTCTGGGCCGTCAAGGTTACCTGATCTCCGGACACCGTCACAACACCCGTCAGGGTTTGTTTGGACTGGTCCGCCGGCAGGTCATACATGCTGAAGTTCCCGCCGGCATCAATGTCCAGCTGCAATTCCAGCTCGCCATTGACGCAATACCACGCCCCCTGAATCCCTGGGTCGATGGTCACCTCCGGCGGAATATCCGCCGGTTCGGTGGCCGGTTCCGTGCTGGCCGCCGGCAGCAGCCCACAGGCAGTCAGGCAGAGCGCCAGAAAAACAATCACAGGTACAATCTTCTTCATCTTATCTCCTTTTGTCGAAAATCAGCCGTAGAAAGAATACATCAGCTCCTGCCAATCCGCTTCTGTCATCTCCAGGAGATCCACATAGTCCTGGCTCAACGGTTGCGGCTCCTCCTGTAACGGGCTGAAAATCAGCACCATTTCCTGGTAACCGTCCCCTAAGCTAAATTCCGCCTCGCCATTTTCCCCCCGGAGGGTGCCGGTAATGCCACCACCATACGCATCCAGGGCGCTGTACTGGCCGGAATCGTTGTCATACTGGATGGTAAACTCCGCTTCACCGCCGCTGTCATTAAATGTCCAGAGAATCCCATCCTCCCCGGCCTCCAGGGACCAGCCACCTATATAGTCTTCATCGCCAGCGGAATCCCGCTCCCACAGAGCCAGCTCACTCCAGACATTTTCCTCGCCGCACAGGCGGATGGCCAGGGTATGCTCTTCCACCGTGATATCCAGGCCCACCAGGTTCCCCCGGCTGTCTACGTAAGCTTCCGCCTCAATCTGGGGTAGATTCTCTGCCGCAATATGGGCAGTGTTGGCTCCGGGCAAGGAAGCATCGGTTCCCGCATCCATGCTGGTTGCACCCAACGTCCCATAATCTACAAACCAGTTGATGAGTTCCGCCAGCGCCGCATTGTCCCAACTCAGGGAATACACAGTGCAGGGCGTGCTGCGGCCGCCTAAGGTCAGGGTTTCCTCCCCCAGTTCCTCCACCGTCAATGTATCCAGGAACTGATCCAGCTGGGGCCGGTAGTCCGGCATGGTCCAGCTTTCCCCGGACAGGTCAAGCTCCTCCGTCAGACCCAGCATTTGGCCCAACGCAGAATCCGGCAGCTCTTCCCCCAAATTCTCCAGGGGCAGGCCGTAAACCTCATCCAGGAACTGGGGCACCTCCAGCTGCACCACCTGGCTGTCCCCATAGAAATTCATCTCCAGGCTGCTCCAGCCACTGGGGATTTCCATCTGCAGCAGTGCTGCGCCGTCCGCACAATGCAACGAAAAATCTAATTCCTGGCTAATGCCAAGCTCCATGGTAAATTCCTTGCGGTCTGCCAGCAGGGTGTGGATGTTCTCTCCAAAGTCCGCCAGTTGCTCCGGCTGGGACAGGTAGTCACCCAGGGCGTCGCCGGTCTGGCGGAACGCCCGGAGGAACCGGGCCGTTGGGCTGGACAGGGTCAGCCAGAAGCCAATGCCCAAGCCGATGGCTGCCACCAAGGCCAGGCACAATACCGCCACCAGGCCACCCCGCTTCTTGGGCTTGCCCTCCTGGGGGGCCTCCGGCTGATTTCCTTTGCTGGATTGGCTAAACCCGTTTTGCTGGGCGCCGGAATACTGGCCAGGCCGGCCATTAAATTGTCCGGCAGATTGGCCGGCGGTTTGCTGCCCACCGGCAGGCCGGGTAAGCAAGTTGCCGCATTGGGCGCAAAACATGGCATCGCCATCATTGGCATAGCCGCATTTGGGACAGGAATTCATAAGCTGCCTCCTTTCAGTGTGTCAAAAAATCTGGAAAACGCCGTCAGCCGGACCGTTTGCCGAAGGTGCTCTTAAATACCGGGGGCGCATTTTCGGCCGGGGGCGTATCTGGTTGGGCGGGCGCCTCCGGCGAAGATGCCGGTGACTCCGGCCGCACGGGCGGCATATCCCATTTCCCAGGGGCTGCCATGGGCTTGCCGCAGTGGCTGCAAAATGCCTGCCCAGGTTCTTCCGCCGCTGCGCCGCAGGCGGGGCAGTGCTCCACCGGCTGCGCTGCCGGGCGGGGTTTTCCGCAGGCAGCGCAAAACCGGGCATCCGCCCCATTTTCCATGCCGCAGCTGCACCGCCAGCCGGCAGCCGCACTGCTCACCGGAGCCGCTCCTGCTGCCGGGGGCGCGTAGCCCATAGGTGGCGGATAGGCGCCGTACCCCGGCGCCGCCTGCTGCCGGCTGCGGCTGGCCCGGCTGTAGCCCACCGCCAGTAAGATAATGCCCAGCACCAGCAGCGCCACGCAGCCATAGGTGGCGTAGTTAATGATGTCCACGCTGGTCATCCTTTCCCCATAGGCGTGGGCAAGACCATTAAACGCGTGTTCCAGCTGAAATTCCTCGCTGTTTCTGACAGCCAGGCAACCCACTGAACCCAGCAGGCCCAGAGCCGTCAGTATCCATCCCACCACAACCATCGTACTTCTCCTTTCCGCCTGGGTAAGCCAGGCTTTACAAATCTCCCGGGGTGGTAAAGCCGCCGCTCTGCTGGCTGGCAGAAGGTTGGGCGGCCCCCGTCTCCCGGGAAACCGGCTGCTGCACCGGCGCTGCGGCCTGGGCCGGCTGTTGCGCCGGGTCTGCCCGTTGGGCCGATGGCTGGGGTGCAGTCCAGGTTTGCTCCCTGCTAGCCGGCTGGGCAGGATTTCCGCAGCTGCGGCAAACCGTAGCGGCTGCCGGGTTCATCCCGCCGCACACGCTGCACCGCCAGGTTTTCCCCTGTCCGGCAGCGGCCGCCGGTTTTCCGCACACTCCGCAGAAGTGGCTGCCCGCCTGATTGGATGCGCCGCAAGCGGCGCAAACCCATGTGCCGGCCGGTTTCCCAGGCTTGCGCCGGGCCACCAGGGCAATCAGCGTCCAAATCACGCCCACTGCCAGCAGGGCAATGCCCACCCAGTACACCACCCGGCCCAGGCTCCAACCGGCAGACAGGCCCAGGGGTTGGTAAAACAGCTCCCGCCACAAATTCCTGGGGGTTAGCTGAAGCAAAATTCCGGTTAACAGGGCAAATAGGCCGATCCCGGCCACCGCTGCACCGGGTTTCCAGGATAATCGTTTCATGGTCTCCTCCTTATCTCTCACGGTTTTCTCACAAATCCCCTGCAGCATGCCAGGGATTTTCGCTCACCGGTGTCTCCGGGAGCGATTGATCAAACGCCGGCGGCTCCGGCTGGTCAAAAGAGGTCACCGGCACCCCCATCGCCTCCCGCAGCTGAACAAAGCACTGCCAGGCCGTAGGCCGCCGTCCGGGATCCCCCTGAAGCATCTGCCTCAACAAATCCGCCACCTGGGCCGGCATCTCCGGGACAACATCCAAACTCTGGCCGCTGAGCACCACATCCGCCGGATAGTGAAACCGGGTCCGGTCGTACAGCGGCAGGCTCCCTCCCAGGTACTGGTGGAACAAAATGCCCAAGGCAAACACATCCATTTTACAGGTGAGGGGAACCGGCTGACCATCCATAAACTCCCTGGCTTCCGGGGAAAAGTACAACTGATCCCCTACGATTTCCTCTCCGTCTTTGGGGGGATTGGTCTCCAGGAAACTGCTGTCAAAGTCAATGACTTTGGCGGTAATCCGCCGCCCCTGGGTGTAGGTATAAAGGATGTTGTCATGCTTTAAGTCCGCATGGATCATCCGGCCCTGGTGCAGGCCTGCCACCGCATGGGCAATGGAGGTGCACAGCCGCAACCGGTCAGCCCAATCCATGGCATAAATCTGCTCCACCGTCAGCCCTAAGTCGTTGACTTTCTCCATGCACATATAATACCGGGATTTAATCCGGAAAAAGTCCAGGACCCGCACGTCATTTCCGTCGGAATGCTGGTTGAGCACGCTGTAGATCTCTTTCTTCTGCCGCTCAAACTGCTCACACTCCCGGATCCGCTTGCGCTTGTATTCGTCGGTGAACGCCGCGCCTTCAAAGGGATACTTGGGGCTGAGGAACTGCTTTATAAAGTACTGCCGGCCGGATCGGGTGCCGAATCCCCACATGCAGTAGCCGGCGTTGGCATTGCTCATCTCCCCGTCTAAATAGTAGGGGCCTAATTGTGACATGGCTGACCTCCCAAGAATTGCAGATAATTGCCAGCGTATTCCTGCCACATGGCCCGGCGGGCCGCCCGGTCATCCGGTGCCAACCGGCTCAGAGGCTCTAGGTACTGCTGGTATAGCTGGGCATAGCGGCTGTGGAACGCCTCCCGCAGGGCGGTAAAGCTACCGAAGCCGAATGCCGCCAGCACCATGGTGTGATCGTCCCCGGACACTGCACCGGTGGCCTGGGCCAGGGAAGTCTCCCAACCGGCTGCACTGTCCGCCTGATCCAACGTGGACAGGAGTAACCCCTCAAATTCCATGGGGGTGGATACATAGCCGAAGCAGCCATCGGTGGCCGCCAGCACCACTGCCGGGCCGGTAACCGGCAGCTGGTTGAACGCAAGATGATAGTTGCCGTCGGCAGAAAGTACATTGGTTAAAATACCGTCGTCATAGAGATTTTCCATGGGATCCGGCTGGGTGCAATGGTCCCTGGTGAGCTGGCACAGGCCCAACGCCGGGGTAAGCAGGTATACCCGGGAATCCCCGGCCCACATGGCCGTAACCTGACGCAGCTTGCCTTGACCGGTCACCACCGCCAAGGCCGCCGTGGTGGGCAAGGGGCGGTAGAGCGAACCCTTTAAGCCCCCCTCCCCCCGAACGCGGAAGGCCTGCAGCACCGGATTCAAGTACCCGTCCTGCAAGTCCTGCCCATGCTTCGGCGGGCTCTGCCGGGGGAAGGTCTGGCAAAACCAATCATAGGCCGCACCACTGGCTAAGCGGGCGGCCATGTACGCCTCCGACCGGCCGCAATACTGCCAGCGGGTCTGGGCGCCCAGTCCGCCGCAGCCGTCAAACACACCCAAGAGCCCGGCATTGGTGCAGAAGCTGTAACAGCTGCTGTCCTCTCCCAGCTCCGGCTGGCCGCAGAACTGTACAATCACGTCCAGCCCCAGGTCACTGTGTTGCATGAAGATTCCCCTTTCCCGGAAAACTCACACCGAGTTGGCCACAATGTTTAAAATTTCCTGATAATTTTGCTCCGCCAGGCCGTTCCCGGTAACAGAAGGATAATGTACCACATTGTCCCAGTAGTCGGAAATATGGCTCCACCCCGGCTCATTGGGGGTAAACAGCAGCAGACGCTTACTGTTCTGGCGCATATATGTCTCCCACCAGTCAGTGAGCTCAGACATGTTGGCAGGCATTCCTTTGGGATAGTTGGGCGCCGCCCGGCCAAACCCCAGCTCATGGGTGCCGGCGTCGGACCAGACCACAATCACGTGGCGCTGCTTTTCCCCCTCCGTGGTCCAGGGGGAGCGGATGGCATAGGCCAAAGCTTCCAGCCCATCTTCGGGAATGTCCCCGCCGCCGTCGGCGTGAATGCTGTTGATGCAGGCCTCAAATTCCCGAGCCTGCTGGGGCAGAAGAAAGAAGTTGGTCACCAGCATGGCCTTCTCCCGATCCTCCAAGTAATCCCGGAAGGCCACCACCCGCACCCGGAGCTGCTGCACCAGCTTCCGCTTCTTGCTCATGGTCAGGCAAAAGTCATCGTAAAAATGCAGGGCATTTTTCTTCACCATATTGATGATCTTATCCTGCAGGCCGGTGTCGTCCTCCATGCTGCCGGTGGCGTCAATGCAGAATACCATATCCACGGTATAGCTCTGCTTGTGGACAAAATTGGGCTGGCCGCCATTCTGGCCGCCATAATAATTATCTTGCATATATCCTACCTCCTGATGATGGGTTTACGGCCTGCCGGTGGTTACCGTACCAGGCACGGACAGGGTCAGGCCGGTAACGTCAAAGGTGATGGAGCCGCCGTATACGTTCTCTCTCACGCAGCGGAAAGAGAGGGTGAGCTCCTCCCCCTGCCCCAGCAGCCGCTTCAGCTGGGTATGGGAGAGGGTAAACTCCACTTCCCGGTGCAGATATGCCTCGCTGTCTTCGGGGGCCAACACCGTTTGGGGCAGGGCCATGGCCACGCCGTTGCCGGTGTCATAGGTCCAGATCACATCCTTGGCCTGGATGCCACCAGACTGGCCAAAGGTGCCGCCGTTATCCCCATCGGCATCCACATTGCAGCTCAGCCGGATGGTGGTTTGGGTGCCGTCCTGCTCCAGGGAGATCCGCAACTCCGCCTCTGTATCCTGGGGATCGTTCTCCAGGGCAAACTCCCCAATCCAGGCGCCATTTTCGCTGTTGTCCTCAAAATCCAGCTGCCTGCCCAGCTCGGCACAGCCGCCGGTGACTCGCTGGCCGTCAATGGTCATGGTAAAGGTGAGGTCCGCGCCGGCAATCTCCGCAGTGGTCATGACGGGGTCCGTGGCGGGCTGGGTGGACGGCGCAGTCGTAGGCTGCATGCTTGGCTCAGTAGCCGGTTCTGTCGCCGGTTGGGTTACCGCTTCCGTGGGCGGTTGGGTAGCCGGTCCGGTGCCTGCCGTGCTCTGGGGCGTTTGGGTGGGGAGGAGGACCGTCTGCTGCTCCAACTCCTGCACCCGGTCCTCCAACCGGCGCACCTGTGCGCTGGAACGAATCAGCAAGCCGGTAACCACCACCAGCGCCAACACTGCAGCGCCGGCAATCACTGTGGGCCAAGGAGAGCGGGGCCTGACCGGAACCGGCGGCTGCCATTGGCTCTGGCCGGCCGGTTCAGATACCGGGGCAGCGGGTTTGGTTTCGGCCACCGGGCCGGATTTTGCGCTTTCCAGCAGGATTTTGGCATCCGGCACCAGGTGATAAAATCCGTTACAGTCCGAGGCCGGCGGCTGCTCCCGGTGGCAGGCGGAGCACTTGCCATCGGTAGGTCTCATGGGGGTTCCGCACCATTTACAAAACATAGGCTCCCTCTTTTCTCTGGGTTAAACTCTCAGCCGTCCGCATATCCGGCAACGGCTTTCCCCCGGGGGATTTTCCCCGTCGCAATTGGGGCAACGCCAGCCGTCCTCTCTTGGCTGGAAAGTATACAAGGAAATATATCCGTCCGGCGCGGCCGGTTCTGCCGCCGGCACCGGCGGGCCGCCGGCGGTTTCCGACCCGGCAGGGGGGCCAACCGGGTAATCGCCAGACGGGGGATAGCCAGGCGGATTCGGCGGGTAAACAGGCCCACCACGAGCCGGCGGGTCCGGCCGCTTACCGGTCCGCCGCACCAGAATCACGCCGCCAATGGCAAACACCAGCACAGCAAGGGCAAAGAACAGCAAGGCAATTTCCACAGGCAGTCACCTCTCTCTTCCGGGAATACTTTCCCGGGTTTCTTTGGCCATTATACTGCATTTCATCTTCCGGCGCAAGTGTTGAACTGAGATATTGACCAATTTCCCTGTAATTTCCCCAACATTAACGCCATCCGGCCGAACAGTGGGAGAGCGCCAACCACAAGAACCCCACCGAGTGATTTTCGCAGCGGAACCTTCCAGGTACCGCTATTGCGGCATGAGGATTTGTCCGTCAAACAAACCATGCCCAGCTCCTTCTCCGCGATACTCTCCACCAAGTGGACGCCGGAACCGTGGCAGAGCGGGGCATACCAAAAAAAATACACAATAGCCCATCGAAAAGCTCCCGCTTTCCAATGGGCTATTGGTCAATCTGTATTCCGTTTACTTCACCCGGACGGCGAGGGACTGGGCCAGGCTGGCCAGCCATGCGCTGTCTGGGAAAACTGCCAGAGCGGCAATCGCCAGGGCCGTGTGTTGCTCCACCAAAGTCTGACAGCCAGTTAGGCCGTAGAGCCGGAGAAAGGTATTTTTGGCCCCATCGGCCCCAACCGCCTTGCCCAGGACTTGCGCATCGCCAATGGCGTCCAACATATCGTCCCGAATCTGAAACGCCAGACCAAAATGGGTAGCAAATTCTACCGCCGCCCCTTCCTGTTGCCGGCTGCCGCTCCCGGCGATCACCCCCAGCAGACAGGCGGAGCGAATCAAAGCTCCGGTTTTCCGGGTTTGGATATCCAAAATCTCCTGGGCAGTACAGGCCCGTTCCTCCGCCAGCATATCCAGCATCTGGCCGCCCACCATGCCCAACTCACCGGCGCAGGAGGACAGCACTTCAACGGCCCGGATTCTGGCCTCCGCTGGATAGGCCGCGCAGGCCAGCCGCCCGAAGGCCGCCGTCAGCAGGGCATCCCCC
Source organism: Candidatus Faecousia faecigallinarum (assembly GCA_018712145.1). GTDB lineage: Bacteria > Bacillota > Clostridia > Oscillospirales > Oscillospiraceae > Faecousia > Faecousia faecigallinarum. The sequence continues at coordinate 8,491 of DVHJ01000045.1, read as the reverse complement.
GCCAGCACCGCCGTGGCCTCGCCGTAGACTTTGTGGTTGGTGGGTTGGCCACGGCGGAAATCGTCATTATCCATACAGGGCAGATCGTCGTGAATCAGGCTGTAGGTGTGCACCATTTCCACCGCGGCAGCAAAGCTGTCAGCCTGCTGCCACTGGCCGCCGCACAAGCGGCAAAACTCGTACACCAGCGCCGGGCGCAGCCGCTTGCCCCCGGCCAGCAGGCTGTAGCGCATGGCGGAAAACAGCCGTTGCTGAGGTTCGCCGTCATGGATGATACATTTTTCCGACAGATAATGTTCAATTTGTGCCTGATACTGGGCCAATCGTTCATGCATCGCCGCCAAACTCCGTTTCCACCGGGACACCATCCGGTCCCTTCATCACCTGCTTGATCTGCATCTCCGCCTGATCCAGCAGAGCCGTGCAGCTGCGCACCAGGGTGGTGCCTTCTTCAAATAACTTTAAGGACTGCTCCAGAGGCACGTCCCCCCGCTCCATGGCCCGGACAATTTGCTCCAGACGGGCCATGGAGGCTTCAAAGGTCTTCGATGGTTCGCTCATCGGTGAATTCCCCCTGTCGTTGGGTAATGGTCTGCACGTTGGCAGTGAGTTGGCCGTCGGCCAAAAAGAGGGTAATACTGTCCCCGGGCGCCACCTGCTGAACCGATTGCAACAGCCGGCCAGGTTGCGTCTGGGCCATGGCATAGCCCCGGCCCAATACCTTTAGGGGACTCATGGCATCCAAGGCAGAGGCCAGTGTGCCGCTGCGGCGGCGGTAACCTGACAGCCGCTGCTGCTGGGCTGCACACAACCGGCGCAAAAGACTGTCCAGCAGAAGCCGGCGCTGTTCTAAGTAGGCGGTAGGGCTCTGCATCGCCCGGGCCGAGGCCAGCACGTTTAGCCGCTGCCGGTGTAGCCGCACCTGCCGGGATAGGTTGGCAGACATGCCCGACCACATGACATTCAGGCGTTTTTGCAATTCCTGACGATCCGGCACCGCCAACTCCGCCGCATTGGAGGGGGTGGCCGCCCGCAGATCCGCCACATAGTCGGAGATGGTAACATCCGGTTCGTGCCCCACGGCGGAGATCACCGGAATTCGAGAAGCAAAAATGGTGCGGGCCAAATTTTCGTCATTGAACGCCCAAAGGTCCTCCAAGCTGCCGCCGCCCCGGCCAGTAATGATCACATCCGCCAGATTCCAACGGTTGACATAACGTATCGCGCCACATAGCTCCGCCGGGGCTTCAGCCCCCTGCACCCGGACGCCGAAAATCCGCACCTTAGCCAGGGGATACCGCTTGCGCAGAATCCGCAGCATATCCTGAACAGCCGCCCCGGCGGGGGACGTAATCAGGGCAATGACGCCGGGGTAGCGGGGAATGGGTTTTTTGTGGGCAGGATCAAATAGGCCCTCTGCCTGGAGCTTAGCTTTCAGCGCCTCGAAAGCGGCGTGTAAGTCCCCCACCCCGGCCGGCATCAGACCAGTGCAGTACAGCTGGTAAATTCCATCCCGGGGGAAGACGGATATCCGCCCCACGGCCAGCACCCGCATACCGTCTGCCGGCCGGAAGCGCAGGCGCTGGGCTGCGGATTTAAACATAACGCAACGGATGGCGGCCGTGCCGTCTTTCAGGGAAAAATAGTGATGGCCGGAGGGATAGAGCTTATAATTGCTAATCTCTCCCTGAATGCACAGGCGGGAAAGCATACCGTCCTTGTCCATCAGGGTTTGAATATAAGCGGTCACCTGGGAGACAGAATAAATCTTTTGTTCCATGGCTAACCTCTTCTGCTGCGCCAGGCCAAAATTGCCGGGCCCATGGCATTGTCGGTGGAATAGGCCGGTGGACAGAATACAGCACCGTCCAACGTCCTGCGCAAAAGGCGGTTGGCAGATACCCCGCCAGAAAACACCACCGGTAGCCCAGGATGCCGGACCACGGCATGTTCTGTCGCCGCCTGCACCGCCAAGCAGACCGTGCGCAAGGCATAGGCTGCCGTTTTTTCCGGATTCTGGGTGGCACGGAGGTAGGCCTGCACCTGATTCTCTGCGCCGGACAGGGAAAACCAGGTTTCCGGGCACTTTACCCGGAAGGCCTCCTCCGTTCCGGCCGCCTGGCTCAGCTCGTCTAAGTGCCTGCCGGCGGGAAACGGCAAGCCCAGCAGCTTCCCTGTGCGGTCAATGAGTTGTCCGGCAGAAATGTCCATGGTGCCGCCAATCCGGCGGCAATTCAGGTTCCATCCCTCCGGCTCCACATATAGCAGTTCTGTGGTGCCCCCGGACAGGTGCCAAGCCAGAAACGGACCGTCCAACAAGTCCATTTTCCCGGCAGCCCACAAAGCGGCAGCCAAATGGCCCTGCTGATGAGCCACCTCCACCACCGGTACACCTAAGGCAGCAGCTAATGTTCTGGCCTGACTGAGCCCCACCTGGAAGCAGGGCATGTAGGAGCCTTCCACCGCCCGGGGACGAGTGCTGACGCCAATCGCCTCTAGGCCGCCGGTATCCACTCCGGCAAATAACCGGGCAGCCAACGCTGGTAGACCCTGTACATGGGCAAACACCGCATCTGACTGGCGCAGCCCCAGCTCACCTGGGCGAACCGGCAAAAGCCGGGACTGGTTTTCCCCTGACCGGCCGTCAAACCAGGCAATGGAAGTGGTGTAGTTGCTGGTGTCCAGGCCCAAGGCGATCATGGCTCCGCCGCCTCCGGAGCTTGCTGGCTGCGCAGGTAATTCCGCAAAATACCGTTGACAAAGGTTCCGGCCTCGTCACCGTCATATTTCTTCGCCAGGGTAACCGCCTCGTTTACCGCCACGCCCGGGGGCACATCCTCCACATACTGGCACTCAAACAGGGCCAGCTGCAAAATGGCCCGGGTCAACCGGGAAATCCGGCTGATGTCCCAGCCGATGGCGTATTGGGCAATGGCTGCGTCCAACTCCCCGGCCCGGTTGGCGGTACCCACCACCACCTGGTCCAGGTAGGCCAGCTGCTTGCGGCTGGGGCGTTGCGCATAGACCTCGGTCTCTGCCGACAAAGCGTCATAGTAAGCCCGGTCCAACCGGGCCTCCAAGACGGATTCCGGCTCCTCCCCGGTAAAACTCCGGCTGTAAATCAAATGTACTGCCAGCTCTCTGGCATTGGATCTGGTCATGGGCGGCCTCCTTGTGTGGTTTCCGGCATTGCCGGAGATAGGGAAAGGGGGCGCAACGCCCCCTTCGAGACTGCCGGACCCCCCTGAGGGTTTTCCGGCTTATTTCTGCTCCACGGTAATGCCGCAGATATTCACATTGATCTCCGCCGGGGTGATGCCGGTCATGGACTCCACCGCAGCCGTGACATTGTCCTGCACCGCTTTGGCCACGCTCACCACCGCCGAACCGTAGGTAACGATGATGTTGCATTCGATGAGCAACTTATCCTCTTCGGTAATGGTAATCTTCACGCCCTTGCCCCGGTTCTTTTTATTCAGAATATCGGAAATATCCGCGCCCAGCTTGGTGTTCAGCCCGGACACGCCCTCTGTCTCGTTCACGGCGACAGTGACGATGGAGACCAGCACGTCCTCAGCGATGAGAATTGCGCCATTCTCCTGATTCTGGGTAATGTACTGCTTATTTTCCGCCATGGGATACCCTCCTTTAGATGATGGCAATCTGCCGCGCCCCCATTGGGGGCATCCGTTTAGGTTATTGTACCACATTTCCGGAAAAAAACAACTGGATTTTCCGCCGATCGGGCGGATTATCCCTCTGGCTGCGGCGGAATTTTTTTCGCTGCTTTTTTTCTTTTGCAAATTGACAATTTGTCATTATCCGAGTATACTAATGGAATCCAAAAACACTGTGTGGAGGTCTTGCATTATGGTGTACAAATGGGATGTGACAATCCCGCCTCTGTCCGGCGACAAAACCCGCCGGGGGTACGTCTACCTGCCGGAGGATTACGATAACGACCTGGAGCGCCGCTATCCGGTGATGTATATGTTTGACGGGCACAACGTTTTCTATGACGCTGACGCAACCTATGGCAAATCCTGGGGATTTGGCAGCTATATGGGCTGGACCCGTACACCGCTGATTATCGTGGCCATTGAGTGTAATCACGAGGGTAACCGCCGCCTGGAAGAATACTGCCCCGTGGATGTAGAGAATTCCACGCTGGGCCGCATTCACGGCCAGGGGAAAATCTACATGGACTGGATGGTAGACACCTTGAAGCCAGCCATCGACGCTAAACTGCGCACCTTGCCGGAGCGGGAAAACACGCTGATTTGCGGATCATCTATGGGTGGGCTGATGGCGCTGTATGGCGCCACGGTATACAATCACGTATTTCAACGGGCGGCATGTCTTTCGCCCAGCCTGTGGCTGTCGCCGGGTAAAATTTTGGAGATGGTAGCCTGGGCTCAGATCCACAACGACACCTGCATTTACATGGACTACGGCAGCAAGGAAATGTACCGCCACCCAGCCAGTGCCGAGGCGCTGATTTCCGTAGCCCATCTGCTGCTGAGCAAACGGGTGAATTTGGCGTTTCGCATTGTCCCGGGCGGCACCCACAGCGAGGCCTCTTGGGAACGACAGATTCCCATTTTCATGCAGTGTCTGGGGTTTTAGCGCCAGCCAGAAAAAGAAGGGGGAATCCCATTGGAAATTCGCTATATGAAGCACTACAGCAGCCACCTGAACCGGAACATGGAATTCAAGGTCTACGGCCACCGGGGAAAGCCGGTTTTGTTCATTCCCTGTCAGAGCGGCCGGTTCTACGATTTCGAAAATTTTCACATGTCCGACGTGTGGGCCAAATGGATCGAGCCAGGGCAGGTCACGGTATACGCCGCAGACTGTATTGACGACGAAACCTATGCCTGCCCGGGGGGAGATCCCCGAAGCCGGATCGAACAGCACGAACGCTGGTATCATTACATGGTGGATGAACTGGTGCCCACCATCCGCCACCTGAGCGGTGAACGGAATTGGCAGGACATTCCTATCATGACCTTTGGCTGCTCATTGGGGGCCATGCATGCAGCCAACCTGTTTTTCCGCCGGCCAGATTTGTTTGACAGCGTCCTGGCCCTGTCCGGGCTGTACGACCCAGGGCAGTACTTCGGCGGCTATATAGACGATTTGGTGTATCAGAATTCCCCCTGCCTGTATCTGCCCAACATGCCCTGGGATCACCCCTATATACACATGTACAATCAGCGGAACATGGTATTCTGTGTGGGACAGGGGGCTTGGGAGGATGAGCCGCTGGCCAGCACGGCATGGCTGCAGCAAATCCTCCGGGAAAAAGGAATTTATGCCCAAGTGGATTTCTGGGGGCACGATGTTAACCATGACTGGTACTGGTGGTACCGCCAGGTAGAGCACTACGTTCCCCGTTTCCTGTAACACCCAGCAAAGGAGAGAGATTGGATGAAAAACTGCATATTTATTTCCCCTAACTTCCCCTCTAACTATTGGAAGTTCTGCGCCGAACTGAAAAACAACGGCATGCGGGTTCTGGGCATCGGCGACTGCCCCTATGGGGATCTGCCCCAGCCGCTGTTGGAGTCCCTCCACGAGTACTACCGGGTTTCCAGCTTAGAGAACTATGATGAGGTTTACCGGGCCGTGGCTTTTTTTATCCACAAGTACGGCGAAATTTCCTGGCTGGAGTCCAATAACGAATACTGGCTGGAGCGGGACGCCGCACTGCGTACTGCATTTCACATCACCACGGGCTTCCAAACCCAGGATATGGACCGCATTAAGCAAAAGTCTGCAATGAAGCGCTACTACCAAGCCGCCGGTATTCCTACCGCCCGCTACCACCTGGTGGAGGACCTGACCGGCGCAAAGGCCTTTGCCCACCAGGTGGGCTACCCGGTCATTGTCAAGCCGGACAACGGCGTGGGCGCAAACCACACCTACCGTCTGAACAATGACCAAGAGCTGGGGGAATTTATGGCCACCAAAGGCAAAGAAGCGTATATTATGGAGGAATTTGTCAATGGCCAGGTGCGCACCTATGACGCCATTGTGGATTCCCAGGGCAAGCCCTTGTTTGAAAGTGGGAATGTCACCCCGGAATCCATCATGGACACGGTGAACAACAACGACAATTCCATTTACTATATCGTCAAGGAGCTCTCCCCTCAGATGCGGGATGTGGGCCGGCGGACTGTGCGGGCCTTCGATGTAAAGAGCCGGTTTGTTCACCTGGAATTTTTCGTGCTCAACGATGACCAGCCCGGTCTGGGCAAAAAAGGGGATATTCTGGGGCTTGAGGTAAATATGCGCCCTGCCGGCGGCTATACCCCGGATCTGTTTGACTACGCCTACGAGGTAGATGTGTATAAGATTTGGGCAGACATGGTTGCCTTTGACCGGTGCACCCTTCCCCTGAACCGGCCCCACCACTACTGTGCCTTTTGTGGCCGCCGGGATGGGAAAGTGTTCGTGCTGAGCCACAAAGCGGTGATGGCCAAATATGGCCACTGCATCAAAATGCACGGCCGCATTCCCGATGTGCTGTCCGGCGCCATGGCCAACCAGATGTACGTGGCCAACTTTGAGACCGAGGCGGAAGTGTGGCAGTTCTACCGGGATCTGCTGGCCGAGGTGCAGTGAACTGGGAAAAAATCCCCGGTGGGGGTTGAAACCTGCCACTATATTCGATATACTATTATCGAATCCCGGCAAACGCCGGAGAATGGATAGGAAAGGATGATGGCCATGCGGGAAATCCGTGCAGAGGCCGTGACCCAAGCGGTGGCACGGCTGTGTATGAGCGCCAACCGGAATCTGCCCCAGGATGTGCGGGCGTGCATCGCCCGGAGCCGGGCGCAGGAGCCGTGGCCAGGGGCCCAGGGAATCCTGGACCGGATGGTGGAAAATTACCAGATTGCAGAAGCGGATCAGCTGCCCATCTGCCAGGACACGGGGGTAGCCTGCGTGTTCCTGGACGTGGGGCAGGAGGTACATATCGACGGCGATTTGCAGCAGGCGGTAAACCAGGGGGTGCATCAAGGTTACCTGGAGGCGGGGCTGCGCTGTTCGGTGGTGGCGGATCCCCTGCGCCGGGTGAACACCAAGGACAACACCCCGGCGGTGACTTATATTCGCCTTGTACCGGGGGACAAGCTGCGCATTACTGTGGCCCCGAAAGGCGCCGGCAGCGAGAACATGAGCCGCATCGCCATGCTCCGCCCTTCTGATGGGGAGCAGGGCGTGAAAGATTTCGTGGTGAAAACCGTGGAAGAAGCCGGCCCCAACCCCTGCCCGCCGGTGGTGGTTGGCGTTGGCCTGGGGGGCTGCTTTGACCGGGCGGCGGAGTTGGCCAAGCGCGCCCTGCTCCGGCACACCGGCGAACCCAACCCGGACCGCTTCTATGCCCAGCTGGAGCAGGAGCTGCTGGACCGGATCAACGCCCTGGGCATCGGCCCCCAGGGCCTGGGGGGCCGGACTACCGCCCTGGCGGTGCACATTGAGGCCGCCCCCTGCCACATGGCCAGCCTGCCGGTGGCGGTGAACATCAACTGCCACGTGGCCAGACACGAATCGGAGGTGCTGTGAGATGGAATACCGGTTGACTGCCCCCATGACCCGGGAACAGGCCCGGCAGCTGCGGTGCGGGGATACGGTGCTGTTCTCCGGGGTGATCTACACCGCCCGGGATGCCGCCCATAAGCGCCTGGTGGAGCTGCTGGACCGGGGCGAACCCCTGCCCTTTGACATCTCCGGCGCAGTGATCTACTACGCCGGCCCCACCCCCGCCCAGAAGGGCTATGCCGTCGGTTCCTGCGGCCCCACCACCAGCTACCGCATGGACGCCTACGCCCCCAAGGTCATTGCCGCCGGTTCCACCGGCATGATTGGCAAAGGCAAGCGGGACAAAGCGGTGGTGGAAGCCATGCAGCAATATGGCGCGGTATACTTTGCCGCCATCGGCGGCGCCGGGGCGTTGCTTGCCCGGTGCGTGAAGAAAGCGGAGGTGATCGCCTACGAGGATCTTGGCGCTGAGGCCATCCGCCGCATGGAGGTGGAGAATTTCCCGGTGACGGTGGTCATTGACACCCTGGGCCAGAATCTCTACGAAACCGGCCGGGCCGCTTATCTGGCTGCCTGCCAGGCAAACCGGCCTTAACGTCTCGGGCAAAATTAAATGGAGCTGTCTCACGATGAGGCAGCTCCTTTTTTGCGCCGGGCAGTGGGTCGGCGCACAAGGTGGGGGCGCCGGAGCGCCCCCACCTTTGTGCTGAGGAAAGAGGAAGCAATGAGATTGGAATCTAGGGAAGGATAAGGTATAATAAATTGCGCAAATTGAAAATAGCAAAAAAGTAGACACGGCTTGCCGGTCTCTGGTAGAATGACGTTGCTACACACATTCTGAAAGGAGACGACAAACCATGTCCAACAACATTGTACAATTCAACGAGGAAATAATCAAGGGGCAAATCAAGGAATTGGTCCGTGGCAGCGTGGAGGAAACCCT
>DVHJ01000044.1 GCA_018712145.1 Candidatus Faecousia faecigallinarum | reverse complement strand
GGATTGTCCCGCCGCTTCGCTCCTCGCAATGGCAGTGGGGAGACGTCCTTGCCCCCGCAGACGCGTCACCGTTTTCTGCATGTCATTGCGAACCAGTGCGCACACTGGTGTGGCAATCCGCATCCCCGCAGAGAAACCTGGCAAGTTGGCAGCTGTTCGGGCGAATTCGTAGCCACCTGGGCGTTTGTCCAAAACACCCCGAAAAAAACCGGGACCCCAAATGGGGTCCCGGCCAGCGTTATGGATTAGTTGGCGCCCAGGATATTCCACTGATAGGTGATGTCCGGGTTGATGGTGCCGGCTTCTCTGATATAGTCCGCCAGCAGGTTCCGGGCCTGGCCCTTATCCTCGCCCTGGATCATGTCATACTGGGTGGAGTAGATGATCCGGTCAGGATCATTGGCTTCAAATTCGCAGCCATGCTCGTTGAGATACTGGACATAGTTGCCGCCGCCGTTGTACCGGTAGTTGTTGATGACCACGGTAAAGACGGTGTCGTCAGCCACCGGCTCGCCATTATAAGAGATGGTGACCCGGTCGCCTTCCGGCTGGGTGGGGTCAATTTCGTAGTAGAAGCCTTCGCCGTTGATCACATCGTAGTAGGTGAGGCCTCCCAGGATATTGACGGTGCCATCCTCATTCAGCTGCACCTTGGAAGCGGAGTATTCCAGCCAGGTGTCCACTTCCTTGCCGGTCATGGTGATCTGGTAGAACCAGTTCTCGTACCGGTAGAGCTTGAACATGTCGCCCAGCATAATGTCCCCCTCCGGAATCAGGTTCTCGGCGGAGCCGGAGGTGAGGGGAGCGGTGATGGACAGCTGGGCCGGAGTGTCGTCGTCCGGGTTGTCCGGGGTATTTTCTCCGGTGCGGTCATAGGCGCCCCAGATCTGCACCTTGTTGACCAGCTCGACGAACGCGGAGGGCGCGCCCCCCAGATTGGTAGCAGGGAAGTCCCCGGAGGCGGTGCCGATGGGCTGGAGCATGTAGTCCTGCCACGTGGCGGTTTCGTAGGGCTGCAGGGCGGCCTCCAGTTCGGCATCCACGTCGTACAGGGGCTGCCACTGCCGGTTCTCATCCCGCTGCGCCATGGGCACATTTTCGGTGGTAATGGTGTATTCGCCGGAGATCTTGTCGTAGCTGATAATGGCCTGGCCTACCACCGCGCACTTGGTGGACAGGGAGAACACCGGGATTTCCTGGTTTTGCGCATTGGCGATCATGGTCACCCCGTTGCGGTGCTCGTGGCCGGTGAACACCAGGTCGATGGTGTCGGTCTCGGACACCAGGCGGCGGATGAAGTCGGACTCGTCGTCGGAGTCAATGCCGGAATGGCTGGCCACCACAATCAGGTCGGCCCGCTGGGTCATTTCCTCTTCATAGTGCTTGTAGGTGTCGATGACATTGGCAAAGTAGATGCCTTCCCAGTTGGCAGGGACGTCCCACTTGGGCACATTGGGGTTGCCAATGCCCATCACCGCCACGGTTACCCCGTCATACTCGTAAAGCATGTAGGGGGCGTAGTTGTTCCAGGTGGTCCAGTCGGTGGGCTGGCCTTCTACCTGCTTGCTGGCGTCCAGATAGTTGGCGCAGCCAACGGCCACCATGCTCTCGGTATCGGTGGGGGCGCTGGTGAGGTAGTTCAGCTGCCGCTGGAGAATGGTCATGCCATAGTTGAACTCGTGGTTGCCGGGGACAAACATGTCATAGCCCATCATCCGCAGGGCCTTCATGGCGGGATCGTCCACATCGCTCTGCTCAAAGGCGTAGTAGTAAGTCAGGGGCGTGCCCTGCACCAGGTCGCCGCAGTCCACCAGGAAGGTGTTCTCATACAGCTCCCGCTGGGCCTTGACGAAGGAGGCAATCCGGGTCATGGCCTGGTAGTAGGTGCCGGAGGCGGAAGCGTCGGCAGTGTAGTCGGTGGCAAACAGCTGGCCGTGGACGTCGGAGGTGGCCATCAGGTTAATGTCCACCTTGGCGTTGCAGAACCGCTCCACCACCATGGCGAAGTCGCAGCGCTTGGTGAGGCCCCGGGGCACCAGGGTGCCTACGTCGGTGCCAATGATCAGGCCAACGTTCACTGCCCACTCCATGGCGGCTTGGGCGTAAGGCTGAACAGCGCTGCCGTCCTTAAAGGCGGAAAGGTCGCTGGTGGCGCTGACGTCATAGCCCTTAAACTGGGCATAGCGGTAGAAGATGGCCACCATTTCTTCCCGGGTGATTTTCTGGTTGGGCCGGAAGGTGTTGTCCTCATAGCCCTCCACCACGCCGGCGGACACGGCCCAGTTCACCGCGTTCTCGTAGTAAGCGCCGCTGGGCACATCAGGGAAGGGGTTGTCGTTGGTCACTTGGGGCTTGCCTTCCAGGCGGTGCAGCACGGTGACTGCCATGGCCCGGGTCAGCTGGCTCCGGGGAGCGAAGCGGCTGTTGCCAACGCCGTCCATATAGCCCTGGCCGTCCACAAACTTAACCGCGTCGTAATAGTATGTGCCGCTGGGCACATCGGTGTAAGGCATGTCGGTGACGGTAATCCGGCCTTCGCCGTAGGGGTTGGCGTATTCGTCACCCACCACCCCATGGAGATAGTCACGGATGTAGGTGATGAGCACCTGATTGTCGATCATGACCTCGTCCTGGAGGAGCTTGTTGTCCATGAACATGTTGATGCCGTCGCCGCCGGACTTCAGCATGTAGTTGTGGGAGGCCAGGGTATAGGTTTTCTCCACGTCGATGGGTTCATACACCCCGTCGTCGTTGAGCACCTGCACGTCCTTTACCCGGCGCAGGCCGTCTACGGAGACGAACATGCTCTTGTCATCCACCGTGACCGAGGAGGGGATGTTCAGGTCAACGGTGTACTTCAGGCCGGAGACCTGGAGGAAGCCGCCGTTCTCTCCGGGGGCAGAGCGGGAAGCCATCTCCAGCGCGTCCAGAATTTCCTGGCCGGTGGCTTCCACAACACAGGCGGCGTTGCCGAAGGGATGCACGGCAATGACTTCGGCAAAGGTAATTTCACCGGCCTGGATGTCTGCCCGGACGCCGCCGCCGTTGACAAAGGCGATGTCAGCCCCCAGCACAGTGCGGTAAGCGTCGGCGCACAGGTCGCCCAAATTGGTTTCGCTGTTGCGCACCAGCCGGTCGCCGGTTTCCGGATCGTTGACAATCAGGTCAACGTCGGACTGGGCCACCACTTCGTTCAGGTCGTCTTCATACTGGGCCTGAATCTGCTTGATGAATGCATCGGTATCCGGGTCCACTTCCGCGTAGCCGGTGACCAGCTCGGTGGTAATTTCTCCCGCCGGGGTGATGGTCATTTTGCCAATGTTGGCCAGCTTGGTGCCGGTGGAGGTGAGGATCACGTCATTGCCGTCCTTATCCTGTACCATTTGGCCAGGGATCACGCTGTGGGAGTGGCCGTCAATGAAGGCGTCCAAACCGGTGGTGTTGGCGATGATTTCGGTGGACATCCAGGGAGAGGACTGGGTATCGGTGCCGCAGTGCCCCAGGGCAATCACCAGATCCGCGCCTTCTGCCTTGGCCGCGTCAATGGCGCCCTGCACGGCGTCGTACAGGTCCTGGCCATCGTTGCCTTCACAGAAGCCGTAGATGTAATTGCCGTTTTCGTCCTGGAAGTAGGTGGGGGTGGACTTGGTGAAGGTCTCCGGGGTGCTGATGCCCACATAGGCCACCTGCAAATCCCCGTAGGTTTCCATGGCGTAGGGCTGGGCCACCGTCTGACCGGTCTGCAGATCCGTGAAGTTGCAGGACAGGTAGGTAGCATCAGCCTCCTCCAGCAGAGACAGGGCCACATCCATACCGTAGTCAAACTCATGGTTACCGAAGGTAGCGTAGTCGTACCCCAGGTAATTCATAATGTCAACCAGATAGCTGCCGTTGGACAGGGTGCCAATGGCCTCGCCCTGGATGGCATCCCCTGCATCCATCAGGGTAACGTAGTTGTGGGCTTCTTCCATGGCTTTCTTGTAGGCCGCCAGGTTGGCGTAACCCATGGTGCCTTCCGGCGTGCCGGCGTCTACCCCGCAGTGCACGTCATTGGTATAGAGCACCACGATGTCATCCGACTTTTCGCCAGCGGCGAAAACCGAAGCCGGAAGCAGCGCCAGAACCATGACCAGTGCAAGCAGCACAGACAGAACCCGCACGGAATGCTTGCTTCTCATGTGTTGCATCCTCCTTAAAAAATAAAATAGAGTATGGAGCCAAAACTCCACACTCTATTTTAACAAAAACAGGGAAAAATTTCAATGGCGGAGTTGCGAAATTGTGCAAACCCCCAGGTAAAATTTGGGAAAAGGTTGGTTTATGTTTTGTAAACCCGGGTCAATTCACCTGGGGCAGGTCCATGGCGTAAAGGGTGGCCATAGCCCGGACCAAATATCCGGCGTCCTTTGTCCCGGCGGTTTCGTAACAGGAGTGCATGGCCAGTTGGGGCAGGCCCACATCCACCGTGGGAATGCTTACCTGAGCGGTGGAGATGTTCCCCAGGGTAGAGCCGCCGGGCAAGTCCGCCCGGTTGCAGTAGGTTTGGGTGGGCACCCCCGCCATCCGGCAGGCCTTCCGGAAAATGGCGGCGGACACGCCGTCGGTGGTGTAGCGCTGGTTGGCGTTAAACTTCAGGACAATGCCCCCATTGATGGCCGGGCGGTGGGTAGCGTCGGCATACTCCGGGTGATTGGGGTGCAAGGCGTGGGCATTGTCGGCGGAAACCAGGAAACTGCCGGCCACAGCCCGGCGGTAGTCCATTCCGGTTCCGGCGCAGATCCGGGCCAAGGCGCCGGACAGGAAAGTGGAGTCCGCCCCCTGCATGGTGCCGGAGCCTACCTCCTCATTGTCAAACACGCAGCACACCGGTACCGCCGGTCCCGGTTTCGCCTGTAAAAACCCTTCCATGGTGGCCCAGGCGCACTGCAGGTCGTCCAAAGCCTGGGCGGAGAGGTACTCGTTGTCCGCCCCCCAGACCCGGGCTTTTTCCCGGTTGTACAGGAACAGGTCGTGGCCCAGAATCTCCTCAGGCCGGCACCCGGCTGCCTCGGCCACCAGCCGGGAAAACGAGCCCTTGGTTGCCAGGGAGCCGGTCAGAGGAATCAGATCCACTGCCGGGTTGTAGGCATACCCGTCGTTGGCCTTCCGGTTCATGTGAATGGCCAGGTTGGGGATCATGCACAGGTCCCGGTCCAGGTTTACCAGCCGGGCGGTAATCCCCTCTGCCGTCTCCACCAGCACCCGGCCGGCAATGGACAGGGGCCGGTCCAGCCAGGTAGACATGAGCATGCTCCCATAGCGCTCTACCGCCAGGCGGATATACTCGGTTTCCAGCTCCGGGTTTTCCTTGACCTTGAAGCAGGGCCGGTCGGAATGGCTGGCGGCCAGAATAAAGCGGTCAGGCTGCCGGGCCGGAATGCGAAAGGCCAGGATGGCAGACTGATTCCGGGTCAGGTAGTATTTCCCGCCGGGCTGCAAGTCCCAGTGATCCGGCTCGGCCAAGGCGGTATAGCCTTCCGCTGCCAACCGCTTGGCCAGATTGTCTACCCCATGGTAGCAGCTGGGGCTGCTGTCCAGGAAGGTAATTAACTGATTCAGCATGGCTTAGGCCTCCAGCAGAGCCAGGAACTGGTCGATTTCCCCGGCCAAAATATCCAACCCCTGGGCCCAGAATGCCCGGTCGGTCAGGTCGATGCCAGCAACCATGGCCGCTTCCTCCACCGTGGACACCGGGGTGGCCCGGAGCAGGTTTTTGTACTTGGGCAGGAATGCGTCCCCTTCCTGTTCATACTGGGCGTACAGGCCCCGGGCAAACAGGCCGCCGAAGGCATAGGGGAAGTTGTAGAAGCTGACGCCGCCGTAGTAGTGGCTCTTGCACACCCACATGTAGGGGTGCAGGCAGGAATGGTCCAGGCCGTCTCCATAGGATTGCTTCTGGGCCTCCAGCATCATGCTGCACAGCCGGTCCGCCGGCAGGAATGCGGTTTCCCGGTTGGCGAACACCGCCGTCTCAAACCGGTAGCGGGAGTAGATATCGCAGATGATCTGGGTGGCGTCCTGGAGCTGGGACTCAATGAGGGCCAGTTTTTCCCCCTTGTCCGTGGCGGCGGAAATGGCGGCGTTCATCACCACGCACTCGTTGAAGGTGGAGGCGGTTTCCGCCACCGGCATGGTGTAATCCCGGTTCAGCGGCCGCTGGTCCTTCAGCATATGGTTGTGGAAGGCGTGGCCAAGCTCATGGGCCAGGGTGACAATGTCGCTGAAGGAGCCGTCGAAGTTGGTAAGGATGCGGCTCTCCCCCAGCTTCTCCACCCCGGCGCAGAACGCACCGCCGGTCTTTCCTGACCGGGGATAGAAATCGATCCAGGCGTGGTCAAAGGCTTCCGCCACCATGTCCCGAAGCTCTCCGTCAAAGGTGCCGAACAGGTTGACCAGATAGTCCCGGGCTTCCTGGGTGGTGTAGGTTTTCCCTGCCTTGCCCATGGGGGCAAACAGATCGTACCAGGGCAGTCCATGTTCATGCCCCAGGGCTTTGGCCTTGGCCTTCAGATATACCCAGAACTTTGGCAGGTATTCATCGATGGCGGAGAACATGGCGTCCAACGTCTCCCGCTTCATCTGGGCGCCTTTCAGCGCCTTGTCCAAGGGGGAGTCATATCCCCGGAGCTGGGCGGTGTTAATGGTTTCCAGCTTAATGGAATTCAAGGCAAAGGCCACGGGATCTTTGATCTTTTTGTAGCAGTCCAACTCTGCGGCGTAAGCCGCCTTGCGCACCGCCGGATCCGGATCGTAGGCCAGGTTGCGGATGGCCGAGAGGTTGGTGACGCCGCCGTTGTAGTCCACCTCCACCGAGCTGGTGAGGAAGGCCTGCAAATCGCTCCAGGCATTGGCGCCGGACAGCTGCAGGCGGGCGAGAATATCCTCCCCTTGGCTGCTGAGCAGATAGCGGCTGTCCTCCCGGATTTTGCGGAAGAGGTATTGGTATTGGGAGAGCACTTCGTCTTGCGCCAGGATGGATTCCAGCTCCGGTAAGGCGGCGGCATAAGCCTGGAACCGGGCGTTTGGGCCGGCGGTTTGGCTAAAGACCGCCAACACCTGGCCCAGGGCGGAGGCGGCTTCACTGTCGCCGGTGTCCGCCGACTGGCGCAGGGAGGCGAATTCCACCAGGCTGTTGCCCAGGGTGTTGATTTCTTCCAGCAGGTCAATGCCCTGGCGCAGGGCTGCCGCCGGGGCCATGTCCTCCAGGGAACCGGTGAGGGAAGCGAAGCGGGTGCAGGCCTGGGTTAAGCTCTGCAAGTCCTGGGTGAACTGGGGATCGTCAAAGCCACGGTAGAGGGAATCTAAATTCCAGCGTTCGTTCATGGTTCATTCTCCTATTCTGGCAGGGGAGCTGCCATGGTTTCAAGATAGTTTTATCACAAACTAACCCGTTCGTCAACTGCCCATCCGGGGCAAAGTGCACAATCGCCCTGCCACAAATTTACTTTGCAGCAGGGCGGGGATGGGAAAATCCCTTACATTTTCTGTTGAAAATAAACCATGTCTGCCAGGCGCTTTCCGCATTCATAGATGGGGTGATCATAATGCTCCAGGAAAAAGCCGGGTAGGGTATGGGATCGGACGAAGCCGCAGCTCAGGTAGAACGGAACGGTCAACGGGCTGTCCCCGGTGCCCACCTGCAGGGTGTGGAAACGGCCCCGGTACCGGTCTTTCACAAATTCGATCAACCGGCGGCCATAGCCCCGGCGCTGGCAATCCGGCCGGACGGCGATGTTTTTGATTTCCAACACGCCGCCGCCTTCATCGGTGACCACGCAGACGGCTTTCACCCCGCCGTCATCCAGGGCGTACATGGTGCCCCGGTTCAGGTACCGGCCGATCATGCTCTCCTGCTCGTCGGCCAGGAGCAGGAGAGCCAGGTATTGGGTTTTGTTTTCCGTGATTTCTCGAATCTCCACGCTGGTTCTCCTTTTTGGGCAGGGCGCTTAAGCCCGCATTTTGTGGTAAATGGTGGGGAAGAAGCAGGCGCAGTGCACCAGGAAGGTGAGGGCCCAGGAAATGGGGTAGGAGATATACAGGCTCTCCAACGTGCCCACGGAGGCAAATACCGTGTGCACCCAGATAATCCGCAGGGCGCAGGAGCCGAAGAAGGTGACCAGGGTAGGCAGCCAGGTGCGGCCCAGTCCCCGCTGGCCGCCGCAGCCGATTTCCATGAAGCCTCCCAAAAACTGGAATATGCTGATGCAGCCGATCCGCAGCCGCCCCGTCTCCAGCACCTGGGCCAGCTCGCCATCCTCCGGGGAGATGTACAGCCCCAGGAAGAAATCATGGAACAGGTAGAGCAATCCGCAAAGACTGATTCCCAGAATGGCCACCATGGCCAGGCATTGCCAAAACACCTGCAAAATCCGGTGGTAGTTTTTCGCCCCCAGGTTGTGGCTGATGAAGGTCAGGGTGGCCTGGTAAAACGCATTGAGGGCGGTATAGATAAAACCCTCCAGACTGGAGGCGGCGGAATTGCCGGCCATTGCCGCAGAGCCGAAGGGATTGATGGCAGACTGGACAATCACATTGGACAGGGAGAACAGAACCCCCTGCAATCCCGCCGGAATGCCGGTGCGCAGCATTTCCACCAGGGGCTCTTTGTGCAGGCGGATCTCCCGGAGCACCAGCCGGAATTCCTCCTGCCGTTTGGTCAGGCACCGCAGTACCAGGAAGGCGGAGAGAAACTGGGACACAGAGGTGGCAATGGCCACCCCGGCCACATCCAGCTTGCACACGCAGACGAAAAACAGGTTGAGCACCACGTTAACCATGCCGGATATGGCCATGTACACCAGGGGCCGCTTGGTGTCTCCCAGTGCCCGCAAAATGGCGGCGCCGAAGTTGTAGACCACCAGGGCGGGCATGCCCAGGAAGTAAATTTTCAGGTACAGGCTGGACAGGGGGAGCACATCCTCCGGGGAATCCATCAGGCGCAGCAGGGGGGTGGAGGTGAAAAAGCCCACAATGCCCGCCAAGACGCCGATGATGACGCTGGCCCCCACGGCGCAGTGGATGCACCGCCGGAGCCCGGCGGTATCCTTGGCCCCGGCCAGCTTTGCCGCCAGGAAATTTGCGCCTACGCTGACGCCCATAAATAGGTTTACCAACAGATTGACCAGTGCGCCGGTGGAACCCACGGCGGCGACAGAGGCGTGCCCGCCGCCAAACTGGCCCACCACCACAATGTCTGCCGCATTGTACAGCAGCTGCAAAATCCCGGTGAACATCACCGGCAGGGCAAAGCGCAGAAGCCGCCGGGTCAACGGGCCGGAGCTCATCTCCAGAGCGGAAGCTTCCTGAGTCGACATGACAAATCTCCTTCTCTCTCAAATGATTCCATATGCAGATGAACCAACTGAACCCGTCCCCCCGGGGATGCGGTCAGTACCGGCGGAAAACCGCCTTCACCAGGCCCAGGATTGCCACATCCGGGGAATCAATGGGGGCATAGTTGGCATTTTCCGGCTGGAGCCAAATTTTTCCCCTTCTCCGGCGCAGGCGTTTGACGGTGGCCTCGTTTCCCAGCAGGGCCACCACAATCTGCCCGTCGTCGGCAGTCTGCTGGGGACGGACCACCACCAGGTCCCCGTCCAAGATCCCGGCGTTGACCATGCTGTCTCCCCGGATCCGGAGGGCGAAGCAGCTGGGATCCCCCTCCCAGGCCATGGTCCCCTCCTGATTCTCCTCTGCCAGAATGGGCAGGCCGGCAGTGACCAGGCCGATGATGGGGATCTGCACAAACTTTGCCCCCTGGGTGGTAATGGCCCGCTTTTTTCCCGCCGCGAAGGACAGCAGGCCTTGGGATTGCAGCTGGGCCAAATGATAGCTCACCGAAGCGGTGGAGCGCAACCCCACAGCCGCGCCGATTTCCCGCACTGACGGGGCGTATCCGTTTTCCGCCATAAATGCATCGATGTATTGCAGAATTTCCTCCTGTTTGCCGCTGCTTCTGGGCATAGCACCGCCTCCTTTTGTCCTAGCATATCACACCCGGCGGGAAAACGCAAACATATGTTTACTCCGGCCGGGGAGAGAAATCCGGAATGTAAGCGGAAGAGGCAGACCCGGCCCCCTGGGTATAGCCCTCCAGCTTGTTCAGGTAAACCCAGCTGAGCACCGCCTCGTACTCTTCATCGCTGACGGTGCGGTTCATGGGGGGCATGTTCATCACCTGGGGCATGGGGGTATACTGCCGGAGCAGGGACAATAGCACCGTGCCCGGGGGGAAGGTTTCCCCGATCCAATCCAATACCCGCAGGGCGTTTTCCACCTGCCCCGGCAGGATCAGGTGCCGGATCATCACCCCCCGGCGCAGCCGTTCCCCGTCCATCACATAGGGGCCGGTTTGCCGCACCATCTCCCGGATGGCCGCGGCGGCCACCGGAAAATAGTCCGGCGCGCCGGACAGCCGGGCGGCCAGGACTCCCCCGGCGTATTTGAGATCCGGCAGGTAGATGTCCACCAGTCCCTGGAGGGCTTGCAGGGTTTCCACCCGCTCGTACCCGCCGCAGTTGTACACCACCGGCACCGGCAGCTTAGGCGTCAGGGCAGGGAGAATGTCCGGCAGGAACTGGGTGGGGGTGACCAGGTCGATGTTTTCCGCCCCCTGGGCGATTAACGCTTCCATCGCCGACCGCAGGCCGGCGGAATCCATCTGCTGCCCCTGGCGGCTGTGGCTGATGGCCTGGTTCTGGCAGTACAGGCAGCCCAGGGTGCAGCCGGAAAAGAAAATGGCGCCGCTGCCCCCGGGGCCTGCCAGGGCAGGCTCTTCCCAGAAGTGGCGCATGATTTTGGCCACCCGCAGTTTGCCGGGCAGGCGGCAGTAGCCCAGTTGCCCGGCGGCCCGGTCGGCGCCGCACCGGCGGGGGCAGAGGGTACAGGGGGAATAGGTCAATTTCGTTCACCCTCCGTCTTGCGCGCCGCCTCCCGGCATGGTACAATTTTTCCCGATTGGAGGCGGTGGCGTGTTTTCCATTACGGTACTTGCCATGGGCAAGCTGAAAGAAAAATTTTACCTGGCGGCGGCCCAGGAGTATGCAAAGCGCCTGTCCGGCTACGGTAAATTCCAGCTCATCGAACTGCCGGAGCACCGCCTGCCGGATAACCCCAGCCCCGGGGAAATTGACGCCGGGCTGGCCCGGGAGGCGGAACTCATCCGGCAGAAACTGCCCCGGGGGGCATGGCTGTGCGTCCTGACCCCGGAGGGGCGGGAGCTGTCCTCCCCGGAATTTGCCCGGCAGCTGGCCCGGGTGAAGCTGTCCGGCCGCTCCGGGGCCTGTTTTCTCATTGGCTCGTCCTATGGCCTGCACCCCTCGGTGAAGGCCCAGGCGGACTTCTGCCTGTCCATGGGGAAGATGACCTTCCCCCACCACCTGGCCCGGATCATGGTGCTGGAGCAGCTGTACCGGGCGGAGGCCATTCAGGCCGGCAGCCGTTACCATAAATAAGGGGCGTTACAGCCAACCGGCCACCCCGGCCAACAGACCCAGCAGGGCGGACAATAGGATAATCCCGATGGGGTGCAGCTTCCGCAAAGCCATGGCCAGGAGAAAAATCCCGGCACATACCCAGAAAACCGGGGCGGCAAAGACTTGCCCGGTCAACCCGGCGGGGAAAAATACCGTCTGCCCCACCGAGACGATGGCGGCGGCAATCAGCCCCACCACCGCCGGGCGGAGGCCGGACATGCAGCCGGAGACGATCCGGCTGGCTTTAAACCGGGTGTAGAACTTGGCCACCAGCAGAATCACCAGGAACGAGGGGAGCACCACCCCTAAGGTAGCGCAGCAGGCCCCTAGCAGTCCGCCGGTTTCCATGCCCACATAGGTGGAGATATTCACCGCGAAGGGGCCGGGGGTGCTTTCACTCACCGCGATGAAGTTCACCAGGTCTGCCGCTTCCATCCAGCCGTGGGCCTGCACCTGCTCCTGAATCAGGGGCAGCATAGCGTACCCGCCCCCGAAGGTGAAGGCGCCGATTTGCAAAAAGGTCCAGAACAGTTCCCAGTAAATCATTTTTTCACCCGCCTTGCCGTCCAGATACCGGCAGCCAGGCCAATCACGGCGCAGGCCACAATGACCAGCAGGGTGCTCACCGAGAAAAACGCCACGGCAATCAGCGCCAGCGCCGCCAGGACATAGGCCAGGCCGGACTTGGGGCACTGCCGGTACATGGACCACAGGGCCCGGACCATCAGGGCCAGGATCCCCGCCCGAATCCCGGTAAAGGCGTACTGCACATACACGTTGTCCTGGAACCGGTTCAGGAGGAGGGACACCACCAGAATGGTGAGGAAGGCGGGGACCACCACGCCTAAGGTGGCAAAGAACGCCCCTGGCACGCCCCGCACCCGGTAGCCCACAAAGGTGGCTGCATTGATGGCAATGGGGCCGGGGGTGGATTCGGCAATGGCCACGATGTCCAAAATGTCGCGTCCATCCAGCCAGCTGCGCTTTTCGGTGACCTCCCGCTGGATCAGGGGGATCATGGCGTACCCGCCGCCGAAGGTAAACGCGCCGATTTTCAAAAAGGTCAGAAATAAGGTGGGGATGCCGCAGGGTTGTTGCGCCACGGTGAAACGCCGCCTTTCCCGTCATTTCTCCACCAGTATAGTCCTGCCGGCAGGAAAATGCAAGGGCTTTTCCCAGTGGGCGGCCAATGGGCAGAGAGATTGCCTAAACTTAATATCACCCAAACCATGGAGGCAGACAAATGAAGAAAATTTTCCATATCCCGGCGGTGCTGGCATTGGTTGCCGCCCTGCTGGCCGGGTGTGGGCAGAAAACCGCCCCAGGGCAAACCCTGGGGCAAACCGGGGATAGTGGGCCGGCGGCATCCGCCGGTCCGGATGCTCAGGCGGGGGAAGAGCAAATGGAGCCGGGGGTGTTTCGCAGCGGCCAGGGGGTCCTGAATTATCTTCTGTATATTCCAGAAAATCCGGGGGGGATATGCCCCTGATTGTGTACCTGCACGGCAACTCCGGCAAGGGGGAGACCCTCCACGCCCTGACGGAAAGCGGCGGATTCCCCCGGTACTTGGCCAGCGGGGCCCTGGGCCAGGTGGACGGCTATGTCCTGATCCCCCAGCTGCCGGACCGGTATTCCGGCTGGGAAGAGGTCCGGGACCAGCTGATGGACTGCATCGGCCAAATCGAGGCGGACTACGCCATCGACAGTAGCCGAATCAGCCTCACCGGCCACAGCATGGGGGGCACCGGGGTGTGGAACCTGGCCATTGCCTATCCGGACCGGTTTTCCTGCATTGTGCCCCTGAGCAGCAGCGTCCGGACCACGGAGCGGAATTTAACCGCCCTGGCCGGGATGCATATCTGGGCCTTTGCCGGCGAGGCGGACGAAGTTGTGCCGCCGGAACCGGCCCAGGCTTTTGTGGAAGCCTTGGACAGTCCCCAGGCAAAGATGACGGTGATCGGCGGGGCCGGACACGAAGATGTCCCGGCCCTGGTCTACCTCAGCGAAGAATATGGGGTGGTGGACTGGATGCTCTCCGGCGGAGCTTGACTACCCGCGCTGGCAGCAGGCGATGAGGGCCGGACAGGTGACGGCTTGGGGGAACCACTGCCGCCCCATACGGTTGGCTGCGGTGGTATAGGCAAAGTTGCCGCCGAAAAAGAATTCCGGGGTTCCGGTGGCAATCAGCTGCCCGTCAAAGAACAGGCCGCAGCGGTGGGCCACCATGGCGCAAAACTCCACATCATGGCTCACCAGCAGCACGCTGTGCCCGGCCTGGGCGTATTCCCCCAGGGCCCGGGCCAGCCTGTCCCGGCGGATGGGATCCACCCCCCGGGTAGGCTCGTCCAGCAGCAGCACTTCCGGCTGTTGTTGTAGGGCCAGGGCGGCGGCGGCCAACTGGGCCTCGCCGCAGGACAAGGCAGAGGGCTGCCGGTTAAGGAGTTCCGTCAACCCAAACTCCGCTGCCAACCGGCCGGACAACCGGCTGCCGATGGGGCCGCCGCCCAAAAAGGGAAGGGGGTCCTGGGGGAGCAACAGGGTTCGCTCCCCGCCGGAGACGGTACCCCGGTAAGGGCGGAGTTTGCCGGAAAGCACCTGGAGCATGGTGGATTTGCCGGCCCCGTTTCCCCCGGCCACCGCCAGGATTTCCCCTGGGGCCAGGGACAAAGATAGCTCCCGGAGCACGTCCGGCCCCTCCTTGGCGTAGCGGAACCACACCCGGCTCAGGGAGAGCACCGGGCGGCGGCAGGGCCGGGCTGCCGGTTCTGCCGGTTCAGCCTGGGGGGTTAGAGAGAGGCGGGCGAGCATCTCCCGCCCCTGCGTCACGGTGATGGGGCAAACGCCCTCTTGGCCCAGGGCCAGGTGTACCCTGGCCGGGGTGGGCAGAGCCGGAGCCAGAGCGGAATACCGGCGGCAGATGGTTTCCGCCACCGCCTGCCCCGAACCCTGGGCAATGCACCGGCCTTGCTCCAGGAAGACGGTCTGATCCGCCAAGGCAAACAGGCTTTCCGTCCGGTGCTCGGAGAGTACAATGGTCAGGCACAGCTCCCGGCACAGCCGCCGCAGCAGCGCCGTGAGATTCCCGGCGGCAATGGGGTCCAACTGGGCGGTGGGTTCGTCCAGCACCAGTAGGTCCCCCCCCTGGGTCAGGGCGGCGGCAATGGCCAGGTGCTGGCGTTGGCCGCCGGAGAGCTGGCCGGTGGGCTTATCCAACCACGGCTCCATGGCAAAGTAACCGGCGGTTTCCCCCAGCCGCTGCCGGGCAGTGTCCGGCGGCAGGTAGTCCAGCAGGCTTTCCAGGTACTGCCGGGGGGTTTGCTGGGGGGAAAATAGTGCTTCCGGCCGCTGGGGAATCAGCCGGGCTTGACCGGCGGTGTGCACTTCCCCGGCGGTGGGCTTTATTTGCCCGGCCAGCAGCCGCAGCAGGGTGGTTTTCCCACTGCCGGAGGCCCCGGCCACCAGGGTCAGGGTACCAGGCTCCAGGGAAAACGAAACATCATCCAAGGCAGGGGCGCCGCTGTCCGGATAACGGTAGGCGGCGTGGTTGAACTGGGCAATGGGCAAGGGGAAATACCTCCTTCAGGCAGGGAAATGGGTCCGGCTTTCCGGCCAGGGGATTACTCGGTACGCAAAGCGGCCACAGGATCGTTTTTCGCCGCTTTCCGAGCGGGGATCAAGCCGCCTAACATGGTGAGCAGCACGCTCAGCAGCACCAGCACGGCGGCGTTGCCCGGCGCCAAAATGGCGTTCAAATTGGCCTGGCTGGACAGGTGGTGAATCAGGGCGTTGATGGGAATGAGCAACAGCAGGGTAATGGCAATGCCCAGCAAACCGGCGCACAGGCCCACAATAAAGGTTTCCGCGTTAAACACCTGGGCAACATTGCCCTTGGATGCGCCGATGGCCCGGAGGATGCCAATCTCCTTTTTCCGCTCCAACACGCTGATATAGGTGATGACGCCAATCATAATGGAGGAGACAATCAGGGAAATGGCCACAAAGGCCACCAGCACATAGCTGATGATATTCACGA
>DVHJ01000043.1 GCA_018712145.1 Candidatus Faecousia faecigallinarum | reverse complement strand
GCATAGCAAAGAGCAGTACTCAGGGCGAATTCCTAAGGCGTCACGAATTCGCCCAAAGTGGTACCAACTTGCCAGGCTCCTCTGCGGGGAGAACGGATTGCCACGCCTCGTCGCCCCAAAGTCCGCCATGCTCCCTTAGGGCTCCTCTCCCCGCAAAGGGTGCCCCTTTGCGGGGACCCCAGCACTGGCTCGCAATGACATCCATAAACTTGGCAGGCTTGCGCATCTCCGGGCACAAGTGGAATGTACTGCGTTTCCGCTGGGGAAGGTCCTTGCAGCCGCTGAAGTGCCTCCATCTGTCCCTCTCCCACGCAAAAACCGGAACCCGCTGCGGTGCAGCGGGTTCCGGCGGGGGATTCAGCCATTGTCCCGGACAATCACATATCCGTCCACCAGATTGGCCTCCAGCAGTTCGCCCTCAATGGCCACCTGCCGCTCCATCAGATCGGTGAGAATGACGCAGCCGTCCTTGCACGCCAGGCGCATCACGTTGTTCATCACCACCGTCTCCGGGGACTTTTGATTCTTATATACGGTAGACAAACACATTCTTCAGCCCTCCAGAGATTGCAGCACCGCCGACAGGCGCAGGTTGCCTTTCTCAAAATCCGACACCGCCGCCATCACCTGTTCATAGGCGGCAGTCTGCCCCGCCTGTTCCAGCTGCTTGGCCAGGCCGGCCAGCTCCCGGGCGTGGGCAGCGTTGTGGCCCACCATGTATTTCATCAGGGCGGTGAGCTCCTCCATGGGGGTGTGGCAGCCCTCGCAAGAGGTCTTGCCGCATTGCTCCGGATGGTCATGGGCAGGACAGCCCAGATGCTCGTGATCCATGTGCATAAATGGTTAACTCCTTTTCTATGGGGAATTTTCTCCATTATACCTCCTGCACCACGGATTGTCAAAGGTTTGCCCGTTGCGATTTTTCCCCAGGTCTGGTATAATGAGCAAAACAACCGTTATCCGGTGGAAAGAAGGATATTGATGAAACAGCTGGGTTATTTACTGTATCTGTACCTGGGGGCGGGGGTGCTGATTCTGGCTTCCGTGGTGGTGTTTAGCGCCTGGCCTTTCGGCTCCCGCCTGCTCCTTTCTGCCGGGGCGCTGGTCCTGGACGCGGCGGCGGTGCTGGACTGCATCCGCCGGGTAAAGCGGGACAGGCCCATTTTCTCCTGGGCAGTGTGTGCCTTTGGCGCGGCGGCAGCCTTCACCCTGGCCGCCGTTCTTGACTGGGTGAAATAAGGAGGCGTTTTTATGAAACGGGAAGATTACATCACCTGGGACGAGTATTTTCTGGGCGTGGCCATGCTGGCCGCCCGGCGGAGCAAGGACCCCAATACCCAGGTGGGGGCCTGTATCGTCTCCCCGGACAACATCATCATTTCCACCGGCTACAACGGCCTGCCCAACGGCTGTTCCGATGACGAATATCCCTGGGCCAGGGAGGGAGAGCAGACCAAGTATCCCTACGTGGTTCACGCGGAGCTTAACGCCATTCTCAATGCCAACGGCCGGGACCTCCGGGGCAGCCGCCTGTATGTGGCCCTGTTTCCCTGCAACGAGTGCGCCAAGGCCATCATTCAGTCCGGGGTGAAGGAGGTTCTCTACCTGTCGGACAAGTACGCCAATACCCCGGCCACGGTGGCCTCCAAGCGGATGCTGGACTCCGCCGGCGTACGCTACCGGCAGCTCCACCCCGCCACCCGGCGGATTGTCCTGGATCTGGCGGAACCCTAACAAATGGCGGAAATGCGGCACTTGGGGAAAATCTGCAAAAGTTGCGGATTTGCCCCAGGTGCCGCTGATCGTAATGTGCTGCCCCTCCCCGAAACGGCATCCATAAACCCGGCAGGCTTACCCGCCTGCGTCCATGACCTTTGCCCGCGCCTTCTGCCAGCCGCAGCAAGGGCCTGCCGCAACTTTGCAGCAGGCCCCTACCGTTTATCCCCGTTTTTTCATCACCTGGCGCATCCGGGCGGCGTGATCCAGCTCCCGTTTACGAATCCGCAGGCTCTTGGGGGTGCACTCCAACAGCTCGTCGTCCGCCAGAAACTCCAGGCACTGTTCCAGGGACAGCACCCGAGGGGTGGTCAGCCGCAGGGCCTCATCCGAACCGGCAGCACGCATGTTGGTCAGCTGCTTTTTCTTGCAGACGTTGACGGTCATGTCCTCGTTCCGGCTGCAAATGCCCACCACCATCCCGGCATAGACCTGAACGCCGGGGCCGATGAACAGCTGGCCCCGCTCCTGGGCGTTAAACAGGCCGTAGGCGCTGGCCTCCCCGGTTTCAAAGGCGATCAGGGAGCCGGTAAGCCGCCGGTTGATCTCCCCTTTCATGGGGGCGTAGCTGTCCAGGACGGAAGACATGATCCCTTCCCCCCGGGTATCGGTGAGGAACTCATTGCGGTAGCCGAACAGGCCCCGGGACGGCACCAAAAATTCCAGCCGGTAGCGGTTGCCCACCGGGGTCATGGACACCAGGTCCCCTTTCCGCTGGCCGATCTTTTCAATGACCGCGCCCATGGCAGTTTCCGGCACGTCCGCCACCATCCGCTCAATGGGC
The DNA here is from genome assembly GCA_018712145.1 of Candidatus Faecousia faecigallinarum. Taxonomy (GTDB): domain Bacteria; phylum Bacillota; class Clostridia; order Oscillospirales; family Oscillospiraceae; genus Faecousia; species Faecousia faecigallinarum. The sequence goes on along the minus strand of DVHJ01000043.1, from coordinate 29,648 downwards.
TCGCAGACCTTGCCGTCAATCTCCTTGGTGAGTACCCGGGGCGTGGACACGGCAAATTCGTATCCCTCCCGGCGCATGGTTTCCATCAGGATGGACAGGTGCATTTCCCCCCGCCCGGCCACATTAAAGGCGTCGGAACCCTGCTCGGTGACGTGGAGGGACACGTCCTTCAGCAGCTCCCGGGTAAGCCGGTCCCGCAGATTCCGGGAGGTGACGTATTTCCCCTCCCGCCCGGCAAAGGGGCTGTCGTTGACGGAGAAGGTCATTTCAATGGTCGGGTCGGAGATCTTCACAAAGGGCAGCGGCTCCACCGCTTCCGGGGCGCACAGGGTTCTGCCGATGGTGATGTCCGCCATGCCGGAGAAGGCCACAATTTCCCCTGCTCCGGCAGACTGCACCGGGGTTTTCCCCAGGCCGTCAAACTGGTACAGGGCCACAACCTTGCCCTTCTGCCGGAGCTGAGGGTCGTGATAGTCACAGATGGTGATCTCCTGGTTCACCTTCATGGTGCCCCGCTCAATCCGGCCAATGCCGATGCGGCCCACGTATTCGTTGTAATCAATGGAGGAGACCAGCACCTGCACCGGACCCTCCGGATCCCCCCGGGGGGCGGGGATATAGTTAACGATGGTCTCAAACAAGGGGGTCAAATCCGTACCCTGCTGATCCGGGCCGTAGGAAGCCACGCCCTGGCGGGCAGAGCAGAAAATGGTGGGAGAATCGAACTGTTCATCGGTGGCATCCAGATCCAGCAGCAGCTCCAGCACCTCGTCCATGACCTCATGCACCCGGGCGTCGGGGCGGTCCACCTTATTCACCACCACAATCACCTTGTGGCCCAGCTCCAGGGCCTTTTGCAGGACAAAGCGGGTTTGGGGCATGGGACCCTCCGCCGCGTCTACCAAGAGCAGAACGCCGTTGACCATTTTCAGGATCCGCTCCACCTCGCCGCCAAAGTCGGCGTGGCCCGGGGTATCGACAATATTGATTTTCACCCCATGGTAGTGAACGGCAGTATTCTTGGCCAAAATGGTAATGCCCCGCTCCCGCTCCAGGTCGCCGGAGTCCATCACCCGGTCCACGGTGGCCTGGTTCTCCCGGTAAATTCCGCCCTGCTTCAGCATTTGGTCAACCAGGGTAGTTTTGCCATGGTCAACGTGGGCAATGATGGCGATATTGCGAATATTTTCTTGCTGCACCATAAAAACTGGATGCTCCTTCCATCGTCAAAACCGAATTATCGACAGCATAGTGTAGCACATTTTCCGGAAGAATGCAACGGTTTTTCCGTAAAAACAAGGCAAAGCCTGTAGGATGCACAATGATGGGTGACCGGGTGCAGGGGCTGTGGAAAACCGCAATGCGGTTTGCCCAGGTTGCAAGGGCGAGTTCCGGCAGTATACCGGCAGTGCCCCAGTATTGCACGGACACGCGGCAAGTTTCAGCATGTCATTGGGAACTACGTTCTTGCAACCGCAGAAACGGTTTTCCTTCTGCATGTCATTGCGAGGAGCGGAGCGACGTGGCAATCCGTACTCCTTGCGGCAGGGCATAACAAAACAGCAGTACTTAGGGCGAATTCGTGAGGCGTAACAAATTTGCCCGGCATCACGTCCTTGCCATGCGCACACGCAGCAAGCTTCTGCATGTCATTGCGAGGAGCAAAGCGACGGGACAATCCGCATCCCCCGCAGGGAAACCCGACAAGTTGGCTGCTGTTTGGGTAAATTCGTTAGACATTGCGTATTCGCCCAAAGTACTACTTGCCGTTATGCTGCGCTGCAAAGAGAACGGATTGCCACGTCGCTTCGCTCCTCGCAATGACATGCAAAAACTTGTAAGGTGTCAGCGTTTGCAAGAGCGTCCTGCCAGGGCAAATCCGCAGCCGGTTATGTATTCGCCTAAGGTACTGCTCATTGTCCTGTGTTACTGCGGGGATGCGGATTGCCGCACCTCGTCGCCCCAAAGTCCGCCATGCCCAGCTCCGGCCAAAGGCCAGAGCAGGGCAACGCTCCCTTGGGTCTCCTTTCCCCACAAAGCGTACCGCTTTGCGGGGCCCCGTGGTTATGCCGGCCGAAGGCCAGCGGGGGAGCAACGCTCCCTTGGCGCTCCTCTCCCCGCAAAGGGTGCCCCTTTGCGGGGGCCCCAGCACTGGTTCGCAATGACATGCTGAAGGAAGAGGCGTGTCTGCGGTTACAAGGGTGTGGTTTGCGAGGCCACGCAGAAATTTGCGGCGGGTCAGCGGGTGCAAGGACGTGGGAAGCAATGACATGCTGTTTCTGCATTGCCAAACCCACACAAGATTTTGCGCCGAATGACGGGTTTGGCATGAAACGGCAGGCCCATGGGCATACTGGGTGTATCTGGAATACAGAGGTGAGCAGATGAAATTATGGCGCTGCTGCGTACTTGGCTATCTGGGTGGGATGCTTTACACCGGTCTGGAGCTACTCTGGCGGGGCTGGAGCCACGGCAGCATGTTCCTGGCCGGAGGCATTTGTTTTTTGTTGATTGGCCACTTGGGCACAGTAGTCCAACCGCTGCCGGTGGTTTGGCGAGGATGTGTTGGTGCAGTGATTGTCACCATGGTGGAACTGGCGGCTGGGTTGCTGGTAAACCGGGAATATGGCGTTTGGGATTACCGGGGCATACCAGGCAATTTCCTGGGGCAAATTTGCCTGCCCTATACACTGCTATGGATACCGGTGAGTCTGGCAGCAATTATGCTTTATGATACGCTTCACCGCGCGTTGTTTGGTGGTACGCGTTTTCGATACCGGTGGATATAGGCAAAATAAGAGACCACAGCCCCAGTTTGTCGGGCCGTGGTCTCATTTTCTCTATGTTGTTTGGGCTACCGGCGAACGCCGTCGGGTTATCCGCGAAATCCTCCGCAGCATCAGCGTTCATCGCCCGTGAGGATAAAAAGTACTCCACACGTCTGTTAGTTTATCATATGTGCTGTGCAAAATCTTGTGAATTCTAGACCATGGGCATCACACGCTTCCTGAAGAGTCAGGTCTGACTCCTGTATTCTGGTTACATTATACCACCAGTGCCAGGAAAAGGCATGAACGATGTGTGAATATTTATCCCTTCGCCACTGGGACATAGGCTTCTACCGCCGCCTGATACTGGGAAAAGTCCACTGGCTCCACCAGCGTTTCCCAGGGTAGCTGTTCTTGGCAGCTGGGAAAGCACACCCGGATCACAGCACATAGATACTGCGCTTTTTCCCGAATGACGCCACCCTGGAACAGATAAGCATAGCTGCTGTCCTGCCCGGCATACAGGTATTCCAGAATCCTTGCCCGGTCCTCATGGGGATAGGAGCGGGAGTAGCTGTCTAGAAAAGAGACTTGCGTAGGCAGCAGGCCGGACGCCGCTGTATAGGCAGGATCACTGACCTCCAAGCCACTTTCGTCGAAATAGCTGTAAAAGTAGGCGTCTTCCGCTGGGGCAAAACTCTCCCAGTACCCCAGGTAGGAAATGCCGTCTTCCTGTTCACAGGCGTAAATACGATCTTCCATAGCATGCATAAACTCATGCGCCATGGTCTGCCGGAAAAAGAGGCTGTCGGTTACATAGTGGAGGTTCATCACCAAGATCCGCACATCGCCCAGCACTGTGGTAAACCCGGCGGCGGAGTTGAGGCTGTCCTCACCACCTGGTGACAACGGCCCGGAGAGATAAACCTGGATTTCTGTCACTGGAGCAACAACCATTTCTTGAAAAATGCCCTGGGGATAAGATTGGATAAAGATTTCCAGCTCAGTCAAAGCCAAATGGATGACGAGTGGATCAGTGATTGCTTCACCCAGGTAGCCAGAGTCCCCCAGCGCATTGAACCCTGCGCCTTCGGCAGCATAGTGCACCTGCATACCGGTCTCCCGGCGGACCGCCGCAGCGGCAGCACGGTTGCTGGCCTCCAAAGTTTGTGCAGTCCAGACTTCTCCGGACAGCGCCGCTTCCTGGGCGGAATAGTCCCAGGAAAACAGGCTTGCCGTGCCCTCATCCTGAACGGCATACAGCACCTGACCATTGCACAACACCCCATTCCAGCTGTCTGTTTCTGCTAAACGCCACACCTTCCCCCAGCGCATTTCCCACACTGTCAAATCGCCATGGCCGTTGCACAGCAAAGCCGTGCCGTCTTCCCAGTCCAGAATCCACCGGTCATCCTCCCCGGGTAGGACATACACGGTATCCTGCCCTAGCGGGCGAAACAGCAGGTTTTTTCCGTCATATGCTGTGTCCATCCCCCAGCTCTGGCTGAGCAGTGCCGGCCCTGTCTCCGGTAAGCTTTCCCTGCCAGTCCAGTCCACCCACAGGCGCCGGATACTGCCGTCTTGGGTAGATGTACATTCCACCAGGCTTTTGTCCCCTTGGCAAGCGGCAATGAACACTGGGGACAAGCCCTCCTGGACGGTGAGCCACTCCTCAACGCCATCGGCCAAGCGAATCCGCACCAAAGTGCCCGCCTGGCTGATACCGTAAAAGTATTCATCTTGCCAAAGCTGGCCCCACTGCAGATCCTTGCCCGCACGGGACCACAGCGGCTTGGACAGCGTGGAGTCATAAACGCAGAGACTTAAGGTGGACCAATCTAAAACGGCGGCGCTGCCGTTGGGCAGAACCTGGGCAGTATAATCCCGGCCAGACAGCTCTAGGGAAGCCGTGCTGCCAGTGCGCAAATTCCAGGACAGAAGGTGAAGGGGAGCGGGGCTGCTGGGATGGATTAACACCAGGCAATAGTCTCCAGCACCAGATAGACTATCCAACGCACCGGGGATAGCCGTAGCAATGCAAGCTCCCCGGGGATCCGGCGGCTCCGTGGGCGGTGAAGTCGGTGAAACGGCGGGTAGAGAAGGCTGCGGAACTGCTACGCATCCGGCCAGGAGGACGGCCAGCAGAAGCAAAATCAGTTTTTTCATGGACAGGTCTACCTTTCCATCCGGGTTTTTGGAATTCATCTCTATTCTACCATAGGGCACAGGAAATTTGTAGGCTTTTTCCCCGATGGGAAATCTGGATTTTCCCAATTTGACAAACCTGGGTAGCCGGAGGGCAGCTGCCCGGTTGACAGACGCGGTTTTCTGTAGTACCCTTTTCCTGTAAAGCGGACAAAAAGTCTAAGTTTCTTTTAAAGTCACGGTCCTGAATTGATTTACCCCCAGGACTTGTGGTAAAATGCAAATATCCGCAGACCAATCCGAGAGGAGCAACAACCCCCATGCGTATTCTGATTCTTTCCTGCAACACAGGTGAAGGGCATAATTCCGCCGCTAAAGCGATTGCGGAAGTGTTGGCTAGCCGTGGCGTGGAATGTGAGATTACCGATGCTTTGTCCTTCTGGTCGCCCAAAATATCCAAGTTCATTTGCGACTGGCATGTCCGGTTGTATAAGCGGGCGCCGGCGCTATTCTGCGCCGGCTACAAAATGGCAGAAGAACACGATCCGGATCCAGAAGACGTATCGTTTCTCTATACCCTAATGTCCCAGGGAGCACAGCGGCTGTACGAGGCAATTGTCCAGGGGCATTATACCCTAGTCATTTGCACCCATGTGTTTGCCAGCCTGATTATGCGGCGGGTTCAGCGGGATAACCCAGAGGCGCCACAGCACTACTTTGTCGCCACAGATTACACCTGCAGCCCTTATGTAGCCGAGTCCCAGGCAACCATGTATATGATTCCGGACGAAAAGCTGACGGAGGAATTTGCCCGCTCCGGCATACCGAGAGAGCGCATTGTGGCTACGGGCATTCCGGTAAGGCAAATTTTCTTTCAGCCCCGCCAGCAGGCAGAATGCCGCAGGGCATTGGGCATCCCCACTGACCGAAAGGTGATTTTACTCATGTGCGGCTCTATGGGCTGCGGCCCCATGAAGCGGCTAGCCAAACGGATAACGGAGCTGCTGCCGGAAAAGGGCATGTTGGTTGCCATCTGCGGGCGGAATGAACGGCTGTACCGAGATTTACAGGAGTTGGGGGAGTTGCCCAATCTGCGGGTAGTGGGCTTCACCCGGGAGATGCCTGCCTATATGGATGCGGCGGATCTAATGCTCACCAAGCCTGGTGGCCTTAGCTCGACAGAAGCCGCTGCTAAGCGGTTGCCCATGATCTTTGTGGATGCAGTTGGCGGCTGTGAAGGCCGGAATTTGGAATTCTACACCCGACACCGCCTGGCAGATACCGCCGGATCAGTGGAAGCGTTGGCTCAGCTGGCTTGTGCCACCCTGGGAAATCCTAAGCGGCTGGCAGAAATGGCCCGGACACTGCAAATCAATTTCCCGCACAACGGCGCAGTGGAAATTTGTAATCTGGTGCAGCGGCGGACGGAGGTAAGGCTGTGATTGACTACCGCCAATTTCGTCTGTCCAAGCTAAACACACCACAATTTTCCCACCTGAAACTCCTGTTGTTTTGGCCCATTTACGGGTTGGTATTTCTGACGCTGGAACGGTTTTTACCCCGGCAGTACAATGTCATTTATTGTCCATTGGATGATCAGATTCCGTTTTGCGAGTTCTTCTTGATTCCCTATCTATTCTGGTTTGTGTTTTTAGTGGGGATGTTAATTTACCTGCTGCTGTTTGATGTGGAAGGTTTCCGGAAGTACATGTGGTTTATTATTCTAACCTATTCCGTGACTTGCCTGATCTACCTCATCTATCCCAGCAAACAAGAACTCCGTCCGGAAACCTTTGTCCGGGACAATGTACTTACCCGCTTTATGGCTTGGTTTTACACCTTTGATACAAATACCAATGTCTGCCCCTCGCTGCACGTCATTGGTGCCCTGGCGGTGCTGTCTGCGGCCTGGCACACCCCCAGGTTTACCAAGCCAGGTTGGCGGGCGGCCTTCACGCTGGTTACCGTACTCATTTGCCTGTCCACGGTGTTCTTGAAACAGCATTCCGTTCTGGATATCCCCCCTGCCATTCTTTTGAGCGGCATTGCCTATTTTCTTCTTTACCGGCGAAAACGAAATGGAATAGATACTGGGCTGTAGATCTGCCCGGTATCTATTTTTGTGCTCTCTCTGGGCTTCTCGCACTGCCGTTTCCACTGGAATTGCAAGAACGCTGCTCCTCCGTGTGGTTCGCCAATATCGTGAAAGGCAATGGGGCCCGCCGGAAATCCGGCGGGCCCCACGCTATGGTGTATTCAATGGGTCTTGATTGCCTCGATTAGCTCAGACGGCTGAGCCGCATGAGAACGGCAGCAACCTGAACCCGAGTGGCGGTGGATCTGGGCGCCAAGGTGTTGTTGCCAACACCGTCGATGATCCCAGCATTCACAGCCCAGGCAAAGGCGTCAACCGCATAACTGCTTACGCTCTGGCTGTCCGTGAAGGTGGTGAGATCAGCGCGTCCGCTCACATCCAGGCCAGCATACTGTGCATACCGGTACAGGAAGGTCACCAGCTGCTCCCGGGTGATGGAACGCCCAGGGGCAAAGGTGGTCTCGGTCACGCCCATCGCCAGGCCGTTTTCCGTTGCCCATACCAGTGCATCGTAATAGTACTCACCAGCCGGCACATCGGTGAAGTCCACCGTACCCTCAACCTTAGGCTCGCCAGCCAGGCGGTACAGAACCGTAACCACCATCGCCCGCGTCATCTGGTTGTTGGGAGCAAACTTTTCGTTGCCAACACCGTTCATCAAGCCGGTGCTCAGGACAAAGTCCACGCTCTCGTGATACCATGCAGCGGTATCCAGATCCGTAAAGGCCTTAGACGGGCAGTTCGCCGGGTTCAGCTCGGTCTCCCGGGTCTCGGTTTCGTTGCAGGCCGCGCAGGTGCGGGTCTCCACACCCTTGTGGAAGCAATCGCCTTCCTCAGTCAGAACCCATTCGCCCCAATTGTGGCCAAGGGGATCAATCACATCGGTGGCATAAGTCACGCCGCACAGCAGGCAGGTATGCTTCGTGTAACCGGAGGAAGTGCAGGTGGGCGCAATTACCGTAGTCTCATAGGTGTGCCCACTGGGCAGGATAACCTCGGACTGGGTCTCGCCGCAGACGGAGCAGGTTCTCACCTGTTCGCCGGGGGCATTGCAGTTGGCATCCTTCACCACGGTCCACTCGCCCCAGCTGTGGCCCAGAGCGTCAACTTCGGTATCGCTGTAGCTGAAGCCGCAGACAGAGCAGGTGTGCACGGTATAGCCCTTTTCTGTGCAGGTGGGCTCCACAACGGTATCCTCGAAGCTGTGGTCAGTGGGTGCAATCAGGCGGGTCTCTTCCTCACCACAGTTGGCGCAGGTACGAACCTCGGTGCCAACTTCCGTGCAGGTAGGCTCGGTCTCTACCGTCCACTCGCTCCAGTCGTGGCCAGTAGCGGCAATCAGCCGGGTTTCCTTCTCGCCGCAGTTGCCGCAAGTGCGGGCCTCAACGCCAGCCTCAGTGCAAGTGGGCTCGTTCTCCACAGTCCAGTCGCTCCAGTCGTGGCCAATGGCAGCAAGCACACGGGTTTCCTTCTCGCCGCAATTGTTGCAGGTACGTGCCTCAATCCCAGTCTCGGTGCAAGTGGGCTCCGTCTCTACGGTCCACTCGCCCCAATCGTGGCCGGTAGCCGGGATAGCACGGGTCTCCTCCTCGCCGCAGCTGTTGCAGGTACGGATCTCCACGCCAGCCTCGGTGCAGGTGGCCGGGGTTTCCACGGTCCAGTCGCTCCAGTCGTGACCGGTGGGATCGGTAACCTCAGTGACATAAGTCATGCCGCACAGCAAGCAGGTGTGTCTGGTGTAGCCAGAAGTGGTGCAGGTGGGCTCCACAACGGTGCTCTCGTAGGTATGGCCGGTGGGCAGAATCACCTCAGACTGGGTCTCGCCACAGACAGAGCAGGTTCTAATCCGCTCACCAGGTGCGTTGCAGCTGGAATCCTTGATGATGGTCCACTCGTTCCAGCTATGGCCCAGGGCTCTCACTTCGCTATCGGTGTAGCTGTAGCCGCAGACAGAGCAGGTATGCACGGTGTAGCCAATTTCGGTGCAGGTGGGCTCCACAACAGTATCCTCAAAGCTGTGGCCCAGGGCGGCAACTTCGTTGTCGCTGTAGCTGTAGCCGCAGACAGAGCAGGTATGTCTGGTGTAGCCTTCCTCGGTGCAGGTGGGCTCTACCACGGTTTCCACAAAGCTGTGGCCGGTAGCGGCAACGGTGCGGGACTCCTTCTCACCGCAGTTGGCGCAGGTGCGGATTTCCGTCCCTTCGTTCACACAGGTGGGGGCAACCTCAATTGTCCATTCGCCCCAATCGTGACCGGTGGGATCGGTGTAGTTATCCTGATAGCTGGCGCCGCAGTTGCTGCAGGTGTACAGGGTGTAGCCCTGTTCCGTGCAGGTGGGCTCCACAACGGTAGCAATATAGTTGTGCTCAGGCACCTGAACGGTTACTGTCTGCTCCGTACCAGGCTTCTGATCGCCATCTTCCACGACGGTAACCTTGAAGTCCACCTCAGCCTCTTCTTCTGCGGTGAAGGTCAGGGTCGCCAAGGTGGAACCGGCGGCAATGGCATCCTTAGACGCGTAGGCAAAGGTGATCTTGCCATCGGCAACGGCAAAGCTGTTGAAGTCTGCCATGCCTTTGCTGTCGGAGAAGCTCAGCACATCCGTGTCAAAGTCCACGGTGATCAAGCCGTTGGTGGTGGCGTTGTCTGCCGTAATGGTCAGGGTAACGCTCTTTTCGGTGCAGTCGGTGTCAGAACCAACGCCCATCAGCTCCATCGGCATCTTATTGACGGTAGCCACAGGCTCAGCGCTGACCTGGACGGCATTGAGGGAGCCGCCGGCGGGAGCATCCTCCGCCTCCACCTGCTGGTCCTTCTGGGTGTTGTCCGCATTGGAAACGGAAGCCAAGGTCATTTCCACAGACTGCGCAGCGGCAGCCAACTCTTCCTGGGAAACAGAAACAGCGTCCATCTTCATGGTGCCAGTGGCTGGCAGAGAATTGCTAGACTCCGCATTACTCTTCACAGAATAGAGGGCTGCAGGCCACACGCCACTGCCCACGTCACCCAGAAGGGCAGCTTCGTACTCTTCCGTTTCCGCATTGAAGGTCAGGCGGTAGAACTCGTTGGTGTCGCCGGTGAAATAAGACAGGTATAGGTTACCGTCTTCGCCCAACACCAAGGAGCAATACATGTTCTCCATGTTGTTGTAGCCCGGGAAGTCCAGCTCCAAGGTGCTGGGGTAGCTGTTCAGCCAGGCACTCATGCCCGCATCAGTCTCATAGATCCAGAAGTTCCAAATCTGGCCCAGGTCGTCCATGAGGATGATGTGCTCGGTATCCAGCATAACCTGGTCTTCCTCATCCCAGTATTCCTCATAGCCGGCGGAGGTAATACCGGTCAGGTATCCAACCCGCGACTGCAGATTGAACGCCATGGAATCCATGTTCATGGGATCCTTGGGGCTGAGGAAGTAGTAGCCGTAGATGCTGCTGACCAGAGGCGCATCCTCCGTGGAGAAGTACTTGCTGTAAGCCATATCCCACAGCGGTACGCCGGCAGCATTGGCGCCGGAGTTCTCCACCGTCTCGCCGGTGGTCATGTCAACCTTGTGCATCGCCCACACATTGGAAGACTCATCCATCACATACAGGTAGTTGTTCTGCTCATCCAGGGTAGCGGAAATGAGGCTGGTATCCAGAGCGGTGCCGCCGGTCCAAGTGTTCTCCGTCTCCATATTCCAGGAGAAGAACATGGGATTGCCATCCTCGTCCTGCAGAACGCCTTCCAGGGTGGCATTCACTGTATCCACAGTAACCACGCACTCGGCAGAAACACTGGGATCCAGGACAGAGGTAGCGGTGATGACACACTCGCCCTTCTCCACGCCAGTCACCCGGCCGTTGGCATCCACAGTAGCAATGGCAGGATCGCTGGTGCTCCAAGTGACGGAGCGGTCGGTGGCAGTCCAGGGCAGCACGGAGGCAGAGAGGTTGGCAGAGCTTCCCCGCAGAATCGTCAGCTGCGTTGCAGAAAGATTAATGCCGGAAACCTCATCCGTGGGTGCAGACCAGTCGCCGCCAGAGGTTTTCTCCGGGATGATCAAACAGGACAGTTCGTCCCACAGATCATTGTAGCGGACATAAGTCTGGGCATCTACATCAATTTCATAGAAGTAAGAATAGCCAAACGTAAAGCCCAGGAAGCTAACGGCATAGTAGCTGGTCCAGTACAGCTTGCCATCGTTGGGGTTAATCTCCATGGCCTGCACGTACTGACTGGTGCTCAGGTTCGTGGAGACGCACAGTTCAGGCGCGTCAATGGTATCCAGGGTGAAGGAGTAGATATCGCCACTGCCATACAGGTTGCAGTAGAAGGTACCTTCCTCATCGCAGGCCAGGGTGTTGGTGAGAATACCGATCTCCCCAACCACAGCCACTTCACCGGTGAGCTTATCCACCGTGACCAGGTTGCCGTCAGCGTTCACGGCGTAAATTTCGCCGTCAACGGGGTTGTAGGCCATATCGGTCAGGATCGTGCCCACATTGCAGATGTGGGTGGTATTGGTCAGATCCTCCTCAGGCATGACATACAGGTCGCCCTCATCCGTAGCGGCAAATACGTAATGGTCAACGATCGTCGCCGCATAATACGTGTTGCTGCTGGTGGCATGGGCATTGGCCATATCGTCATAGGTGGAAGTCTTGTCAAAAGCCACCCAGTGATTTTCATCCAGGTCAAAGGCGATAAATTCCGGCAAGGGCTGCTCTTCGCCCATTTGCAGTTCAACTTCATACGTCACAGCGTTCATGGCGTAGTCACAAACCTGCAACAGGAACTTGCTGCCGTTTACGTTGCTGATGTCCATGGTGTAGGAATAGGTCTCACCAGGCACCGCATCGGCAACAGAACCGGTATAAGCCAACGGAGTCGTACCGGCAGCGTTATACAGGACAGCAGCCGCAACGTACTGGTTGTCGCTGGCGGTTACGGTCAGGGTCTTTCCGGTAAGGCTCATGGAAACATCATACAGTTCCGGCGCCGTGTTATCCACGGTAGCGGTGGTCCGCAAGTAAGCGCCGTCGCCCAGGGCATCCCAGTTCACGGAACCGTCATCGGCCACGTAGTACTCAGGGGCCAGCGCCAGGGCAACCTCAACGCTTTCGCCTTCAGCCATACCCGTGGGCGCCCAGTTGACATTCAGCGTATAACCAGTGCTCATCCACATGCCATAATTGTCATAGAAATAGGCAGCGGTAACAGCGCCGGGGAATGCCTCAGCCAAAACCTCATTGGTGGTCAGGTTAGTCACAGTAAAGCGAGACGCGCCAGTATTGCGGATGGCAGCAAAGGAAGCCTGGGAAATTTTGTCGCCTCTCTCGCTGTTGATGGCGTTCCGCTCGGGCATGTAAACTTCATCGGGAACCAAGGGGTTGCCGCCAAAGTAGTAAGCGGTATCCGGGTCATCGCCGTAGATGACCGCATAGGTGTTGGTTTCCATGTTGCCCAGATACGGCGTACGGGTCTCTTCGCCAGTGGCATATTCCTGATAGGAGCCCACGTCAAACATGGAAGCATCGGTCCAGTTGCCGTAGAACGCCAGAACAGGGATGGAGTGGCTGGTGCCTTCCACGCCCTCGGAATCAGTCAGGGCATTGACGAAGACATAGCCTTCCACGTATGCACCGCTGGTGTAGTAGGTGTCCAGGTAAGCCTTCTCTTCATCAGTAAGCTTCATGGTCACGGTGATCTTGACAGAATCGCCGGCTGCCACGGTAACGGTATCTTTACCCAGCTTGTTCAGGAAGAGGTGGGCGTCATAGGTATCTACATCACCATCGCCGTCGATATCGGCATAGGCGGCAGCATTAATGGTGGCAGACTTGCCGCTGACATAGTCCAGCAGCGCCTGAGCATCATTCTCATCCACCTTGCCATCGTTGTTGAAATCGCAGTTGGCCATTTCACCGGCGGAATTCACCAGCTGGCCGTCAGCAGTCCAGGTAACGTTAGCAGCCAGAGCAGTGGTCAGGGTGTCCATGTAATAAGCCAGTTCATCCTCAGACATATTGGCGTTGGCATAGTACACAAACGCATCCTGGGTAAACAGATCCGCAGACAGCTCGTACACCCGGGCTTCGTCATCCATATTGTTGATGTCGAAGCTAAAGGAGTAGACACCGCTCCGCTCCGGATCGTCGCCCAGCTCAGCTTTCACCTTGCCGTCGGGCTGGCCGTCCACCATGATGTAGGAATCGGCGCTGGTTGCCGCAGCAGTGTTTGCCAAGCCGGCGCCCTGCTGGATAACCGGATAATAGGTATCCGCATCCACCTTCAGGGGAACTGCAGTGGACATCATCAGGCTCTGAGCCAGCGCGCGGTCAGTGATGCCGTCCTGGGACAGGCCATTCTCCTCTATGTACTGCTTCACCAGAGCCGTAATACCGGTGATCTGGGGAGCCGCCATGGAAGTACCGCTCATCAGCTGGTACTGATTGTGGGAAGTGGAGGTGCCCAGCAGCGAATAAATGCTGCCGCCAGGGGCAGTGATCTCCGGCTTCAGGCTCAAGTCTCCGGGAACACCCCAGGAGCTGAACTCACTCATGGTCAGGTATTCGGACTCGTTGTAGGAAATGCCCAGCTGCCGGGAGATGGTCAGCGTGCCGGTGTAATATGTACCGCCGGCCGCGTCAGTGGCAGCAGTGGAGTTTTCCCGAATGAACTGACCGGCTTGCTGCGTAATGGAAACGCAGGGAGCAGTATATTCATAGTCGGTCAGGTCCATGTTGATGATGCCAGGTTCGTTGTTATAAACCACAGTAGCGGCAGCTCCGGCGGCAGCTCCGGCATTCCCCTTCTCAAAGAAGGAGGTTTCACCACGGGAGCAGAACACAACCTTACCGGTTACATCAATGTTCGCAAAGTCCTCGGGAGTGCCGAAGCCGTCAACGAAGACATACTCATACTCCGTACCTGTCCCCTCTGCGGAGGTGTCCAGGGTAGTCATCGGCTCGTTGCTGTAGTCGGTCTCGGAATAAACGAAGGACTGACCGGCTACGCTGAACGCATCACCTACGCCGCCATCATTATCCACAGAGGCTACGGCCAGGGAATTGGTGAAGGAACCAGGGGAACCGCCGGTATGATAGTTCACACCGTCCAGGAACAGATAGCCAAGGGGAGATGCATTCTCCGCCCAGTAGCCATTGTTACCAGCAGACATGACAGACACGGTATCGGTGCTGGACAAAGAGTCCATAATCGCCTGATAATTATCGCTAGTGGTGAAGCCAGCGTTGCCGGAACCCAAAGACAGGTTCACCGAATCGCAGCCCAGAACGATGGCGTCTTCAATGGCAGCCATGTAGTCGGAGTCATAAGCGCCGCCGGCTCTGCCAAAGACCTTCATCACGATGACCTGGGCATCAGGAGCATTGCCAACCACGCCGACGTTGTCCACGGCGGAGACGAAATCCTCGCCCTGCTTGATATAACGGTTAGCCGTTGCAATACCAGCAACGTGAGAGCCGTGGTCGGACTGGCTATCATTCATATGCGTGATGTCCAGGCCCCGGTCAATGTAGTTATAGCCAAAGGGAACCTTCAGATTGACGTAGAGATCCTCGGCTGTAATGCTGGGCGTACGCTCATAAACATTGAGCAACGGTAGCTTTTCGGCAATCTCAGCAATGTCCATGACATCAATCGCCGCTAAGTACTCCTCGTACTCCATGTCATCATAGCCAGCGTCCTCCGCCAAAGCTACCGCAAAAGCATCGGGATCCATGGACTGATGCTCCCAGTCCAGGCCGGTGTCAATGATGGCAACCCGCATACCGGCGCCGGTGTAGCCAGACTGCCAGGCCAGATTGGTCTGGGTCATCTGGGAAGACACGGCCATGTTGGGCACATCCGCAGCGCCGTCGTCGGTCTCCTGAGGCTCGTACCGAGTCTCCAGAACGACCTCCTTAACGCCGGGAATCTTCTCGATGGCAGCGATATCGCCATAAGCCACATTGGCAGAAATGGCGTTGGTTGCCAAGGTCAGATTCCAGACAACATCCAGCTTCTCTCCCAGGGAGCGCTCGATGGTGGCCGTCACCTGATCCTGCGCATCCTGCAGATCCGCCCGGTAAGCCATCGCAGAATTATTCTCTGCAATGTCCTGGGTGGCGAAGCCAGCATCCAGGGTAGACGCATCTTCCAGGAAAATGGACACACGAACCATATCCGTGGGTTCGTAGTCCGGTTCGTTGGACTCCGGTTCAGCAGCCTCGGTCAGAAGGCTACCGGAAACGGCGCTGTTATCCGTCTGTTGAAAGCGAATGCCGCCTGTCTCACCGGTTGCGCCGACAGGAACGGCGAAACCAGCCAGAAGCGCAACCACCAGCAACAGGGATAGCAGCTTTTTGGGTAGATGTTGCTTCATACTCTTTCTCCTTTTCAAAGTTGTACCGGCAATGCCGGCCAAATATATCCTCGCAGGTAACCTGCGGAAGATATCCGGCGAACTTAGTCGTTTTTTGCTGCTAGCAAGGTGAAGAACGGCTATAATACCAGCGCCATGCGATAGCCAGATTGTACCACATTTTTCTCGATATGACAAGTGCATTTCAGCAAAAATTTTCCAGTTTCCAAGTTTAGACACATTGCACAACAGCATGTGCAAACCGCAATACGCATAATCCCTCCGGCAAAAGGCAGGAGAAAATACGGCGGTACGGCTAGCATAGTCGCCAACGCCAGGTAAACAAAAAATCAGAAAAGCAGAATTTTCCATCCGCTGTTTCCTGGATTTATGCTGTTTAGGTTGTGGACGAATACGTTTTACCCAGTTTTTCCTCCAGTTTATCCACCATTTTTCCGGTTAATTCCAAGGGGCGGAAAATCAACGCAGTGCGAATATTCCCCCGTTTTTGAAAGGTTGAGCAATTAACTTTATTGTTCCGCTAGGGCCAGCACAGCATCTTGAAAATTTGCAATGCTACCCTATTTTCACCGCCGGATAAGTCCACAGTTTGGCCCCCATACATATTTCTTCTTGTCCGACAAATAATAAGCCTCGACAGAGAAATACGCAGGCTTGTCCTGAGGAGAAGGAGAAATGATATGAAAGCTACAGGCATTGTCCGCCGCATTGACGATTTGGGCCGCGTGGTTATTCCCAAAGAAATTCGCCGTACACTGCGGATCCGGGAGGGCGATCCCTTGGAAATTTACACGGAAAAGGACGGCGGCGTCATTTTCCGGAAATACTCCCCCATGGGGGATCTGCAAGACTTCGCCGCGCAAATCTGCGAGTCCATGGGAAAAAATACCGGCAGCATCGCCGCTGTGGCAGACCGGGACTCCATCATTGCCCTGTCCGGCGCGCCCCGGCGGGAACTGGTGGACCGGCGGAACTCCGCCGATTTGGAAAACATCATGGAGCAGCGGAAAAGCTACCGGTACAGTCCGGGCAGCGCAAAGCTCCCGGTGGTAGAGGGCTCAGAAAAATATTACCTGGGCACCGCCGCGCCCATTGTTTCCCAAGGGGATCTCATGGGCTGCGTGATGCTGCTGATGGACGAAAGCGCCGTGCCCCCGGCGGACGGCGACCAAAAGCTGGTGCAGACCGTAGCCGGCTTCCTGGGCCGGCAGATGGAATCCTGAAAGTTTGCCCACCTCCCCGCATAGAATGCAGGGGAGGTGAGGACATGCCAAAGAACATGTTTTACAGCGCCCTGATGCTCACCGGGGCGAACCTGGCTCTGCGGATGGTATCCATGGGGTTCCAAGTGTATCTCTCCGGCTTGATCGGCGCCGCCGGCATTGGCCTGCTGCAGCTTACGTTATCGGTCTCCGCGCTGGCCATGACCGCAGGCATGGCCGGCGTCCGCACTTCCGCCATGTACCTGACCGCCGAAGAAACCGGCAAGGGCCGGCAAGGCGGCGTGGACCGGGTGCTGTCGGTTTGTTTTGTCTACAGCTTTATCTTCAGCGGGACGGTGGCTTTGGCGGTCTACGCTTTCGCCCCCCGCCTGGCCGCCGGGTGGATTGGCGACGGCAGAACACAGCAGGCCCTGGAAATTTTCGCCGCATTTCTGCCGGTGGTGTGTTTGGGCGGCGTCATGTCCGGCTACTTTACCGCCGCCGGCAGAATACGGGATCTGGTTGGCGTGGAAATTGCGGAGCAAGCCGTTTCCATGGCCGTCACCGTCATTCTCCTGTCCAACTGGTCCCGGGGGGATCCCGGGCGCTCCTGCAGCGCCGTGGTGGCCGGCAGCAGCGCCGCCTCCCTGGTCACCTTGATCAGCCTGATGGTTCTGCGGCGGCGGGAGAAAAACCGGCTGTCCCAGAAGGCCTCCGCCGGGCCGGTTCTGCCCCGGCTGCTGCGGGTGGCCCTTCCCTTGGCCCTGGCCGATGATTTGCGCATGGGCATCTCTACGGTGGAAAATCTGATTGTCCCCCGGCGCCTGGCCCTGTTCCCCGGATCGTCGCCCCTGGCGGACTACGGCCAGGTATGCGGCATGGTGTTCCCTACCGTCATGTTCCCGGCGGCAATACTGTTCTCTCTGGCTGAGCTGTTAATTCCGGAACTGTCCCGCTGCGCCGCCGCCGGGCGGCGAAAACGGATCAGCTACCTCACCGCCCGGAGCCTGCGGGTGGCGCTGTTGTACGGCTTAGCCGCCGGTGGGGTACTGTTTACCGCCGCCTATCCCCTGGGGCTGCTGCTATATGACAGCCAACGGGTGGGGCAGTTGCTGCGGCAGTTTTCCCTGCTGGTGCCCATGCTCTACGTTGACGCGGTAACTGACGCCACGGTTAAGGGTATGGGGCAGCAGGTGGCCTGCGTCCGGTACAACACCCTGACCTCCTTTTTGGATGTGATGATTTTGTGGGTGCTGCTGCCCCGGTACGGTTTGACCGGCTATTACATCAGTTTTGTCTTTACCCACGCGCTGAACTTTTTCCTGAGCATCCGCCGGCTCAGCCGGGTCACCGGCTTCCGGGGGGAAACCGGCCAGAGCCTCCGGGCGCTGGCCGCCTGGGCGGCGGGGCTGTGCATCTGCTCCCTGCTGCCCCAGGGGGAAGGCCTGGGAGAAATCCTCTTCCTGAGCTGCTGCTTCCTGGGGATTTTCTTCCTGCTGCTAACCCTGGCCGGGGTGCTGAACAAAGGGGATCTGCTCTGGGTGCAGGGGCTGGTGCGCCCCTCTGAAGCAGGTTCCAAGAAACAGACATAAACCAACGGGGCCGTCTCTCCGGATTAGAGAGGTAGCCCCGTAACCATATGCTGAAAGTGAGGAAATGTGCGCCGGTGCAAGGGGGGATTCTTGGGTACTGCTAGAAAAGGTACTTGCACACGCAGACACACAGCAAATTTCTGCATGTCATTGCGAGGAGCGACGCGACGTGGCAATCCGTAACCCCGCAGAAGCGCATAACATTATAGCAGTACTTCAGGCGAAATGGTAAGTGGTACGAATTCGCCCAAAATACTGCTCATGTTTTGGCTTTCTCTGCGGGGATGCGGATTGCCGGGGCTGTCTCTGCATTAGTGAGACAGCCCCAAATCGTTATGCTTTCAGCCGCTCCGGCAGGCTGGGATCCGGGGTGACATACACCGTGCGGTAGGTGGTATAGATCACCATCCCCGGTTTGGCGCCCCCGGGCTTTTTCACGTAGCGCACCGGAGTCACGTCCACCGCCACGTTCTGCCCCTGCCTGGCCTGGGAAAACCAGGCGGCCAGCTGGGCGGCCTGGGTAACGGTATCATCTGACGGCGCTTGCCCGGTCCAAGGCACAATAACGTGGCTGCCGCTGCGCTTCTGCACGTGGAGCCACAGATCGTTTTTCCTGGCCAGCTTGGTGGTGAGCTCATCGTTCTGCCGGTTATTCCGTCCCACATAAATGGGCGTACCGTCGGCGGACAAAAAGCGCATGGGCTTGGTGGCCGCCTGGCGCATTTTCCGCCGCCCGGTCTCCCCCCGGACATAACCCCCGGCGGCCAGCTCCTGCTTGATCTCCTCCAGCTCCCCGTCTGTCTCCGCCCGGTCCAGCTCCTCCAGGACGCTTTCCAGATAAGTCAGCTCCTCCCGGCCCAGGCTCAGCTGATGGGTCAATTCCTGCTCCGCATGTTTGGCTTTTGCGTAGTCCTTATAGTATTTCGCCGCGTTTTGCTGGGGGGAAAGCAGCGGCGACAGGGGTATATCCACCATGCCCATTTCCGGGTCATAGACGTCCTGGGCATGGAGCACCTGCTGGCCCTTTCTCATCCAGTGGAGATTGGCGGTGACGATATCCCCCATCTGGCGCAGCCGCTCCCGGTTTTTTGCCGTGGCCAGCTCCTTCTCCTGCAGGGCCATTTTCCGCTGGATCCGGTCCCGCAGGTTTTCCACCGTGCGCCGGACGGACTGGGCCTTCTGGCGCATCACATCCCGCCGCTCCCGCTGGCTGTAAAAGCAGTCCAGCAGTTCGCCAAAGGATTCCATCTGGCGGCATGGGGTGCCATACTGCCGGATGGGCACAAAGGCATAGGCTTTGGGCATACCGGCGGCGTCCTCCGCCAGATATGGTTTCCACTTCCCCGGCCCCAGACAAGCAGCAAAATAGGCACCCAGTTTTTTTGCCGTTTCCGGCAAATCTGCGCCGGCCAACCGGCCCTCCGTATCCCCCAGCACTGCCAGAGCAATCTCCCGGCAGACCAGAGGGGACAGGCCTCCAAGTCCATCCATCAGCCGGTCTGCCAGCCGGTCCGGCCCCGGTGCCTGGAGAAAGGCCTGAAAATCCGGCAGTTCCGCCGGATTTGCCTTGTCCAGGGGCATTGGTGGCTGATAATAGAGTCCCGGCAGGGCCTGGCGGCGGGTAGAGTCGTCCAGGCCGATCCGGCGTAGGCAATCCAGGATTCTCCCCTCCCCATCCAGCAGGTAGAGGTTGGTGGTTCTGCCCATCAGCTCCACCACCAGCTCCCGGCGGGCCTGGTCTCCCATTTCATCGGTGCAGGAAAAGACAAAGCGGACCATCCGCTCCATGGGCGGCTGTTCAATGGCCACCAGCCGGCCGCCGGACAGGTGCTTCCGCAGCAGCATACAAAACATCGGCGGGCTGTCCGGGTTTTCCCAGTTCTGGCTGGTGAAGTGCAATCGCGGGGCCGTAGGATTGGCCACAATCACCAGCCGCTGCCGGCCGGCGTTGCCCCGCAGCAGGAAAATCACCGTATCCCGGGCAGGCTGGTGAATTTTCTCCACTCTGGCGCTAGTAGCTGTCTGGCGTATCTCATCCAAAACGGCAGACAAAAAGGTTGCGTCAAATGCCATACAATTCCTCCATTACCGTGACGAACAGCTCGTTGATCCGCTGGGTTTTCCCTTGCAGGTACAGGTGGCCAAACAGGCACTCCAGCCCGGTGGCCCGGGCATACTCCTGTGGGGTGGCGTGTTTTGGGATCCCGTGGGGGTGGGTATTGCGCCCCCTGCGGTAGACCGCATATTCCTCCGGCGTCAGCAGCGGCTCCAGCCGCTCCACAAACCTGGACTGGGCCGGGGCGGACACATTGGAAACCGTCTGGCGGTGGAGGTTGCCTACCTTACTCCCCCCGTGGCCGCACAGCCAGGCCCGCACCAGCAGCTCATACACGCCGTCGCCCAAATGGGCCAGGCCCAGGGCAGATACCCCGTCCGCCTGCCGCCGGTCCATGTCCATTGCAAAATAGTTCTTCACATTCAGCCCTCCCAGGCAATTTCCACATGATGCAAACGCCGGGCAACCGTCCGGCATTGCCGATTGTACACCAGCTGCCGGAAAATTGCAATATACCCAGGGAATTCCCCCAAAAACGCCAGTTGTCCATGGTGACTCCGCCGGAGCATCACCATGGACAACATTCGATTCAGCCCATGGCGCTTACGCCTTGGGCAGCAAAACGGCGGCGATGATGTCCATCGCCTCATCCAGCAGGGCCTCGGTGTGGCTGGCCATGTAACTGGTGCGCAGCAGGCACTCCCCCTCCGGCGTGGCCGGCGGCAGTACCGGGTTCACATAAACACCAGCCTCATACAGCGCCTTGGCTTTGACCAGGGTAGCAATGGTGTCATACGTATAAATGGGCACAATGGGCGTAGTCGAGGGGCGAACCGGCAGTCCCCGGGCCTGCAGGCCGTTTCTGGCGTAGGCCGCCAAACTGGCCAGCCGGTCCACCAGCTCCGGGCGCTTGCGCAGCTGGCGCAGCGCCTCCAGGGCGACGGCGCAGGCCACCGGCGGGATGGATGCGGAAAAGATAAACGGGCGGGAGGTGTGGCGCACATAATCCGCCACCCGGCTGCTGGCTACCATAAAACCGCCCAGGCTGGCCAGGGATTTGGAAAAGGTGCCCATGATGATATCCACCTGGTCTTCCAGGCCAAAGTGGCTGGCGGTGCCCCGGCCCCCCTGGCCGATAACCCCCAAGCCATGGGCGTCGTCCACCATCACTCTGGCCCCGTAGGCCCTGGCCAGGCGGACAATCTCCGGCAAGTTGGCAATGTCTCCACCCATGGAAAACACGCCGTCGGTAACAATCAGGCAGCCGCTGCCCTGGGGAACCTGGGCCAGCTTCCGCTCCAGATCCGCCATATCGCTGTGGCGGTAGCGCAGCATCTTACCATAGCTCAGCTTACAGCCGTCATAAATGCTGGCATGATTTTCCCGGTCGCAGATCACGTAATCCCGGGTTCCGATCAGGGCGCTGATGATGCCCAAATTGCTTTGGAAACCGGTGGAGAAGCACACCGCTTGATCCTTGTGCAAAAAGCCGGCCAGCTCCGCCTCCAGCTCCAGATGCATTTCCAAGGTACCATTTAAAAACCGGGAGCCGGAGCAGCCGGTGCCATACCGCTCCAAGGCCAACCGGCCGGCTTCCATCACCGCCGGGTCCGTGGTCAACCCCAAATAATTGTTGGACCCCAGCATAATGCGCCGCTTTCCCTCCATCTGCACTACCGTATCCTGCCGTGACTCCAGTGCATGAAAGTAGGGATATATGCCTTTATCTCTGGCCTCATCTGCCAGAGACCGCCGTTCACACTTGTCAAATAAATCCATGGGATTCCTCCTACCATTTTCTCCCGGCGGCCGGCGCCGCCGTACACCTACGCCAATTTGGCGGAATCATTATAAAGGAGACTTCCGCATTTTGTCAACAAACTCACGATGTTGGCCGGAAATTTTCCAGATTTTTGCGGAAATAATTAATTTAATCTTAAAATATGCCGGGGCTGGGTTTTTTCGGAAAGTCCGTATACTTTTTCCGGAATGCGCAAACAATACCTGTGCACACGTTAAATAGGAGGTTTTTCCATGACCAATTCACCCATGTTCAGACAGGGCCGGCGGTGCCTGGCTCTGGCACTGGCCGCCCTGCTGCTGGCAGGTTTCCTCCCCGGGGCAGCCGCCGTCCAGGTAGACGGCGACGCGGTGTACTGCTTCCAGGCGGAGGACTTTCCCACCGGCTCATCGGATACCCTCACTGGGATCTGCATCACCGGTATTCCCCAGTCCGGCACGGTTCAGCTGGGCAGCCGGATCATCCGTCCCGGCGATATCCTGACCCGGGAGCAGGTTGGCACCATGACCTTCCATCCCGCCGCAAATCAGGATCAGGATGTACAGATCACCTATCTGCCCATTTGCGAAAACCGGGTGGAGGAAGAAGCTACCATGACCATCTCCATTCGGAAAAAGGAAAACAAAGCGCCGGTGGCAGAGGATTCCACGTTTGAAACCTACAAAAATCTGGAAAACACCGGCACCCTCACCGTCTCCGATCCGGAAGGGGGTACGCTGACCTTTACTGTGGTCAAAGCGCCAAAGCGGGGTGAGGTAACCATTGCCGAGGACGGCACATTCACCTACACCCCCAAGAAAAACAAGGTGGGCAAAGACAGCTTCACCTATACCGCCACAGATGAAGCCGGCGCCGTGTCCAACGAGGCCACCGTATCCATCGAGATTCTCAAACCTCTGGACAGCCAGACCTATCAGGACGTGACCTCCGGTCAATTTGAAGCTCTGTGGATGAAAAACACCGGCTTGTTTGCGGGCACCCAAGTGGCCGGGGCCGACTGTTTCGGTCCGGACGAGGCGGTAAGCCGGGGCGACTTCCTGGCTATGGTGATGAAGCTCCTGGAGATCCCCCTGGAGTCCACGGTGTCTACCTCCGGCTTCGCCGACGAGGGACAGGCCCAGTCCTGGCTCCTGCCCTACCTGGCCACCGCCATGCGTCTGGGGATCGTCTCCGGCTCTACGGAAAACGGGCAAGTGGTTTTCCGGCCCAATGATCCCATCACCGGCGCCGAAGCCGCCGTCATGCTACAAAATGTGCTGATCCTGCCCAAAGGCAGCACCACCAATGCCGAGGTACCTGCCTGGGCACAGGACGCTGTGGCCGCCATGGCCGGGTGTGGGGTGGAGGTATCCGCACCGGAGGAGCACCTGACCCGGCTGGACGCCGCAAAGCTCCTGTACCAAGTGAGCAAACTGACGGAAATTGCTCCCGGGCTGGAAGTTTTCCGGCAAAATTAACTCCAGTTTTGGCGCTATCCCTGAGTTTTGGGCCTGTTGCAACAGCAGTTTGCAGCAGGCCCTACTGCGTTGGGCTGCGCAGCCGTTTTCGGTATGCGGTTTTCCGCCTTTTTCATGCAAACACGCAGCTTTTTCCCGGCCCCTGCCGCCCTTGACCGGCGCTCGGGCCGCATTCTTCGGCGTTTTTCGTCAAATGCCACACCACAAAACCCGGTTTTTTTCCGAATTCCGGCGGCATGGCCGGTTGATAATTTGGGCAAAATGGATTATAATGCTTCCGTTAAAGCCGGAATTTATCAGGAGAGGATGATCAACATGGCCGAAATCACGGAAAGCAGAAATTTCATCGACGCATTTATCCAGGAGGATATCGCCGAGGGCGGACAATATGCCGGTCAGACAGTACACACCCGGTTTCCGCCGGAGCCCAACGGCTATCTGCACATTGGCCACTGTAAAGCGCTGACCATCGACTTTGGCACAGCGGAAAAATTCGGAGGAATCTGCAACCTGCGGATGGATGACACCAATCCAGCCAAAGAGGATACCGAGTATGTAGAGGCCATTCAGGAGGATATCCATTGGCTTGGGTTTGACTGGGGCGGCCGGTTCTTCTACGGCTCGGATTATTTTGAGCAGACTTATCAATATGCCGAAGAGCTGATTCAGAAAGGGTTGGCTTATGTATGTGAGCTGACCCCGGAGCAGTTTAAGGAATACCGGGGCGATCCTTCCACCCCCGCCGTCAGTCCCTACCGTGACCGGCCCATCGCCGAATCCCTGGATCTATTCCGCCGGATGCGGGCCGGAGAATTCCCGGATAACCGCTACACCCTCCGGGCGAAAATTGATCTGGCCTCCGGCAACTTCAACATGCGCGACCCGGTGCTGTACCGCATCCGCCATGTGGAGCACCACCGCCAGGGAACCAAGTGGTGCATTTACCCCATGTACGATTTTGCCCACCCCATCCAGGACGCTTTGGAGGGCATTACCCACAGCCTCTGCTCTTTGGAGTTTGAAAACCACCGGCCCCTGTATAACTGGGTGGTGGAGCATGTTTCCGTCCCCCACCGGCCCCGGCAGATCGAATTTGCCCGGCTGGGCATTGATCACACCGTTCTGTCCAAGCGGAAGCTCCGCCAGCTGGTGGAAGAGGGCCGGGTCTCCGGCTGGGACGACCCCAGAATGCCCACCCTGTGCGGCCTGCGCCGCCGGGGCTACACCCCGGCTTCCATCCGCAACTTCTGTGAGCGGGTAGGGGTAGCCAAGGCCCCTAACACCGTGGAATACGCCTTCCTGGAGCACTGCCTCCGGGAGGATCTCAATGCCCACGCCCAGCGGGTGATGGCCGTGTTGAATCCGGTAAAACTCACCGTAACCAACTATCCAGAGGGGCAGTCCGAAGTTTTTCAAGTGGAAAACAATCCGGTGGATCCTGCCTCCGGCACCCGGCCGGTTACCTTCTCCCGGACACTGTGGATTGAACGGGAGGACTTTATGGAGCAGAAGGTGGGCAAGTTCTTCCGGCTGTTCCCGGGCAATGAGGTGCGGCTGAAGGGGGCCTATGTTGTCAAGTGCACCGGCTGCATCAAGGATGAAACCGGCCGGATCACCGAAGTGCTGTGTACCTACGACCCGGACTCCCGAGGAGGCGACCCTGCCGACGGCCGGAAGGTCAAAAGCACCATTCATTGGGTGGACGCCGCCAACTGCTACGACGCCGAGGTTCGCCTGTATGAAAACCTGTTTGACGATCCGGATCCGGATGCTGCGGGGAAGGACTTCCTGGCCTGCCTAAACCCCCACTCCCTGGAAATTCGCCAGGGCTGCAAGGTGGAGGCCGCCTTAGCCCACACCAAACCTGCCGACCGGTTCCAATTCCTGCGCCAGGGCTATTTCTGCGCCGATGTACGGGACTCTGCGCCAGGCCACCTGGTGTTCAACCGGGCAGTGAGCCTAAAGGACAGCTACAAGCCGGCAAAATAAACCGTCCTGACCATTTTCCCCATTAAGCCTCTGCGGGGTTTCTCTCCTGCAGAGGCTTTTGTTGGTACACTACCATCTTCCGTATATCATGATTACCAGGGGCAAAACAGAGACCCCCGCAAAGGAAACCCTTAGGGGATAGAGGCGCCCTAAGGGGGGACTTTGTGACAACGATGTGGCAATCTGCTCCCCGCAGAAATGCCTGACCAGTTGCTGCACTTGAGGCCAATCTGTAAAGCGCTGCCCATTTGCCGGAAGTACTGCTTACCGTTACGCGCTACCGCAGGAGCTGCAGATTGCCACACCGCACGGCAGCAGCCATGCAATGGCATCCATGCAGGTTTACACACTTCCATCGCCCTGGGCACAGGCTGTGACTTCTGCCCAAAAATGCCAATTGCCCCGCCAAAATGCGGCGGGGCAATTGGCATTTATCCGTTGGCCAGGATTTCCGTCACCAGAGCCTGGAGCACTTGGGCCTTTTGGGCGGCGGTGCGAATGACTTCCGCCTCTGAGAGTTTTTCCTGGGTCACCCCGGCAGCCATATTGGTCACCAGCCCCAAGGCCAGCACCTCCATGCCGCAGTGGTGGGCGGCAATCACCTCCGGCACGGTACTCATGCCCACCAAGTCCGCCCCCAGCACCCGGAAGGCCCGGATCTCCGCCGGCGTCTCATAGCTGGGGCCGGCATAGCCCAGGTACACCCCCTGGCGCAGGGGCACCCCCAACCGCTCCCCAGCGGCAAGAGCTGCTTCCCGCAAGGCCGGGGTATAGGCCTGAGACATATCGCAGAACCGGGGGCCAAACGCCGCCAAATTTGGGCCAGTAAGGGGGTTACCCCCCAGGAAATTGATGTGGTCGGTAATGATACAAATATCCCCAGGGGCAAATTCCCGGTTCACCGCCCCGCAGGCGTTGGTGATCACCAGGCGGTTAATTCCCAGCAGTTTCATCAGCCGGATGGGATAGGCGATTTCCCCCATGGAATAGCCCTCATAGGCGTGAAGCCGGCCCTGCATACACAATACATACTTCCCCGCCAGGTAACCGGCCACAAACTGCCCGGCGTGGCCGGGGGCGGTGCTCAGGGGCATCCCCGGCACCTGGCAGTAGGGAACCGTCACCGGCTGGGCCAGGCGGTTGGCCAAATCCCCCAGACCGCTGCCCAGAATCAGACCAACCTCCGGCTTGGCATTCAACTTTCCGGCAAGTTCAGCCGTTGAAAAATTTTGCTCCATTGGGCTTTTCGCTCCTCCTGTTCTTTTCGTTTTTCCTGGGTATCCGCCCGCTTTAGCCAGTCCGCCATGTCCTGCCGGGCCTGATTGACCTCCCCCTGGAGAGCCTGGGCCGGCAGCCGCAGCACCCCGGAACGGAAAGCAGACAGCTGCACCAGACTGTCCGAGGTGGCCACCCACACCCGGCTGTTTTGGCCAATGGCCCTAACCAGGGCCTCAATATAGGCGTCCGCCGTCTCGTTCTCCCGGGTGAACACCACCGGCAGCTGGTGATGCCACTGCCTCCCGCCCCGGCTGCCCTTCACCCGGTAGCCGTCGAACACCACAATCACCTCCCGGCGGACAAACGCACTGTAATTGCTGAGGATATCCAGCAGCCGGTTTCGGGCCGCCTCCAGATCCTCTTTTGCCAGCTGGCTCAGCTCCGGCCAGGCAAACAGCACGTTGTACCCGTCAATAATCAAATATTCCTTCCGGGCCGGAGCCGGATCCTTGGGTAGAGCCTCCGCCGTGACCCGGGGCATAGCATACGCCGGCCGCTTGATGGGGCCAAACTCCCGCTCCATAATCCGTTCCAGATCGGCTACCAGCTGGGGCGGCGGAGGAATCGGAGGCGCTTTTGTCCGGAGCACCGGCTCCAGGTGCATATACCGGGGCACGTCCCGCCACTTGACGGTAAACCCAGCCCCATGGGCACAGAACACCGAGTCCGGGGTATTGTCCAAATCCGCCTCCGGATCATAGGCTGCGGCGGCAATCACCGCCGCCGGGTCCCGGCAGGGGGCATAGCCCGCCGGACGGAGGCTCAACACTCCTTCCCCCCGGGTGTAGGCCGCCACTTGGGCGGCGTAGCCGGACAAACTGGCCACCGGCGCGGTGCCGGTAAGGACGGTCATCTCCCCCGCCTGGCTCTGCTCCACATCCTGGCCCACCAGCTGCATATCCGCCATGGCCCGGCCGGCATTGGCCGGGGGTACCGCCAGGCGGAAGGCGTAGTAGGGTTCCAGAATAACCGTCTGGGCCTGCATCAGGCCCTGGCGCACCGCCCGGTAGGTAGCCTGGCGGAAGTCGCCCCCCTCGGTGTGCTTCAGATGGCCCCGTCCGGAGACCAGGGTGATGCGCATATCGGTAATCGGGGAACCGGTGGCCACCCCCAGGTGGGTTTTCTCCCCCAGGTGGGTGAGAATCAGCCGCTGCCAGGCCCGGTCCAAGCAGTCCTCCGGGCACCGGCTGGCAAATTCCAGACCGCTGCTCCGGGGCAGGGGTTCCATCAGTAGGTGCACCTCGGCATAATGGCGCAGGGGCTCGTAATGGCCCACCCCTTCCACCGGGGCGGCAATGGTCTCCTTATACAGCACCCTGCCCTGATCCACCTCCAGGGTCATGCCGTACCGCTCCATGGCCAGGGCCTGGAGCACCTCAATCTGCACCTGGCCCATGAGCCGGGCATGGATCTCCCCCAGCCGGGCATCCCAGACGATGTGCAGCTGAGGATCCTCCCGCTCCAGCTCACGGAGCTTGGGCAGGGCCAGGGCAGGATCCTCCCCTGGGGTCAGGCGGAAGGTCATCACCGGCTCCAGGGCCGGGGCCATTCCCGCTGGCTCCGCCCCCAGGCCCTGGCCGGCCCGGAGCTGGGTGAGGCCCACCAGGGTGCACACCTGGCCTGCCTCCACTTCTTCGGCCTGGGTAAATTTTGCGCCATCGTACAGACGAATTTCCTTGATCTTTTCCGTCACCGGCTGTCCATCCTGGGCAAGGTAGGTCAGGGGGGTGCGCACCTTCAGGCTGCCCCCGGTGATTTTCACATGGGCCATCCGCTGGGGGGCAATCTGAAACACCCGGGCGGCAAACTCCCCCGGATACTGGGGAGGAATCAGCAGAGTTTGCAGCCCGGCCAGCAGCTCCGGCACCCCGGTGAGGCTGAGGGCGGCGCCAAAAAAGCAAGGGATCAGCTTCCCTTCCGCCGTCAGCCGGGCCAAGGTATTATCCGGCAGCGTCCCGGTTTCCACATAGGCGTCCAGTACTTCTTCGCTGCACAGGGCCGCTTCCTCCCGGATTTTTTCCGCCGGCTGGGAGAAATTCACGCACCCGGCAGACAGCTGGGCCTGAAGCTCCCCCATCAGCGCCGCCTGCCCGGGGCCAGGCAAATCCATCTTATTGACAAACACCACCGTAGGTACACGGTAGCGCCGGAGCAAATTCCACAGGGTTCGGGTGTGGGCCTGCACCCCGTCCGTGCCGCTGATCACCAGCAGGCCATAGTCAAGGACCGGCATGGTGCGCTCGGCGGCGGCGGAAAAATCCACGTGACCTGGGGTATCCACCAGGGTTACCTGGATATCCCCCAAGGTAAACCGGGCCTGCTGGGAAAAAATGGTAATGCCCCTGGCCCGCTCCAGGCTGTGGGTATCCAGAAAAGCGTCGCCCCGGTCCACCCGGCCCAGGCGGCGCAGCTGACCGGCGCAGTACAATATCCCTTCGGACAAGGTGGTCTTCCCGGCGTCCACGTGGGCAAATATGCCAATGACCAGTTTGTTCATGGGTTTCCTTCCTTCCATGGCTCTATCTTACCCTGAACGCGCCAGTTTTTCAACCAAAGATTTCCGGCAAATGGCAATCTCCCGCCGTTACAACTTGGGCACCCACAAATTCTAAGCACATGGCGTTTTTTCCATAGCGCTTTTGTTGGCCGTGTGCTATAATTTTACAAGAGATCACTGACCAAAGGCTGCCCATCTGTACCATTGTCACAGTTCATTAATATCAAAATGAGAAGGCGTGCAAATTATGGGAAAATATATGAAAAAATGCCGAAAAGAGCTTTTTCTGTTTTTGAGCTCTAACCTTGCGTGGGCTGGCATAGGGGTATCCCTAGCATTTATCTTGCAGTATATTACAGATACGGCAATACACGGCATAGGTGGAAGGCTATTGTCCATT
>DVHJ01000042.1 GCA_018712145.1 Candidatus Faecousia faecigallinarum | reverse complement strand
AGCCCAACGGACCCCTTGGGCAGTTGGACCGGTGTACCGGAGAATACTGGAGAGGTTCCTGTACAAGATGCTGACGATCTATAAACCAATGGCGGACATGCACGTTTGCATGTCCGCCATTGACCTTTTGTGGAATATGGATGCTATACCTGGGCCTCCAGCCAAGCTTTCATGTCTGCCAGCCCGGCTTCCGAGAGAGGGAAGGTACGCTTGCCTTCCATGGTGCTTTTTTCGTAACAATATGGGCCATGCCAATACTCGGCAGTCATAGAGCTCTCCGCCAGATTCACTTCCTTCTGACTTTCCATAACGATGGTAGGCGCAACGCGAAACCGAAGCAGCCCAAGGGAACCGGTAAAAATGTTGTCCATCACAAATGCGTGCAGGGTGGGGAGGTAGATTTCTGCCATACGTTTTTAGTCCTGCATCAGCTGTTCCATTTCATCCAGCAGCTCGCCAAACAGCTGCAGGGCCTGATTCACCGGTTCTGTGGAGGTCATGTCCACGCCGGCGCCCTTGAGCAAATCAATGGGGCTCTTGGAGCAGCCGCCGGACAGGAAGCCCAGATAGTCCTGCACTGCCGGTTCGCCTTCTTTGAGAATGCGGCGGGACAGGGCAATGGCTGCGGAGTATCCGGTGGCGTACTGGAAGACATAGTAATTGTAGTAGAAGTGGGGAATTCTGGCCCACTCCAGGGCGATTTCGTCATCGATGACCATGTCCGGCCCGAAGTACATTTCGTTCAGGCGGCGGTACTCGGCGCACAGCACATCGGCGGTCAGAGTTGTGCCCTCTTTTGCCATGCGGCCGATGTTCAGTTCGAATTCCGCGAACATGGTCTGGCGGTAGAGGGTGCTCTTAAACTGCTCCAGGAAATGGTTAATCAGGTAGGCCCGCTCCTTTTTGTCGGTGGTTTTCCCCAAAAGGTATTCCATCAGCAGTGCCTCGTTACAGGTGGAGGCCACCTCGGCGACAAAAATCACATAGTTGGAATCAATGGGATTTTGGGTGCGGTTGGACAGGTAGGAATGGATGGCATGCCCCATTTCGTGAGCCAGGGTGAACTGGCTGTCCAAGGTGCCGGTGTAGTTCAGCAGGACAAAGGGATGTACTCTCGCGCCGGCGGAATAGGCGCCGGACCGCTTGCCTTCGTTTTGGTACACGTCAATCCAGCGGTTATTGAATCCCTCTGCCAGGATTTTCCGGTAGCGCTCTCCCATTGGGGCTAGGGCATCGTAGACCGTTTGCTTTGCCTCAGCGAAGGGAATCTTCTGGTCAACGCCAGGTACCAGGGAAGCGTAAATATCGTAAAAGTGAAGTTCATCCACCTTTAAGAGCTTTTTCCGCAGGCGGACATACCGGTGCATTTTGTCCATATTTTGGTGGACAGCCTCAATGAGATTCAGGTATACGGAAGTGGGGACATTGGTTTCGTCCAAGGAAGCTTCCATTGCGTTGTCATATTTTCTGGCATCCGAATAGAATTGCAGCTGCTTCACTTGAGCGGACAGAACAGCGGCAATGGTGTTTTTAAAGGCGCCAAAACCGCGGTATAGATTTTGGAAAGCACTCTTCCGCAGTTCCCGGTCATCGCTGCTTTCATATGCAACGAAGGTTCCTTGGCTTAAGGGGTGCTTTTCCCCAGAGCTATCTACCGCATCGGCAAAGGTAAGATCCGCATCGGCAAACAGACTATAGATGTTTTCTGGGGCATTGGCAATTTCTCCTGCAGCGGCCAGCAGCTTTTCTTCGGCGGGGGAGAGGACGTGTGCTTTCCGCCGGCGAATGTTCCACAGGTACCGGCGATACCGCTCTAGGCCCGGCGCTTCGGCGTAAAACCGATCCAGATCTTCATCGGAAATAGAGAGAATCTCCGGGGTTTCGAAGCTGGTAGCAGCGGAGAAGGCAACGTAGCTGCTCATAAACTGGCCCTGCATAGCCTGATAAGTCGCGTCCCGGGTATCCTCGTCGGATTTACGGCTGCAGTAGTTACCCAGGCTGTCCCCCAGTACATGAAGCTGCTCCAGCTTGGTGAGGTAGGTCAGCAGTGCATTTCCGTCTTGCGAAATTTTACCGGCAAAGGATGCCAGCTCTGTGGTTGCGGTCTTCATTTGCTCCAAATCGGCAAACCATGCCGCATCGGTGGCGTAAATATCCGCAATGGCCCACTTGTCGCTTTCGGCGATTTGACTGCGCTGGGGGATGGCTTTGGATTCTGTCATGTTGTTGTCCTCCTGCAATTTTGATTTTTTGCGAATATTTCTTAGCTAATTATAACACATGGCCACAGTTTTGCAACACCTAGTCTGGGACATTTTTCATAAATCCCAGGATTTTGGGTGTTGCACAGGGAACAACCAGCAGGAGAGTGGATGCAACTACCGGTTGATTGACACGTTATGGGCAAGCTGCTATAATCAAATCACCAACTGATTGGAGGCGATTGACGTGTATCAATTCCCTAAGCATCTCTACGCGGATATCCGCATAGAGGACGTTTATCAGACGGCGATCACCGTGGAGAACGGCGATCTGCGTCAGAACAAAACAACCCGGGAAACCGGCGCATTTCTTCGGATCTGGGATGGCAAGCGCTGGTATTACAGTGCCACGACTGACCTGGACCATGTACAGGAAGCATTGGATGGGCTGGCCCGTTTGGCAGAGCCGAACCCGGAGATTCTGCGCGATCCGGTGGTAAAGCGGTTTGAGGTGAACCGGGATTGCTGCCTGCGGTTTACCCAGCGGGACGTACGGCAGGAAACCAATGAGAAAAAGATGGCCATGTTGCAAAGCTATGTGCCCCTGGTGCAACAGATACCGGAGATTACCGACTGGAAGGCATGCTATATGGATACCCATACGGAAAAGTGGTTCTATTCCAGCCTGGGCGCAGATTTGCAGTTTGATTATCAGCGGGCCAGCGTGGCTCTGTCCTTTACGGTCATGGCTGGCGATGCGCCCCAGCCGGATCAGGTACATACGTATCAGCCGGATCTGGACAGTCTGGAGGGCCAGCAAAAGGAACTTGCCCGGGAGATTGCAGAAATTTTAGACTATGCCAGGCGTGCCGTGCCGGTGGAGCCCGGCGTCTACACTTGCGTGCTGGCGCCCAATGTGGCAGGCGTTTTTGCCCACGAAAGTTTCGGCCACAAAAGTGAGTCGGATTTTATGATCGGTTCGGAAACCATGAAAAAAGAATGGGCGCTGGGTACAAAAGTAGGGTCCGATATGCTCAACATTGTAGACACCGGCATACCGGAGGGCTCCGGTTACGTTCCCTATGATGACGAGGGGACAAAGGCAAAGTCGACGTACCTGATCCACAACGGTGTGCTTACCGGACGGCTTCACAGTGCCTCTACCGCTGCTGCGTTGGATGAAGGCGTGACCGGAAATGCCCGGGCGATCAACTTTGCCTTTGAACCCATTGTCCGCATGACCTCCACCTATATTGCTGGCGGGAAAGAGAGTTTCCAATCTCTCTTGGCGCCGGTTGCGTTGGGCGTGTATATTGCCGACTTCCGGCATGGCTCCGGTATGTCTACCTTTACCATTGCCCCGTCCCGGGCCTATATGATTCGCGACGGGAAGCTGGCCGAGCCGGTGCGGGTATCGGTGATTACCGGTAATGTGATGCGCACGCTCCACGAAATTGACGGCCTGTCCAAGGATGCGCAAATCTGCAGTATGTCTACCGGCGGCTGCGGAAAAATGGAGCAATGGCCCTTGCGGGTGGCATTCGGCGGCCCTTACGTTCGCGTTCGGAACATTCAAGTGCAATAACAGGAGGGCAAGCAGATGATTAAAGAGCTGTATCAGACAAAATTGCAGGAGGTTTCTTTGAATGTCACCGATAGTCAAATTGACGCCCTGCGGACAAAAAACATCACCAAATCCGGCTGCCGTGTTTATGATCATGGATTTTTCGGGATCGCCGGTAACCTAGGTGAACCAAAAGGGGAAACCTGGAACCAAGCACAGGAAAACCTGGCCAGGAAGCTGCCCTGTCCATGGGGACCGGGCACCAACGGGCAGCGGCATTGCCGCCTGGGGGGCGAAATGACGGCGGATCAGTTCCTAGCCCAAGCAGAAGGGTTGCTGGCCACCCTGCGTCAGGATTTTCCCCAGTTCCAGTTCAGCAATAAACTGAATTGGGTGGAGCGAGAGGTGCGCCTGAAAAACGATGCCGGGTTGGATTATCTGTACCGGGATGCAGTGATAGAGATTAGCCTGCTGGTGCGCAGCTTGGATTCCGCCAACATTTTTGACACCGGTCTGAGCGGCGTTTACCGGACGTTTTCCCCAGAGCAATTTCTGGCGGAGGCGCGGCAGATCCTGGAGGCCCATTTACACCCCATTGCCATGCCGGAGCAGGAGAAGATGGCGGCCTTGTTTAGCCCCTACGAGTTTCAGCGGGCGTGGGAGCAGGGTCTTTCCGGCCAGAAGCTGGCCAGAAATGCCTCCCCGTTGTCAGGGAAAGTGGGGCAGCAGCTGTTTTCCCCGGCATTTACCCTGCAAGTGGACCGCTCGGCGGACAATGAGCTGGAACCGTTTTTTGACGGAGAAGGCGCCACTCTGCCGGCAGACACGATGCCCCTGATTGAACATGGCGTACTGCGCCGGGGATTTTCCGACAAGAAATGCGCATGGACCTACGGTGTGGAAAACACGGCCAGTGGGGAAGGGGAATATGACGATGTGCCCGGGCTGACGATGCCGCCACTGTCTGTGGCCCACACCGGAAAAACCCTGGCGGAAATCCTGGACGGTAGGCCCGCCCTCTATATGATGACCAGCGGCGGGGATGTGACTGCCGGCGGCAGCTATGCTTCGCCGGTGCAGGTAGCCTACCTGTATCAGGATGGGAAACTGCTTGGCCGCTTGCCGGAATTTGGAATCCGGGGAATGCTGACGGATATCTTTGGCAAGGACTATCTGGGCAGTGCCATTGACCGCCCGTTTGACAATAGCCGTCCGTGTGTGGCGGAGTTTACCCTGGTCCGCTGACGGAGGCCCCGTAGGCAGGCCAGGTTTTGGGACGTCATTGGGCGCAGGTGACAGCAGGGCGAGTATGCCGCAAGCCCTGTCCACCGGCGCCCCTTGTTTTGCGGATACGAGGCAAGTTTTCAAATGTCATTGCGAACCAGTCAGCAGACTGGTGTGGCAATCCGTTCTCTTGGGGTGGCACGTAACAAATCCTCCCGGCAAATTTGCGGCTGTCTACAAGCTTGCCCAAGCAGCAGCTGCCGTCAAGCATATTTCCGGGGTTGCGGCTTGACTTGTGGTTACCGGGTAAAATGGAATGGGGAAAAATCCAGGGTAGCAAAGTAGTCTTCAGGCGTTTCGGCCCTGCGGATCTTGGTAAAGCTGCCGTCGGGGTGCAACAGCACCTCCGCGCTGCGTAGCTTGCCATTGTAGTTGTATCCCATGGAGAAGCCATGGGCGCCGGTATCGTGGATGGCTACCATGTCACCGATTTCCACCATCGGCAAAGAGCGATCGATGGCAAACTTGTCGTTATTTTCGCACAATCCGCCTACCACATCGTACACGTGATCCAATAGGGCATCCTCTTTGCCCAGAACCGTGATGTGATGGTATGCCCCATATAGGGCTGGCCGCATCAGATTGGCGGCGCAGGCGTCCAACCCCACATATTCTTTATAAATGTGCTTTTGGTGCAGAACGGTGGAGATCAGGTGGCCAAAGGGCGCCAGCATAAACCGCCCCAACTCGGTATAGATGGCCACGTCCCCCATACCTGCAGGGACCAAAATGGCTTGGTAATGTTGCCGCACGGCTTCCCCAATGGCGGCAATGTCGCACTGGGGTTGTTCAGGCCGGTAGTCCACCCCGACGCCGCCGGACAGATTGATGAATGCAATATGTACGCCGGTGGATTGCTTCAGGCGGACGGCAAGGCGAAACAGCTGGGCCGCCAATTCCGGATAGTATGCATTGCCGTTGGCGTTGCTGGCCAACAAAGCATGAATTCCAAAATGCTTGGTGCCCAGTTGCGCCAGGTGGAGAAATGCGCCAGCCATTTGGTCTTCCGTCATGCCGAATTTGGCGTCTCGGGGCATGTCCATGATGGTATTGCCTAAACTGAAACTACCCCCGGGATTGTACCGGCAGCAGACACTTTCCGGCACCCCGCAGTTGCGCACCAAAAAGTCCACGGGGGTAACGTCATCCAGATTAATGTATGCACCCAGGTCCCAGGCTTTGCCCATGTCCAGCTCCGGTGTGACGTTGGAGGAGAACATAATGTCTTTCCCGGTGCAGCCCACAGCCTCGGCTAGGAGTAGCTCTGTGTAGGTGGCGCAGTCACATCCGCATCCTTCCTGACGAAGAATCTGGAGAATGTAGGGATTGGGGGTGGCTTTGACGGCAAAGTATTCCTTAAAGCCTGGATTCCAGGCAAATGCCGCTTTTAATGCCCGGGCATTTTTTCGGATCCCGGCTTCATCGTAGATGTGGTAGGGGGTGGGAATTTCCTGGGCAATTTCCTTGGCTTTTTCCAGGGTAATAAAGGGTACTTTCCGCATAAGCATCTCCTAATTTCCGCAAAAAAATCCTGCACATTCCACAGGCGAACGTACAGGCACAGCATGATTATGCCATGGATGCGCTCCATCTCCATCGAGATGACAGTCCGGTACATGTTTTGCACCGGCCCAGCCGCCGGGCGTGACAGCGCACCGGAAGCTTCGGCAAAACGCCCCTTCCCGCCTCCGGCCTGCCAGCCGGTTTGGCCAGCGGTACTCATGCGGTTTTGCAACCTCAGCCATGTAATCTGCATTATACCGGGCGGAAGCAGATTTGTCAATCCCGGCATTTTTTCGTTTACAGCAGCCTTGCAGGATTTACAATTCTGCCTTCTGCATGTCATTGCTTACCACCTTCTTGCAACCGCAGAAGCGCCTCTGTCTTCTGCATGTCATTGCGAGGAGCGGGGCGGCTGCCTCGCGACGTGGCAATCCGCTTCCCCGCGGAAATACTTGACAAGTTGCCTGCCGTTTGGGCGAATTCGTAGGTGGCTGCGGATTTGCCTTAGGCACTACT
>DVHJ01000041.1 GCA_018712145.1 Candidatus Faecousia faecigallinarum | reverse complement strand
AAAGTACATATCTAGATAGAATACCGTTTACTGATGATTATTTTGATGCTACAATTTATATATTAAATATTAATATAGAAAAAATAATTACAGAGTTTTTATAAAAATTCAATGCAAAGATATGTATAATAATAATAGATATTATAAAATTAGCAGAGAGCATATAGAAGGAGATGCATGGGCAGAACCTTGTATAGAAGAAATATCAGACACTGCAGAAATGTAGGCAACAATCCGCCCGCTTCGGCCGGTGTTATTCCGGCGGTAGGTTGGGCAGCACCCGGCCGATGAGCCAGGCGATGGCGTGCTGGCTGCAGTCCGGCAGGTGGAGTTTGGCCATGGCCTGCACCTCCGGCAGGGCGTTGGCCACCGCCGCCGGGATATCCGCCGCCGCCAGCAGGGCCAGGTCGTTGCTCCAGTCCCCCACGGCGACGATGGTCCGGCCCTTCAGGGCGGGCAGCTGGCCCAAGGCGGACAGGCACCGGCCCTTATTCACCCCCTGAGGCAGAAATTCCAGGTAGGTGGGGCTGGAGTATACCCAGTCCGCCGGCACGGCCCGGGCGGCAATGGCTGCCAATGCCTGGGGCGGGCCGGACAGCAGCAGCTTCAGCCAGGCTTCCCCAGCCGGGGGCCAGCCCAGGACACAGGGCTGGTGG
Organism: Candidatus Faecousia faecigallinarum; assembly: GCA_018712145.1. Taxonomy (GTDB): domain Bacteria; phylum Bacillota; class Clostridia; order Oscillospirales; family Oscillospiraceae; genus Faecousia; species Faecousia faecigallinarum. The sequence goes on along the minus strand of DVHJ01000041.1, from coordinate 6,113 downwards.
GAGGCCAGGAAATCCGGATCCGCCCGGCCGGGGTCCGACAGGAGGAACATCCGGTTTTGGGTACATAATAGCACATTGACCGCCGGGTAGGCCGCCAGCACCCACCGGACGAAGCTGTCCATGGGGGCAAGAGCCTGGGTGAGGGCGGCCTGGCCGGTGGCAAAGTCGTAGGCCATGGCCCCGTTGAGCACCACAGACCAGGTGTTGGTGATCCCTGGGGGGAGCATGTCCCGGAGATTCACCGGGCTGCGGCCGGTGGAAACCCCGAATAAGCCGCCGCCGGCCCGGAATTGGGCCAGGGCAGCCAAGTTCTCCGGAGAGACTTGGCGGTTTGGGCCAAATAACGTCCCATCCAAATCGCTGAACAGGGCAAACTGGGTGTAGTCCATGGCGTACCTCCTCATCGGGCCCGGGGCCCCGGATTGTCTAGTATACCGGAACAATTTGGCAAAGGCAACAAGAAAAGTGGTCAATTTAATGAGAATTTACTATTTGTTCACAAAGCTGGTACAGATTTTTTGATATCATGATGAAGAAATAACCGCCCTCCGCCGGCAGGCGCACCGGCGTGGCGGCCCCCGATCCCTGCCAGTTCCCCGGTCAATTCAGGCGCGGGGAAACGGCTTCTCTTGTGATGGATGGAAAGGAGTGCTTATCGATTAACAAACAACTGAAAGACAAGATTTTGGAAGCGCTGTCCAGCGTGCTTCCCGTATCGGTGATTATTCTGCTGCTGGGTATGTCGGTGACCCCCTTGTCTTTGGAGACGTGCCTATTATTCCTGGCGGGCACGGTGCTGCTGGTGGTGGGCATGGGCCTGTTCACCCTGGGGGCGGACATGGCCATGATGCCCATGGGCGAAGCCCTGGGCCGGAAGCTGGGCGCCTCCCGGAAAACCGTTCTGGTGGCCGGAGCCTTCCTGGTCATGGGCGTGCTGGTCACGGTGGCGGAGCCGGACCTGACGGTGCTGGCTTCCCAGGTGCCCGGTATTCCCAATATGGTGCTGATTTGGACGGTGGCCCTGGGCGTTGGCCTGTTCATGGTGTTCTCCTTCCTACGAACCTTGTTCAAGGTCCCCCTGCGGGCGGTGCTGCTGGTGTCCTACATTGTGGTGTTCGGCCTCAGCTTTTTCATTCCTAGGAACATGTTGGCGGTGGCCTTCGACTCTGGCGGCGTCACCACCGGCCCGATTACCGTGCCGTTTATCATGGCCCTGGGCTTGGGCCTGTCCGCCGTCCGGGGGGATAAGGAGGATTCGGACAGCTTCGGTACGGTCTCCCTGGCCAGCGTAGGGCCGATTTTGGCGGTGCTGGTGCTGGGCCTGGTGTACCGGGATACGGATGCCCAATACGAGGTGAGCGCCGTGGCGGCGGTGAGCGATGGCCGGGACGTGGCTGCTGCTTTCCTCCATGCCTTGCCCCATTACGGCAAAGAGGTGCTCATCGCCCTGACGCCTATGGTGGCCTTGTTCCTGATTTTTCAGCTGGTTACCCGGTCGTTTAAGGCCAAACGTCTGGCCCAGATCGGCGTTGGTCTGATCTATACGTTTGTGGGCCTGGTGGTATTTCTCACCGGCGTGAATGTGGGTTTTTTGCCTGCCGGCCGGGAGTTGGGTACACTCCTGGGCGGCTCCAGCTACAGCTGGACCCTGATTCTCCTGGGTGCCTTGCTGGGCTGGTTCATCGTCAATGCCGAGCCGGCGGTGCATGTACTGTGCGCCCAGGTGGAGACGGTCACCAGCGGCGCGGTGAACAAGCAAGTCATCGGCCGGGCCCTGTCCATCGGCATGGCGGTATCTTTGGCCCTGGCCATGGCCAGGATTCTGTGGAGTATTCCCCTGTATGCCATCATCATTCCGGGCTATGCTTTGGCCTTTGGCCTGAGCTTTGTGGTGCCGCCCATGTTTACCGGCATTGCCTTTGACTCCGGCGGCGTCGCCAGCGGCCCTATGACCGCTACGTTCCTGCTGCCCTTTGCCATGGGCGCCTGCGAGGCCATGGGGGGCAACGTGATGCTGGACGCCTTCGGCGTGGTGGCCCTGGTGGCCATGACTCCCCTGATCATTATCCAGCTCATGGGCCTGAGCTACCAACGGAAACTCCGGCGCCGTGCCCAGGCTGCTGAAGAGGGCCTGGACGAGATCCTGGTCTACGACGTCAGCCAATATCTCAACCGGGAGGTGAGCGCCAATGGTTAGCCGCATTACGCTGCTGTGCACCTTCGTCAATCGTGGCGTTGAGGAGCGGGTGAGTAAAATCTGCGCCCAGAACGGGGCGCTGTATACCCTGGCCTGTCCCGCCACCGGCACCGCTGCCAGCGAGGTGCTCCAGGTGCTGGGCATTGGCGAGGTCAGCCGTACCATGACCCTCAGTTTAGTGCCGGTTCCATTGATTCATCACCTTCGCCGGGAACTGCGGGACCGGCTGTATATGACCCAACCCGGCCAGGGCATCTTGTTTACCGTGCCGCTGTCCGGCATCAACGCTCTGGCGGTCCGCAGCCTGTGCCGGAGCATGGAAGGAAAAAACTTGGAGAGGAGCGATACCCCTTTGGAGCAAGTGAATTTTGAACTGATTCTGGCCCTGACCAACCGGGGCTACAGCGACGACGTGGTGGATGCCGCCCGCCTGGCTGGCGCCACTGGCGGCACCCTCCTCCACGCCCGGATGCTGGGTAGCCAGGAGCAGAGCAGCTTTCTGGGCATCCAGATGCAGCAGGAGAAGGAGGTGGTGGCCATTCTGGCCAGAGCCGAGTACAAGATTCCGATTATGCAGACCATTGCCGAAAAAGCCGGTATGCAGTCCAAGGCGGAGACGATTGTGCTGTCCCTGCCGGTGGATTCCATCGAGGGCCTGCGCTGACCGGTCATATCTGCCCCATTAGCGCCATAAGCTGATTCCAGAACATGGCAACATATTTGCCCCTTCCCGGGGGAAAGCTGTTGCCGAGGTGATGTGCAATGAAGCGGTGGATAGCCATGGTGTTTGCGGCGGGATATATTCTGGGGATCAGCCGGGGGTACGTAGCCGTGTGGCGGGATGAGGACCCACAGCCCTGGCTGGTCACGGATATGCCGGCGTCTATGCTGCCGGAGGTGGACCGGCAGGCCCTGGAAAAGGGAATATGCCTGCCGGACGAAATTCCCCTGACCAAAGCGTTGGAGGATTATTGTTCATAAAATTCCTCTTGATTTTCCGGGGAAAAACAGTTACTATTGTTCATGTAAAAATCCCCCCTGGGGGCCGGAGGAATGACCATGACGGACGAATATGGTTCTGACTTTATCACCATCACCGACGAAGACGGGGTGGAGTACGAGCTGGAGGTTTTGGCAGAGCTGGAATACCAGGGGAAAACTTACCTGGCTGTGGTTCCCGCCGCCGAGCAGGAGGATGAGGAATTGGAAGTCAGCCTCTTGCGCTCGGATGAGGAAGATGGCGAGCCGATCCTCAGCGCCATTACCGACAATGCGGAGTTGGAGGCGGTCTATCAGCTGATGATGGATCAGCTTTACGAGGACGAAGAATAAAGTTTCCCTGCTTGGTGCGTGACGTGCCCGTTTAGACCCACATCTTTTCTTCGGGACGCAGGACTTCTCCGTGGGATTGCAGGCCTCCCGCCGGCGCGATGACGACCGGTGGACGTTGGAAGCAGCGAACACGTTGAGAGCGGCGACCCACCTGCCCATACGTGCAGGTTATAATCGGGTGCGCACGGCCGAAGTGGGGGTTCTGAAATAAACGAGGTTGCCTCAATCTGAGGCAGCCTCGTTTATTTTGCCGGCGTGTAAGGGAGAGAACCCTGCCATATGACTGTGCCCGTGCAAATGCAGTCATGTTTTCACCTTTTGCCTGTTCCTACGCCCTTGCAACCGCACTCGCGCTCCCGCCTTTAGCATGTCATTGCGCGGAGCAAAGCGACGCGGCAATCCGCTTCTCCTGCGGTGGGGCGTAGCAGAGAGCAGTGCCTAAGGCGAATACGGAAAGCGTAACAAATTTGCCATGGCAGCACGTAGTTGTTCATGCGGACAGGCGGCAGGTTTCTGCATGTCATTGCGAGGAGCAAAGCGACGTGGCAATCCGCTTCTCCTGCGGTGGGGCATAGCAAAGAGCAGTACTTTGGGCGAATTCGTAAGGCGTCATGAATTCGCCCAAAGTAGTGCCAGGTTGCCAAGTTTCTCTGCGGGGAGAACGGATTGCCACAGGTGTGCCCACTGGTTCGCAATGACATGCTGAAGACGGGAGCGTGTCAGCGAGTGCAAGGACGTTTGGCGCAATGATCTCTCCCGGTTTGGGCGTAGCTATCTGGAGGTCGGCGACTATCTGGAGCACATCTTTCCTCTCCTTGGCGTTCGCTTTATTGCCATCAATGACCACTATGACAGCAGTCGGCATATTGGAAGCACCGCCGGCATTGATGTGGCTTTTCGAAATCTGGTGGCGCAGCAATACAGCCAAGACCTCTCTGAAAAGATCAAGTCTTCCAGGCACATTCAAATGCGAAAAGGAAAATTTGTATCCCATTGCCCATACGGATATATGCGGCATCCTACACAAAAGCACCAAATGGTACCCGACCCGGAAACAGCGCCTGTTGTTAAGATGATTTTCCGATTGGCCACCAAAGGGAAAAAGTCCACAGAGATCGCGGCTATGCTCAACGACTGTGGGATTTTAACACCTCTGGTAAAGAAAAAATGGGAAAACCCAAATGTGAAAAATGATGTCATGTGGAGTCATCAGGCGGTTCTGAGAATTATCCAGGACTATAAATACACAGGTGCCATGGTAAGATTCAAATGTGGGAACGAAAAAATTAGAGCCAAGACCCAAAAGCGATACAAAAAAGAGGATTGGGTCATTGTGGAGGGCTGTCACGAACCCCTTGTTTCTAAGGACGACTTCCAGAAGGCAAATGAAATGATTCGGAAGGTTCACTATCAAGGCCGTAAGAAGACCGATTGCAAGGATCGTTTCTATTACTGCGGCTGTTGCGGTCGGCGGTTAAGAAAAACCTTTGGCCTGGATGAATACTTTTCCTGTCAGACTCAGCTCTATAAATCAAAAGCAGCCTGTGCTTCCATCTTCTGGAGCAAGACAGAGCTTGAAACTGTTCTGCTCTAGGCGTACCGTGTCCAGCTCCGGCTCTTACAAGACGAGTTGGAGGCTCTCACAGCCTGTGCACGCCCCGACTCGCTTCTTGATTGCCGAATACAGCAAGGGGAAATTTCGGGTGAAATTGAGAGCATAAACAGCAGAAATTTGCACCTTTATGAAGCCTATAGAGGAGGTAGCCTCAGCAGAGAAGAATTCATGAGGCAAAAGGAGGCTATGACAGTTCGTTTGAAAACTCTAAAGCTCCGCTTGGAGGAATTGCAACAGGAAGAGAATCGGTTGACAGAGGCCGCTGCCGAGGAGGAAAACCGCCAAGAGCATATTAAGGGTATGCTACAGCAGATTATTCTATCTGATGATGAGTTGAAGTCGTTTATGTATGAGGCGGTTTCGCGAGTTGATGTATACCCAGACCGCGACTTGGAAATTACATGGAAACACAGCGATCTTCTGAAAGGAATGCAGAAAGACAAGTGTGAAGGGAATTAAAAAACGCTTGATTTCCACCACATAATTGCATATAATGAAACTGTGAGGTGAGAATATGATAAAAACGACAGATATGCTCTTGGAAGAACTCCGGGCATATGGCAGCCCAAGGTCCAAGCTCTCCCGGATGGTTGATAAGGGTGAAATCTACCCCGTTGTTAAGGGGCTTTACGAAACGGATCGAAGCACCCCTGGACATCTGCTGGCGGGGAGTATTTATGGACCGTCCTATATTTCCTTTGAATTTGCCCTCGGCATTTATGGCATGATCCCGGAGGCGGTGTATACCGTCACCTGCGCATCCTTTGATAAGAAGAAAAAGAAGCGCTATGTGACCCCCTTTGGAACCTTTACCTACCGGGATGTCCCCAGCGAGGCATTCCCGCTGGGATTAAAGGTCATACAGGAGGGAGATTACTATTACCGCATTGCCACACCGGAAAAGGCGCTTTGTGATCAGATTTACACAGCAGCCCCGGTTGCCAATGCTACTGAGATGAAGGCACTCCT
>DVHJ01000040.1 GCA_018712145.1 Candidatus Faecousia faecigallinarum | reverse complement strand
GGCTGCAATGGCTGGTTGAAATTTGCGGGGTGTTTGCACGGTACCGGGGTACTGCCGGAGCTCTGCCGGCGTACTGCCGATGTACCGGTGCTGCCGGGGGCACGGCCTGCAGCACCACTTCTCTCCGCTTTCTACCGAGCGTGAGAGGGGACAAAAAATTACAAATTGTTTCTTATGTCAACCGGATTGTCATTTTTTCGCCACATCTTGTGTGTGTTTTGCAAATTTCCCCCAGATATCTAGGGCGGCGCGGTTACCAATAACGAAACAAAAAATTGTCATTTTCGGTATTTTTGAAGTTTTCTCTTGACATTCGCGCCAAAATAGTTATAATATCAAAACAGTTTCAATATGGTTACAAAAGTAACGGAATTGAAACCCCCGGAAACAGTTCCGGGGCCGAACAGCAAAAGGAGGTAATCCGATGCACAAGATTCAGCGAACTCTCTCCCGGCGAAAGACCCTGCTGCTCCGGCTGGGCGCCGTTGTATTGACCTTGGCCACCACGGCTGGACTCCTGTCCCAGGCGGCCCTGGCCCAGACCACTTATGTGATCACCGATGGCGACCGGGTGGTGGTGCACACCACCTATACCACCGACCCCGCTGCGGTGCTCACCGAAGCCGGGCTGGAACTGGGGGCGGAGGACACCTATACTGCCCAGTCCGACGGGGGCGTTGCGGAGATTACCGTCAACCGGCTTCAGCTGGTAACGGTGAACTGGAACGGCGAAGCCACGGAAATTGCTACATACGGCGCTACCGTGTCCCAGATCTTGGCCCAGCTCGCTCTGCCCCAGGATCAGGATTTGCGCATTAGCCAGCCCCTGGACGCCCAGACCCATGACGGCATGGTCATTGACGTGGTCCGCCTGGCGGAAAAGGTGGTGGAGTACACCAGGGCCGAGCCCTTTGAGACCATCTACTGCACCGACAGCACCTTGGCCCCCGGCGAGGAACGGGTGGTGGTGCCGGGGAAGGCCGGAAGCGTACTGTGCACCGCTTTGGTGTCCTACGCCGATGGGCAGGAGGTTTCCCGCACGGTGACCAGTGAGGTGATGGTGCGGTCGCCGGTGACGGCAGTCATCGCCCAGGGCATTGACCGGAGCAACAAAACCCAGACCGGCGCCGGCCGGGCCTATGTAGAAGAGGAGCCGGCACAAGCGACAGCCCCGGCGGAACAGCAGGCGGAAGCGCCCAAGGAAGAACCTGAGGAAGCACCCAAGGAGGAGCCCAAAGAGGAGCCGGCAGCTTCCGGCAACACCTTCACCACCGCCTCCGGCGAGGTGATCACCTATGTGAAGAAGCTCAGCGTGGAGGCTACCGCCTACAGCTGCGAGGGCTACCAGGGCATCACCGCCACCGGCACTGTGGCCCGGTACGGGGCCATTGCCGTGGACCCCACGGTGATCCCCTACGGCACCAGGATGTACATCGTCTCGGATGACGGCGCGTATATCTACGGCTATGCCACTGCGGAGGACTGCGGCGGCGGCATCAAGGGCAACAAGATTGACCTGTATTTTGACACGGTGGACGAGTGCTGGGAATTCGGCCGCCGGGCCTGTACGGTATACATTCTAGAATAAGCGTTGCAAACCCGCCTTTCCTCTGGTATGATACAGGGGAAAGGCGGGTTTATTGTCATGGATTTGTGTAATGTACAGGAGGTCCGGCAGCTGCTGGCGCGCCACGGCTTCCATTTCTCCAAGGCCAGGGGGCAGAACTTCCTGGTGGCCCCCTGGGTGCCCCGGGAAATTGTCCGCCAGTCCGGGGTGGGGCCGGACTGCGGCGTCCTGGAGATCGGCCCGGGCATCGGCCCCCTGACCCGGGAGCTGGCCGGCCAGGCCGCCAAGGTGGCGGCGGTGGAGGTGGACCGGACCCTGGCGCCGGTGCTGGGGGAGACTTTGGGGGAATTTGCCAACGTGGAGGTCCTCTGGCAGGATATTTTGCAGGTGGACATCCCCGGCCTGGTCCGGGACCGGTTTGCCGGGCTGCGGCCCATGGCCTGCGCCAACCTGCCCTACTATATCACGACCCCGGTGGTCACCGCCCTGCTGGAGGCCGGGTGCTTTTCCGCGGTCACGGTGATGGTGCAAAAAGAGGTGGCCCAGCGGATGGCTGCCCGGCCCGGCACCCAGGCATACGGGGCCTTCTCCCTGTTCTGCCAGTATTATGCCCAGCCCAAGCTCCTGTTTGACGTGCCTCCGGACTGCTTCCTGCCCCGGCCCAAGGTCACCTCCGCGGTGGTGCAGCTTTCGGTGCGCAGCGGGCCGCCCTGTCCGGTGGCGGATGAGGCTCTGTTTTTCCGGGTGGTCCGGGCGGCCTTTGGCCAGCGGCGCAAGCAGCTGCAAAACGCCCTGTCCGCCGGATTCCCCCGGCTGGGCAAGGAGAACCTGAGCCGGCTGCTCACCGCCTGCGGCGTCAGTCCGGCAGCCCGGGGGGAGACCCTGGACATTGCCGCATTTGCCCGGATTGCCAACGCCCTGGCGGAGCAGGAGGATGGATGATGGAATTTGTGTTTCTGGACTTGGACGACACCATTTTGGACTTTCACCAGGCGGAGGCCATTGCCGTGGCCAAAGCTTTCCGGGGGGTGGGGGTGGAGCCAAAGCCGGCCCTGATCGCCCGCTACAGCCAGGTGAACAAGCGCCACTGGCAGATGCTGGAGCGGGGGGAGCTGACCCGGGAGCAGGTGCTGGTGCAGCGGTTTGCCTGCCTTTTTGCCGAGACGGGGCTGAAGGCAGACCCGGTGGCCTGCAAAACCCTGTACGAAGATTACCTGTCCATGGGCCACTATTTTATCCCCGGGGCAGTGGAGCTGCTGGAATACCTGGCCCCCAAATACCGGCTGTACCTGGCCAGCAACGGCACCGCCCGGGTCCAGGCCGCCCGGCTGGACAGCTCCGGCATCCGCCGGTACTTCTCCGATATTTTCATTTCCCAGGAAATGGGGGCGGACAAGCCCGGCGCCGTCTTTTTCCAGCGGTGCTTTGCCCGGATCCCCGGGTTTTCCCCGGACCGGGGGATTATCATCGGCGACAGCCTGACCTCCGATATCCGGGGCGGGAACAACGCGGGCCTGAAGACCTGCTGGTTTAACCCCCACTTCCAGCCGGTGACCGAGGATGTGAAGATTGACTGGGAAATTCACGCTTTGGGGGAGCTGAAGGGGATTTTGTAGGGGCTACAGCCGAACCTCCACCGGCTGGCCGATGGCCATGGACCAGGGGGTGACCTGGCAGTCCATGGCCAGCAGCGCTACCCCGGCGGCCTTGGCTGCCCGGAGGGCCTGGCCAAAGGCCGGATCGGTGCCGTCATTGGGGGTGAAGTAGGCCACCGGCTGCAGCTGAATCACAAACAGCACATAGGCTCCGTAGCCCTGGGCTGCCGCCTGGGTCAGGCCCTTGAGATGCTTTGTCCCCCGGCTGGTGGGGGCGTCGGGGAACTTGGCCACCCCGTTTTCCTCCAGAGTGACCCCTTTGACCTCCAGGTAGCAGCGCCTGCCTCCTTTTTGGAAGGAGAAGTCAAACCGGGAGTCTCCCAGGGTGACCTCCGGCTGGAGGTCCTCCAGCCGGCCCAGGCCCCCGGCGGATAGCCATTGGGCTGCCGCCTGGTTGGGGGCTTGAGCGTCCATGTTGATGATCCGGCCGCCTTTTTCCACGGCGATCAGGTCGAATTGGGTTTTCCGGTTGGGGTTAGCCGCGGCTTGGCACCATACCCTGGCCCCGGGGATGAGCAGCTCCCGGCACCGGCCGGTGTTTTTCACGTGGCAAATCTGGGTCTGCCCCTGGATATCCACCTGGGCAATGAACCGGTTTGGCCGGGACAAAAACCGCCCGGCCACCATATTTGCATATTCCATGGAATATTACCGTCCTTTCCGGGGATACTATACCAGCTGCCCGCCAGACGGTCAACAAAAAATGCCGGATTTGGAAAATTTGTGCTTGACATTCGTTGGCCCGTGTGTATAATAATATACGTTGTCCGGCGGGCGCCGGGCGGCGAAATCAAAATAGGGGATTTGTGTAACGGTAGCACACCGGACTCTGACTCCGTTTGCGGGGGTTCGAATCCCTCATCCCCTGCCATCGCCGGAGCAAAGCTTGCTTTGCTCCGGTACTTTTTTTGCACCCAGGGGATGAAAATTGCCCCTTGCCCTTGCACCCACGTGGCAAATTTTTGCGCACCCCTCGCGCCAAACCGCCTTGTAACCGCAGACGCGTGACCACCTTCAGCATGTCATTGCGAACCAGTGCCGGGGCCCCCGCAAAGGGGTACCTTTTGCGGGGAGGGGAGCCCCAAGGGAGCGTTGCCCAGCTCCGGCCCTTGGCCGGCATAACCACGGGGCCCCGCAAAGCGGCACGCTTTGTGGGGAAAGGAGACCCAAGGGAGCGTTGCCCTGCTCTGGCCTTTGGCCGGAGCTGGGCATGGCGGACTTTGGGGCGACGAGGCGTGGCAATCCGTTCTCCCCGCAGAGGAGCCTGGCAAGTTGGTACCACTTTGGGCGAATTCGTGACGCCTTAGGAATTCGCCCTGAGTACTGCTCTTTGCTATGC
>DVHJ01000039.1 GCA_018712145.1 Candidatus Faecousia faecigallinarum | reverse complement strand
AGGAGACAATCAGGGAAATGGCCACAAAGGCCACCAGCACATAGCTGATGATATTCACGATTTCCGTAATGGAAGACATGAGGGTACCCACCATATCGGTGTACCGTACACACCGCTCTGGCATACCCTCCGCTTCCATCCGGCGGTTATACTCGTCTAAAATGTCCAGGATTCCGGTTTTGCTTTCAAAATCTTTGGGATAGATGGAGATGGCGTTGGGGCTGTCCAAGTCTGCATACCCCAGGGCGGTCAGGTTGGTTTCATATCCGGAATCCGCCGCGGAGGTGAAGGACAGCAGCAGGGCCGCCAACTCATCGGTGCTCAGGTTGAAGGTGATGGCGTTGGACAGCGACTCCTGATCAATGGTAAAGGCCCCTTCCAGATTGCTGCCCATCTGGGCCATGGCTTGGGTCATGGCGCTTTCCACTTGCCGGGAGATTTGCCCGGCGGCTTGGGTCATGGCGGCGGAAATCTGCCGGCCGATGGCCTGAGAAATGGCGGAACCATAGGTTTCCATGGCGGCGCCCAATTGGCGCTCGATGGCGGCGGTGAGCTGGGCTTGCAGCCCCTCCAGGTCAATGAGTTGGGCAAGACCCGTCATGAGCTGCTCCTGGGCCTCCGGCGTCTGGAAATAGGCCAGGAAAACCTGGCCCAGATTGGCCGGGTCCGGCAAGGTGTTGGCTGCGGCGTAGGCCCTGTACCCCTGGAGAATGTCCTGGGTCAGGGCTTGCAGCTGCTGGGCGGAAATGGTCAATTCCCCCTGAATTTCCCCCAGTTTCTGGATGCTGGCTTCCAGCTTCTCCTGGGCCTGGGGGGTTTGCAGGTACAAAGCAAAGTATTCAGAGAATCTTTCCGGATCGGTATAGCCGTTTGCTGCGGCAAATTCCGGGAAACCGGCGGCAATGTCCAGCACCAGGGTTTCCAGCGCCTGGGCGGAAATGCGGATTGGCCCGGCGGCGGCCAGAATCTCCTCCAACCCGGCGCAGAGGATGTCCCGGGCCTCCGGCGACTGCAAATAGGCCAGGAAATGCTCCCCCAGCCGGGAATAGTCCGCCTCCGGGTGGCTTTCTGCATAGGCCGCAAACCCATCGGCCAGGCCGCAAACCAGATCGCCCAGCGCTTCCGGGGAGATGGTCAAATCCACCTGGGTCAGGATACTGCTGAAGTCCAGGCCGGACAGCTCCGGCCCGGCTATCTCCCCCAGATCCAGCATGCCGGATAAATCTACGCCGTCCAGCCGGATCATTTCCCCCAGGTCTACCGATAGCGCGCTGCCGTCTACCTGGAAAGCGGACTGCAACGCCGCTTCGTCCACGGAAAACAGGGTGTCCAGGGGAAACTCTCCCCGCTCTTCGCCGAAGGCTTCTCCGGTAAATACGTTGATGGTGGGATTGTTTAGCTGCGCCTGGACAATTTCGCTGGAAGCGGCAGTTTCGATGATATGCTGGGTCAGGGCGGCAGGGTAGGCAATGCCGGGACTCAGGGCGGAGACCACCGTCCCTTCCACCGGCTGAACGATGCCCACAATGGTCAAATCTTCCCCGTTGGCAACCAGACTGGCCAAATGCTGCTCGGATTGATCGGTCCAGGTTTGCAAAGCGCTGTCGTAGACATAACAATCCCCAGGGTGCACCACCTTAAAGGTGATGCCCAACAGGTCTTCGTAGGCATAGGCGCGAATGCCGGTGGGTGTGTCTACCGATTCCCCGGCGGCAAACTGGGCCACCATATCGTCCAGCTCTTGGCTGTCCCGCAGGCCCAGGGTGTACAGCAGAAAATCGCTGATGGAGCCGCCGGCAGTGAGCACCACAACGCATTCGTTGGCATTTTCCGGCCAGTGGCCGGCCTTCACCGTATACTGATTCTGGAATAGTTCCGTGTGGGCCGGCATTTCATAGAATACGTCGGTGCTGATGGCGCTGGACATCAGCGAGTTGGCGGACTGCTCAGACCCAAGGCCCAGGGCGGAAAGGGAGTGATCCGGGTGTACCTGGCGGACATCGCTGCCATCTAAGCGGTAGATCTGGGGGGTAATGTTGTAGGTGTACTCAATTGCGCTGGCATAGGCGGAAATTCCGCTGTCTTCGCTGTCCAGGTATGCTTTGAGGGAGGCCAGATCGTTTTCCTCCACCGTGGAAAACAGGCTGGCGACCATTTGGGTAACCGTTACCTCACCAGTTTCGCCGGCATCGTCTGTACCGCCCATCATTAGGGAGGCCAGGTTGAATCCGGCGCTTTGAATTTTCAGGGGGTATTCCGACAGGGTGTCTTTTTCGATGGACTGAATGTAGGCGTTTACGCCGTTGGAAATGGCCAGAATCAGGGCAATGCCAATGATGCCGATGGATCCGGCAAAGGAGGTCAGCAGGGTTCTGGCCTTTTTGGTTTTCAAATTGTGGAAGCTGAGGGACAGGGCGGTGAGGAAGGACATGGACGCTTTGCCCATGGGTTTGGCTGCCGGCTGTTCCGGGGGCGGGGTAAAGGGATGGGAATCGGATTGAATTTTTCCGTCCCGCAGGTTGACAATCCGGGAGGCATAGGCGTTGGCCAGTTCCGGATTGTGGGTCACCATGATCACCAGGCGCTGTTTGGCCACGTCTTTTAGCAGCTCCATGACCTGGACGCTGGTTTCGCTGTCCAGGGCGCCGGTGGGTTCGTCCGCCAGGAGAATGTCCGGGTTGTTGACCAAAGCCCGGGCAATGGCCACCCGCTGCATCTGCCCGCCGGAGAGCTGGCTGGGTTTCTTGTGGAGCTGATCCTCCAGCCCAACCTGCTCCAGGGCCGCTTTTGCCCGCTTCCGCCGGACCTTCTTGGATTCGCCGGAGATGGTGAGGGCCAGCTCCACATTGGCGAGAATGGATTGGTGGGGAATCAAATTATAGCTCTGGAAAACAAAGCCGATGGAGTGGTTCCGGTAAGCGTCCCAATCCCGGTCTTTGTATTTTTTGGTGGAAATTCCGTTGATGATCAAATCGCCGCTGTCATAGCGGTCCAGCCCGCCGATCATGTTTAACAGGGTGGTCTTTCCCGAACCGCTGGGCCCGAGGATGGCCACAAATTCGCTGTCCCGGAAAGCCAGACTCACGCCGTCCAGTGCTTTCTGCACCAGATGTCCGGCGGTGTATTGTTTGCAAATGCGGTTAATTTGCAGCATTCCGCTGATCCTCCTGGTGAAAAGTAGGCGCCCGGATGGAAAGCGCCGCCGGGCAGAAGGCGCTGCCGGCGATTGCCTTTAAGCATACCACGGCGGCGGCCACTGTGGCAAGTGTTTCTGCGCCCATTCTCTTGGACATTGGTCGGGATTTGTCCCTCTCTCCACCGCGCCCCGCCGCAGGGGATGCGGCTTGCCGCACCGCTCCGCTCCCTGCAATAACAGGGGGAGAGCATTCCCTCGCGCTCCCACCTTCCGCATACCTCTCGCACCAAACCCCCTTGCAACCGCAGATACCTTGCCGTCTTCTGCATGTCATTGCGAACCAGTGCGCACACTGGTGTGGCAATCCGCGTCCCCGCAGAGATACTTGACAAGCTGGCTGCTGTTGTGGCAAATTCGTTACGCCTGACGAATTCGCCCAAAGTACTGCTTTCTGTTGCGCCCTGCCGCAGAGAATGCGGATTGCCACGTCGCTTCGCTCCTCGCAATGACAAGGGGGAGGTGTCATTGCAAGCCAGTGGTCACACCTGTGGCAATCCGCGTCCCCCGGCAGAAAGGTGGTACATTGCAGCTGCCCCCGGGTGCGCACACACCTGCCAAGTCTGTCATTGCGAACCAGTGCGCACACTGGTGCGGCAATCCGCGTCCCCCGGCAGAAAGGTGGTACATTGCAGCTGCCCCCGGGTGCGCACACACCTGCCAAGTCTGTCATTGCGAACCAGTGCGCACACTGGTGCGGC
>DVHJ01000038.1 GCA_018712145.1 Candidatus Faecousia faecigallinarum | reverse complement strand
TGACGAACTATATGAAAACGTGTTAAAACCAGGTGTCTATGACAATGCCACCTATCCTTCCATAAGCGGGGTGGCATATTGCTGGACGGAAAAGGACGATGTGATTTCCATAATGGTCAGCATATCTGATGCGCATGCTGACCATACAACCTATAGGGCATATAACGTATCAGCCAAAACCGGGGAAAAGATTTCAGATGAAGCGTTGCTGCAACAGTTTGGCTTGACACAGGATGGGTTTTACGCCTTGGCCCGGGCAGAGTTGGCGGCGAAATACCGGGCGGAATACAAGGAGCCGCAATTGCCGGCAGAGATACATAAAGAATATATGGAAATGCTAAATCATACACTTTCGGAAGAAAATATTCGTCAGGCAGTGCCATATATTGACCCGGGCGGGGATTTGTGTATTGTGGTGAACATCTACTCACTGGCAGGAGCAGGCAGCCACTACTGTCTGATTAACCTCACCGGCGAGAGTGCGCCAAAGGAGCCATCTGATAATACGGAAATCCCGCCGGAGGAACCTGAGTCCACCGGCTGAATCCGGCGGCAAATGGACAATGCTTTTCCCCATACGCCAGCGCCCGGCTCTTTTTCAGAGCC
The DNA here is from genome assembly GCA_018712145.1 of Candidatus Faecousia faecigallinarum. Taxonomy (GTDB): domain Bacteria; phylum Bacillota; class Clostridia; order Oscillospirales; family Oscillospiraceae; genus Faecousia; species Faecousia faecigallinarum. The sequence goes on along the minus strand of DVHJ01000038.1, from coordinate 15,577 downwards.
GGGCGCTGTATCTTTGGGGCAGTCTCTCCGCGTTGGTGAGACAGCCCCATCATTTTCCGCAAAGACGGCACCGCAAAATGGTCAATTCTTCAACCGAAAATCAAGAAAAAATCGGAGCAAGCGAAAAACTTGCTCCGATGTGGTCGGAGTGGCGGGATTCGAACCCGCGGCCTCTTGGACCCGAACCAAGCGCGATACCAAGCTTCGCCACACCCCGATAGCTTGTCTATTATATGGAAGAAATTCGATTCTGTCAAGATGCAAAGTTGCCCTTTCCTGAAATTTTTTTCAACGGGAAAAACTGGCATTTTTTCAGTCTACAGGATAAAGTCTTGCCAATTTTTCTGGAATTTGCTACAATAAACAAAACGTGTGGAGGGAAACGGTATGGTTCGATTTTTTGTGCCGGAGGCGGAGTTGGCCGGGAGTTTTTTGGTGCTGACCGGGGAAAATGCCGCCCACGGCAAAGTCCTTCGCCTAAAGGCCGGCGACGAGGTAACGGTTTGCGACGGCATGGGGACGGAGTGCCGCTGTACGGTCAGCGACATGAGCCCCGGACAAATCAGCCTGGTCATTCATGACCGGTTGGCCAGCCGGAGCGAGGCCAGGGTGCAGGTGCGGATCTTTATGGCCTATCCCAAAGGGGACAAGCTGGAGCATGTGATCCAGAAAGCCACGGAATTGGGGGCGGCAGAGATTTTGGCCTTCCCATCCCAGCGGTGTGTGTCCAGGCCGGATGCCCGTTCCCTGGAGAAGAAGCTGGAGCGCTGGCAGCGGATTGCCGCGGCGGCGGCGGAGCAGTCCGGCCGGGGCAGAATTCCCCGGGTTTCGGTGCTGCCCAGCTATGCCGCAGCCCTCCAAGCGGCGGCGGAAGCGGATGTACCGGTGCTGTTTTACGAAAACGAACGGGCCAGAACCCTGTCTGCTACTCTCCATGGCAGCTATACCACGGTGAGCTTGATGACCGGCCCGGAGGGGGGCTTGACCCCGGAGGAAGTGGAGCAGGCCCAGCAGGCCGGGCTGCACATTTGCTCCCTGGGGGCCAGGATTCTGCGCTGCGAAACCGCGCCACTGTGCGCCCTGTCTGCGGTCATGTTTGCGGCAGGGGAGTTTTAGCCTTTGCGATAGACGGAGAGGTGTGATGTTGATGATTGGGGAGATGAACGGAATTTTGCCCGGCTGGACCCTGGGCGGGACCTTGGACCAGAACGGCCCGGTTTGGGAAATCCGGCGGCAGGACGGATTTGGACATCTGCGCAAGGGCCTGCTGCGGGTGATTGCCCTGACTCCGGGTCAGGGGGAGACGGTGGAAGCCCTGGCCCAGCGCACGTCGGCCCTGGCGGAAAAGCTGCACCGGATCAGCGCCCTGGGGGGCGAGAGCCGGGTGCTGGGCTACGCCGGTTGGGATTTTTTGCCCCAGGATGGGGGCTGGCAGCTCTGGCTGCACACAGCCCGTTTGGAAACGTTGCCGGAATTTTGCCGCCGGAAATTCAGCCGGTGGGAGGTGCTGCGGCTGTCCCCTGACCCAACTCTGGCGGCAGAACAGGTAGGCCGTTTCTTGGCAGCGTTTAGTTTGCCGCCGAAACAGATCATTGCATTGGGTGTGGATATCTGCCGGGCGCTGGAATGCCTCCACCGGGCCGGGTGCCTGGTCAACCGGGTGTCGCCGTCATGTATCTGCCGGCATCCCAGCGGCTTGTTTTTCCTGAGCTGGCCAGGGATTTGGCAGGCCATCCCCGCCGGTGGGCAGGATGCCGGCTTCCTGCCGCCGGAGGTGGCGAAGGGGGCGGAGCCGGATGAGACGGCGGATGTGTACAGCTTGGGCTTGACCATGTACTGGCTCCTGAATCACTGCCGGGGACCGTTTTTGCCGGACATTCCTCAGCCGGTGAGCCGGGAACAGGAGCGGCAGGCCCTGGGTTGGCGGATGGACGGGCAGCCCTTGCCGCTCCCCAAGACCGGAGATGGCGAGCTTTGGGCGGTGATTTGCCGGGCTTGCGCCCATGCGCCGGAGGACCGGTATCCCACCCCGGCCCAATTCCGCCAGGCCTTGACCGGCTTGCTCACACCGGTCAAAGCGCCTGAGCAACGCCCGGCGGCGTCCCCGTCGCCAATGCCGGAGGCTCAGCCGGCGCCGCCGGAGCCGGACGCCCCGGATTGGCAGGCCAGCGGGCCTGCCTGCCTGGCCGCCGGGGGTAGCCATACCGTGGGCTTGCGCCGGAACGGTAGGGTAGTGGCAATTGGATGGAACAAATACGGCCAGTGCCAGGTGGAACGGTGGGAAAATATCCAGTCGGTGTCCGCCGGATACAACCACACCCTGGGTCTGCAGGCCGGGGGGAAGGTGCTGTCTGCCGGGGACAATGCCGACGGACAGTGCAACGTGCAAACCTGGGAAAACATTGTCCAGATTGCCGCCGGGCATTACCACAGCGTGGGCCTCCGGGCTGATGGCCGGGTTCTGGCAACCGGACGGAATGAGTACGGCCAGTGCCGGGTGTCGGAATGGCGGGATGTGGTTGCCGTGGCTGCCGGCGCCCGGCATACGGCGGCGGTTTGCCGGGACGGTACCGTGGTGGCCGTGGGGGACAATACCAGCGGCCAGTGCAATGTTTCCGGCTGGCGGAATATTGTGGCAGTGTCCGTGGGTATGCTCCACACGGTGGGCTTGACGGCGGACGGCACGGCGGTGGCGGTGGGCTACAGCATTGGCGGCCGGTGCGATGTGGAGAAATGGCGGGATTTGGTGGCCATTTCTGCCGGCGCCTCCTGTACCATCGGCCTGCGCCGGGACGGCCGGGTGTATGCCGTGGGCTATGACACCGGGGAGAGCCGCAGCGTTCGGGATTGGCAGGACGTGATTGCGGTATCCGCCGGGGTACTACATACTGTGGGCCTGCGCCGGGATGGCACGGTGCTGGCGGTGGGCGACGGCCGCCAGGGCCAGTGCAATGTATCCGGGTGGAAAGATATCGGTCTGGCCGGCGCACCGCCGGAGCCTACCTTGGCGGAGCTGATCCGGTCCCGCCAGCGCACCGCCGGGCAGATTGCCGCCGGTGGCGCCCATACCCTGGCCATTTCTGCCGATGGTACCGTGGTAGCGGCGGGGGACGCCCGCAGCGGCCGCCGGGATGTGGAGAGCTGGAAAAATGTGGTGGCCGTGGCGGCGGGGAAGTGGCACTCCCTGGGCCTCCAGGCCGATGGCACGGTGCTGGCCACCGGGGACAATGCCTACGGCCAGTGTAAAGTGGCGGGACTGACCGGCGTGGTGGCCATTGCCGCCGGGCTGCAGAGCAGCGCCTGCCTGAAGGCCGATGGCACGGTGGTCACCGCCGGGGACAAAAGCGTGGCCAAGGAAACCGCCAAGTGGCGGGACATTGCCGCCATTGCCGCCGGGAACTGGCATTTGGTGGGGCTGAAGGGGGACGGCACCGTGGTGGCCGCCGGTGGGACGGTGCCCTCGGCCTGCCAGCTGTCGGATTGGCGGGAGATTGTGGCGGTGGCTGCCGGTGGCGCCCATACCGTGGGCCTGCGGGCAGACGGCACCGTGATTGCCGCCGGGGACAACGCGTGGAACCAGCTGGAGGTGTCCGGCTGGCGGGAGATTGTGGCGGTGACCGCCGGGGCCAGGTATACCGTCGGGCTGAAGGCGGACGGCACGGTGCTGGCCATCGGGGAGAACAACGCCGGACAGTGCAACGTGCAGGACTGGACAGATGTGGTGGCGGTGGCTGCCGGCCAGTGGCACACGGTGGCCCTCCAGGCCGGGGGCACCATGCTGGCCACCGGGATGAACCTGGACGGCCAGTGCCGGGTGTCCAGCTTGCGGAACATTGGCCGGCCTGGCAGTATGCCTGCCCAAAAGGCGGCCTTGAAGGTGCGGTTCGGCTCTGCGGTTGAACCCCCGGCTTCCAGCCAAGAAAAGCCGCCTCTGATCCAGCTGATCCGTGCCCGCCAGGCCCAGGCGGTGGCCATTTCCGCAGGAAGTAATCACGCTTTGGGCTTGCGGAAAGACGGTACGGTGGTTGCCGCCGGCGATCATGAGCTGGACCAATGCAAGGTAAACGGCTGGCGGGGGATTGTGGCCGTTTCCGCAGGCAAATGGCATTCTCTGGGCCTGCAGGCGGATGGGATGGTGGTTGCCATTGGCTATCGTTCGGATAATCAATGTCAGGTAAATGACTGGCGGGAGATTGTGGCCATTTCCACAGGCGGATGGCATTCTCTGGGCTTGCGGAAAGACGGTACGGTGGTTGCCACTGGCGATAACAGAGAAGCCCAATGCAAGGTAAACAGCTGGCGGGAGATTGTGGCCATTTCTGCAGGTAAATGGCATTCCCTGGGCCTGCGGGAGGATGGGACAGTGGCTGCTGCTGGCAAAAATGAGTCGAACCAGTGTGCAGTGAGCAGTTGGCGGGAGATTGTGGCCATTTCTGCAGGCAGTCATCATTCCTTGGGCCTGCGGGGGGACGGTACGGTGGCTGCCGCTGGCAAAGGTTGGTCGAACCAGTGTGCGGTGAGCGGCTGGCGGGAGGTCGTGGCCGTTTCCGCAGGCGAGTGGCATTCCCTGGGCCTGCGGTCAGATGGGACGGTGGTTGCCACTGGCGATAACAGAAAAGGCCAATGTGCAGTGAGCAGTTGGCAGGATGTGGTGGCCATTTCCGCCGGGGATACCTATTCTCTGGGGTTGCGGGCCGACGGGACAATGCTGGTTGCCGGTGAATTCAGCCAACGGGATCAAGTCCTGACCTGGCGGAATATTGGCCCGGCCCAGGGAGAATAACCGGCATTTTGCCGAAAAACCGGTTGTATTTTTACGGGGAATATTGTATTATGGTAGAAGAAAAGCGTAGTTAACCGTCAGGGGGTGGGGAACATGGGGGAATTTCACAGCACGGACGGGTTCGTCCACTTTGTCTTTGCCAACCGGCAGGACCGGTATATTCTCCCCAGCCTGGTGCGCCTGGAGCTCACCGGCTACCTGTACTGCACCTTGAAGCGGGCCGGTTACCGGGGCGTCTTCTTCCTGGACGGATTGGACGGGGACTACCGGCTGACCATGCTGGACCCGGCCTCCCGGGAAATTTACGCCAAGCGGCCCCGGAAATTCCCCTGGGCCGGGCGGAGTGACGCCGGGGAGCGGAGCCAACCGGCGGGCCAACCTGCCGCCCTGGTGGAGCAGCTCACCGCCCTGTTGAAAAAGGGGCAGAACCTGGCCCTGGTGTTCCAGCTGGACACCTTTTGTGAGGTGATGGGCCAGGCGGGGGAGAGCCGGTTGGAGGCCTTTAGCCGGGCCGGCCAGCGTCAGCTGGCCCAAAACGGAAATATTTTGATTTTGGCGGCGCCGGTGAATGCCGGGGGCAGCCTGCCTTATTTGACGGACCCGGCGGGAGTTTTTGGGGGCGGCCTGTGTCCGGAGCTTCGGATGCTGCTCCAGGAGCAGGGCAACGGCATGTTTTACCGGCAGCTGGCCAAGGCTATGGGGCCCCGGTGCGTCTTCCTCAACGCCTTTTCCCGGGAGCAGATGCAGCGGCTGGCCCGGTATGTCTGCCTGGTGGAGCGGCAGGGGGGGAGCGCCGGGGAAATTCAGGATTTGGGGGATTTCCTCTATGCCTGGTACTGCAGCCCCGGCCTCCGGGCAAAAACCGGCCCCATTTTGCCGGCCAATGAAACCCGGCAGTTTGCCCCGTTGGTGAAAGAATTGACTGCCGTGGCCACCTGGCGGGGGGTTCAGCAGTGGATTGAGGCGCTGCGCCGGGAGAAGCCCCAGGGCAGTTTGCTGGGGGTCATTGCCGATCCCTTGATTGAGGAGCAGCCCCCCATCCTGGCCGACGATTTGCTGGCCAAGAAAATGCGCCAGATTCAGCTGCCCCTGGATCTGTTCCGGGACTCGCCGGATCAGGCTGCCCGGTTTGCCCAGGTGGCCCGGGATTATTGCACCCCTTGGCGGCGCCCGCCGGAAGGCCCATTGGCCCAGGAGATTATGGCCTGCATGACTCTGCTGGAGCATGCGGCGGAGCGGCGGGACAGGGAAACTGTCCGCCGGGCGGTGGAATGCCTGGCCTTGGGCACCAGCCGGGGCTTTGCCTACGGCGAGGTGGAGCGGCAGATGTGGCAGTACCGGATGACCGGCCTGAGCATTTCCCAGGAGCTGTTCCGCTTGGACCGCCTGGTGGCGGAGGATACCCGGCGGCTCATCCAACAGCAGCAGGAAAAGAAGGCGCTCATCGCCCAGGTGCGGCGGCAGCAGGAGGTAAGCGGGAGCCTGGCGGGGAAAACCGCCGGTTTCACCGGTGGGGACCACAGCCTCAGCGTGAAGATGCATCAGGTGGTGAACCTGGACCGGCAGATTGAGGCCCTGGGCAATGCCCGGGCCCAGAAGCAGAGCATTTTGGCGGAGCGGCGCAACGCGCTGCAGAGCCTGGACCTGGCGGCGGATATGGTGGGTCTGGGCGCTTCCCACCAGGTGGAGGCAGTGCTGCAGGACGCCGCCCAGGTGATGGAGCGGAACGTGGTGGCTAACCTCCAGCTGGAGGACCGGCTCCGGGAGGTGAACCAGACCATGGGCTATATCCTGCAGGAGGCCCAGATGGACGAGGACGCCGTCGCGGCGGCGTATCAGCGGATTGTGGCGGATGAATCGTTGGAAATTCAAGGATAGGGGTGATGGGATATGCTTAACCTTGGTATCGATTTTGGCAGCACTTACACCACGGTTTCCGTCTACCGGCAGGAGACGGGAATGGTGGAATCCATCTCCATGGCCAGCTCCCCCTACATTCCCTCCATGGTGGCCCAGGTGGGGGATAAGTATGAGTTTGCCCGGGCGGCGAAGTCCAGAATCGGCCGCCGGGGAGTGAACGTTTTTCGGGGCTTTAAAATGCTGCTGCCGGAAACCGGGACGGAGGCATTGGCGGCCAGGGGCTACGCCGGGGGAAATATGCCCCGGGAAATTGCCCGGCGGTTTTTGGATTACTGCCTGCGGCAGGCGTTGGAGATTTTGCATGAGACCCAGGTGGATAACCTGGTAGTGGGTGCGCCGGAAATCTGGAATGAGAGCATTGGCACCATGGACGGCAGAACCGTCCTGCGGAATATTTTCCAGGGGATGGACTGTGTCAAGCATGTCCAGGTGGCCAGCGAGCCGGCGGCGGCTACCGCATTTTTCGCCCACAACTTCCAGCTGTGCACCGGGAAACCCTATGAGGGCTGCATCCTCCTCATCGACTATGGCGGCGGCACCCTGGACATCACCCTCACCAGTGTCAGCGCCGCCGGCGCGGCCGGGGCCATGGAGATCAAGGTGCTGGAGCGAACCGGCGCCGGGGAAAATGTGGAGGGGAAAATCGGTCAGGCCGGCATTGTCTATATGGAGACGGTGATGGCCCAGGCCATTGCCCAGTCGGGGGTGCTGGAGGGGCAACCCCTGAAGACGGACAGCCGGTTTTTCAAGGCGGTGGATAGTCTGGAGGAGGAACTGCAGTTCCGGACGGACGCCATCCGGGAAACCTTTGACGAATATGGTTTGGAAGACCTGGAGGATCTGGAGCAGGAGTTTACCGCGGTGGACTATATGGGCCAGGAGATTCCGGTTACCTACCGGCTCCTGGTGGAAGTGTACAACCGGGAGATCCGGCCGGTGCTGGGGGAAAAGCTGGACCTCATGATCGGCTACATGAAGGAAAAGGGCATTCCTTACCTGGACAGAACCCAGGATAATTTTAAAATTGCCCTGGTGGGGGGCTTTGGCAATTATTACTTGGTGAAAAAGCAGATTGAGGAAAAGTTTGCCTTCAGCACCATGGACCGGCGGCAGGCGGATATCATCCAGAACCAGTCCGACCGGGAGAAGGCCATTTCCCTGGGGGCGGCCATGCTGTCCGCCGGGGTAATCACCATCCGCAACACCGCCCCCTATTCCATCGGCATTTTTGGCCGGGATGCCGACGGCAAGCCCTGTATCGACTATGCCTTTACCTATAAGCAGGAGATTGTGTTTGACCAGCCCTATTTCCCACTGGACAAGGAGAGCGGGAAGGTTATCCGGTACCTGGTCACCTCCGGCCGGATTTCCCGGTTCATCATTAACCGGGGCAGCGATGATTCAACGGCCATGGTGGTGCCGGTGAAGCCGGACTTTGCCGGCAGGCTGGAGAATGTGGTGAGCAGCCCCTTTTGGACGGCAGCCATCGGCTTTTCCCTGGATGCCTCCGGAGTGCTGAGCATCCACATCCGGGACTATGATATGCACACCCAGACCCTGGGGGAGGATCACAAAGTGGAACTGACCCGGTTCAGCGATCTGTTTGCGCTGACCAAGGTAAAGCGGGTGATGGATGATGAGATTTGAGCGAATACGGGATGATCTGCGCATGCTGGAAAGCCGGTTGGACGGCGGCGGGGAACTGACGGCAGAGGATGTGTTCAACTGCTTCCGGGACCTGTGGGAGGATGCCCGGGCCGGGACCGGCCTGGAGCAGAAACCGCCAGGCAATCTGGATGGCCTGCTGCGGCAACTGCCCTGGATGGGCCGGGTGGTGACCAAAACCTACCGGCAGGTGGAGGGCCAGGTGCTCAACAGCCGCCGCCAGGCGGAGCTGGCGGAGAAGACCAGCCAGCTGGAGGCACTGACCGCAGCGCTGGAAGGGGCGGCGGCAGAGACGGAAGCTTTGGCCCAAAAAGAGCGGCAGCTTCTGGCGCAGGAGGCCAAGCTGGACAGTCAGGCGAAGAAAAAGGCGGCGTTGCAGCAATCCTGTGCCGCCCTAACCCAGCGGCTCAATGCCCTGACCGATGGGGAGCTGCCGAAGTTGGAGGCCAGCCGGGCGGACCTGGAAAACCGCTGCCGCCAGGCGGAAGCCCAGGCGCAGGACCACCGGCAGGCATTGGATCAGCTGAACCAGGAGATAACCCATTCTGCCGGGGAAATTCACCGCCTGGAAGCGGCGCTGGCAGATGGAAAACGCAGCCTGGCAGAGCAGAACCAGCAGGTCCAAACCTTGACACAAAATTGCCAGACCGCCGGGGAAAAGTTGGAAACCGCCAAAAAAACTGCAGAGGACCTGGAAAAACAGCTGGAACTGCTGACGGCACAATGCGCCCAGTGGGAGTCCCAGCGCCTGCCGGAGGTCCAAGGCGAGCTGGAGCGGCAGCGCAGCCGGTTAGCCCAGGCCCAAGCACAAGCGGATGCCTGCCAGGCGGAAATCACCCGCTTGGCGGCGGAAAATCAGAACTTGGAAACAGGCCTGGCCGGACAACGGGCGGAGGCGGAAACCCTGGCCGCCCGGCGGGAGCAGCTGTGCCGGGAGCAGGCCGAGCGGGGGCAGGCGTTAGAGCGGCTCCGGGGGGAACTGCAGCAATTTGACCAGGAGTGCGCGGAGCGCCAGGCCCAGCTGGACCGGCTGAACCAGGACTTATCCGGCATGGACCGGGACAGCCTGCGCAGCCGCTTGGAGCAGGCCATTGCCGGGAAGCAGCAGGCCATCGCCCAGTATCAGGCCCTGGAAATCCAGCTCCGGGAGACGGAGCAGGAAACTGCCGCCCAACGGCAGAAAAATGAAGCCGCCCTGCTCCAGCACGGCCAGATGCGCCAGCAGGCCGCCCTGGAAAATCAGCAGCTGTCCGACCAGCTCTTGGCGCTGCGGCAGCAGATTGAAGCCCTGTCCCGGGAGCGGGAAGATCTGATGCAGGAGAAATCCAGCCTGGAGGTCAAGTGCGGCCAGGCGGAAAAGAGTTTGCGCAGCCTGGAGCTGGAGGGCCACATCCAGCGCCTGGGCAAACTGCGGGAGCGCAACCATCTGCTCTCCGCCGCCAGAAAAGAGCTGGAAACGGAGCTGAAGTATATTGCCGATGCCCAGGGCATTGCCTGCACGGGCCTGGACATGGGGCCGTTTCAGGCCGAGCTCCAGAATCAGGAGCAGTGGCTCAGCCGGTATCAGCAGGCGTTTCGGCACATTGTCCGCCAGCTGGGCGGCGATGAGGATAGCTAGGAGGTGAGGGCATGAACAAAGGCGGAGATCATGATTTCAATATTCGCCTGGGGATCAGGGGCTTTGACCAGCGGCCTGGGTTTGCCATGGGAGTGCTATTCACCATCCTGACGGTGCTTGGGGTCTTGTTCTGGATACTGCTGTTTAACCGGGAGGATGTCCAGAGCACCCGAATTTTGGTGGTGGAGATTCTGGTGAACGTCATCACCCTGGGGCTGAACCTGTACCTGATCTGCCGGGTGGGATACAGCGGATTTTTGCGGAATTTTGGCGCCACCTACGTGTTGAATTTGTTTTTGTCGGTGGCAGGCTTGTATATTGCCGGGGTCCGGTTTTCGGAGGAAACCGGCGGCGAGCAGCTGGAGGCATTCTGGCGCTTTGTCCTGTTTTTGCTGATGGCGGCGTTAATGGCCCTGATGCCTACGCTGATCATCTGTGGGCTGATGTGGGCGATTATGACCATATTTGGCACAAAACGCAACTAACCAATCTGAGCAAAGAAGAGGTAATCGAGTATGGCATTTGAGTTGTTCAAGCGAAACAAACCCCAGCCGAAGGTGTATGGCAACCCAACCACTGGGGCCAGCGCCGGTCAGACCGGCGCCCAGAGCCAGGACAGGAAGGAAACCCAGGACGTTGCGGCGGTGCTGAATACCGTCCGCTTCAACCAGTCGGCAGACATCACCGGCCGGATTACCCAGGAGCAGATGGACCGGTACCGCGGCGCGATTTCCGGCATGACCATGCAGATGGAAAACGCCAAGATTATCCGCCTGGACGCCCATGAGATCAACGCCTGCATTAAGGCCATGGCCGAGAGCTTGCCCGGCGCCCTGCGGGGCGGTAATGCCGATACGGTGGACCGCATCCTCCGGGGGCTGGCCTACGGCATTACCCAGGCCCGCCAGGACATTCCGGAGAAGGACATGGACCGGGCAGCGGATATTGTGGAGCGGCGGGTCCGGCGGCTGAATATGTACCGGGATATCATCGCCCTGTCGGGGAAGATTGACGAGCTGAGCCAGAGCGTCCGGCAGCAGGAGAAAAAGCTGGGCCAGTACCAGGAAGTGTTTGCCCAGTGCAAGGCGGATCTGAAGCGGGTCTGCGACAGTCGCCCAGACTTGGTGCGGGAGTTGGAAGAGCTGGGCTTTGGCAGCAACCAGCTTTCCGCCGGGGCCAAGGGGATTGATACCGCCCGGGTGAAGGTGCTGCAGCTCAGCGACAGCATCGAGAATTTGGAGCGGCAGAAGGCCACCAATGAGGAGGCCATGGCCGGCCACATGGCCACCATCCGCTCCCTGGAAAACCAGATGACCCAGTCCAACGCCCTGGTGGATGAGCAAACCCTGGAGGATATCCGCAAACAGCAGGAGGCTTTCCAGCAGGATATTCTCCGGCTGGAGCGGCAAATTGACGAGATGGAGCGGGTAAACAAGGACTTCACCCGGGCCATGGACGCCGTGTACAGCTCCCCGGAGATGGTAGACAGAATTATCCGCCATGCCATGGAGTGGGAGGCTTTTGAGAAGAAAGAAAAGGCCAAAGAGGAGGGCATCCGGGAAGGACAGAAAAATACGGCGGAAAATGAACAGACCACCGGGCGTATCCTCAACTACTGAGCCGGGCCGGACGAAGGGAGCGTAAACCATGGAAATGAAAATGAATCCTCTGTTTCCCAAGAAGCAGAATAAGAAGAAAACCAGGGACGAGGCCATTTTGGACCTGGACGTCCAGCTTCGGCGGCTGGAGGAGCAATACCTGGTGGTGATCAATCGGGAACTGCGGGCCCTGCGGTTCAGCAAGAAAAAGGGGAGCGATAACCCCCGGGCAGTGAATAAAATCAAGAATGCCTATTATGGCCTGGGGGTGGTGAAGCAGGCCCAGGATAATCTCCGGGAAGTGCGGTCCAGCCACGAACTGTGCAAGACCATGAATGAGATGGGCAGCGCCTTGAAAATGCTCAACCGCATTGCCGGTATGTCGGAGCATGTGAACGCCGGCGCCATTAACCGGCAAATCAACAAGATGAACAAGTCGGCCGACCGCCGGGACGGTGGGATGGGCAATACCTTCCGCACCTCCATTGACGACCTGGTGGGGGATGATATTGTAGAGCGCCTGGTCAATGGGGAAAACGCCGTGGATTGCCTGGCCGGAGACGGCGGGGACTTTATGAACATCCCCCTCAGCCCGGAGCTGTTGGCGGAGATGGAGAGCATGGGCGTGGAGAATGCCAGCCTGGAAAACGACTTGAATGCCACCATGGAATACGTCAGCGCACTGGAGAGGGAACTGTAATATGCTGTTTCGCAAGAAGAAAACCGCCAACAAGGCGGAGCTGGACCTGCACATCTTCCAGACGAAGGTGGAGCTGCGCCGCCTGCAAGAGAAGTATCAGACCATGCTGGAGCGGGAGCTGCGGCTGGCCCGGCAGGAGAAGGCCGCCGGCGCAGCCCAGCCGGGCAACCGCCAGCGGATTAAAACCGTGTATTACCTCCTCCAGACCACCGATGCAGCCTATCAGAGTCTGGACGACATCTCCACGGCAGATGAGTTGAACCGTACCACCAACGCTTTGACTGCGGCGCTGCAGCAGGTAGACCAGCTGGCAGCTTCCGCCCAGGGGGCGGATACCCGGGGGCTGAAGCGTGGCCTGCACCAGATGAACAGCAATGCGGCGGAGCTGGACCGGGCCTATGCCCAGCAGACAAAGATCATGGCCAAGGCCGCCGGGGGAGCCGCCCACCGGTATGACCAGGAGCTGCAGGAACTGCTGGGGGAGGTGCCCAACGCCGTACCGGCCACCGGCACGCCCGGCGGCATTCCCCAAAGCGACGAGGAATTGCAGGCGGAATTGGATGCCATTAATCAGAACCTATACCGGATTTTGGACGAGACTTGAGGGTTGAGGAGGTCATCCCGTGGATAACGATTACATTCGCAAAATGCAGACGAAAGAGAATCTCTGCCTGGCCTATATGCGGCAGGCGGATGACGAATTTGACCGCAACGGCGGCAAACCCTCCAAGGAGCAGTGTAAGCTTTTACAGCAGGCAGCCTACCTCCGGTTTGAGATGGCCCGGATGAGCGTGGGGGAGGAGCGGCTGTACCAGCAGCGCAAGCTCCAGGAGCTGAACCGGCAGATTCGGGACATTGCCCGGCAGATTGACCCGGAGCTGGCCAAGCGGATGGAGGCGGCCAACAGCCAGGATAAGGGAAAGCCCCAGGACAAGCCCGCCCCCGGCAACAAGAGCGTGGACCCGGCAGAGGTCACCGGCTGGTTTAAGGAAGCGCCGAAACAGTCTTTTGCCGATGTGTCCGGCATGACGGAGTTGAAGGAGCAGCTGCGGGGCTGCATTCAGGATTTGCGGATTGCGGAGCTGAAGGCTTACCTGAAAATGAAGCAAATCCACTCCTTCTTCTTCTATGGCCCTCCAGGCTGCGGCAAAACCTACATCATCAAGGCCTTTGCCCACGAGCTCATGGACAAGGACTATAAGTTCCTGTCCCTAGAGGGCTCGGATATCCTGAGCAAGTATGTAGGCGACGCGGAGAAAATTGTGGCCCAGGTATTTGAAGAGGCCCAGAAAAACGCCCCTTGCATCGTATTTTTTGACGAGGTGGACGGGGTGTGCAAGAGCCGCTCCCTGCCGGATCTGCCCAACTATGCCGCCTCTCTGACCACTGCCTTCCTCACCGGCTACAACCGGATCGATGAATCGGAGAAGCCCATCATTTTCATCGGCGCCACCAACTATCCCCGGCAGGTGGACAATGCCATGCTGGACCGGGTGGAGCTGATCCGGGTGCCTCTGCCGGATGCCGACGCCCGGGCGGCCAAATTTGCCCGGGATCTGGAAGGGCTGGTGCCCCTGGAGGATGGGCTGACCTATGCCCGCATGGCCCAGGAGACGGAAACCTATAACTACCGGGATATTGACCGGCTGATTGCCAAAATGAAAACCATGATGGTCAAGCAGCTCATGAAGGACTACGGCACGGAGGCCAAGGCCATGGCCGCCCTGAAGGCCGGGGAGTATAAGATTAGTGTGGCGCTGTTTGACGAGGCCCGGCACAGCTGTCTGCCCACCCCCAAGGATGGGATTCTGCGGGAGATTGACCAGTGGGAAGAGCAGATCAAGCGGGGCCAGGATGGGATGGATTAAGCCATGGACACACCGTTGCGCTGGCCGGATACTGCATTTGTCCAGCCGCCTGAGGCGGATTTGAGTACCCTGGCGGTGGATACCCAATGGGTCCGGCTGATGAAATATGCCATGCCCCTGCCGGAGCTGGATCAGGTGGTGGGCCTGCCGGTGACGGTGGGCCTCCTCTTCTGGGGGCCGGCAGGGACGGGGAAGCACACCTTGGCCCGGGCCATGGGGGCCACAGCGGCGGCCCGGGGCTACCGGTTTGCCCACTGCCGGGGGACGGATTTTTCCGGCTTGGACAGCCGGGAAATTTCCCGGCAGGCGGAGGCGTTGTTTCACCGGCTCCAGGCGGAGCAGCCGGCGTTTCTCCTGGCGGAGGAGCTTTCCAGCGGCCCGGCGGGAACGGCGGAGGCGGTGGCCCAGTGCTTTGGCCAGGCGTTGGGCACACCCCTGTTTTTGGTGGCGGTGGAGGCGGACCCGGCGGCGGTTGAATCCCTGGCCCGGGTGCTGTACCCCTGCCGCTTTACCCTGCCCACAGAGCGGGAGCGGGGGGACTTTTACCGGGAGGCCCTCCAGGTTACCGGCCTGCCCTTGGCCCCGGGCCTGGGGCCGGAGGATTTGGCCAAGGCGGCTGGGGAACTCCAGTTCCGGCAGATGGAGCAGACGGTGTACCTGTCCCTGCTCACCCTGAAGGCCAAAGCCTTGACTGCCTACGGCCGGGACGCCGGCCGGGTGGCGGAGGAATTGGCGGCCGGTAAACTGTGCCTGAATCTGGCGGATTTCCGGGACATTGCGGCCTGGGTAAAAACGCCAGAGGCGCAGGTTACCCCGCCGCCGGTGATTTTCCAAACCCCACCGGCGGTAACCGCCCAGGACAATCCCCCGGCAGCTGGGGAGAGCAAAACCGATAAGGCGAAGAAAGCCAATACCATGAGCGAGCTGTTTGACTTGCTGGGATAACCCAGCTTACCGGCACGAGGGAACCAGACATTGCAACGCGTTGCAGCCGGTCTCACCCATACCCGGTGCGAGGCCCGTGCACCCGCAGAAACCTTTCTGCCTTTTGCATGTCATTGCGAGCCAGTGCGCACACTGGTGTGGCAATCCGCCTCCCTGCGGGGCGGCCTGCCGAGTTTCTGCGGTTCGGGCGAATCCGTGAAGCGCTGCGAATTTGCCCTGGGTGCTCCTTTTTGTAATGCTGTGCTGCAAGGGGAACGGATTGTCCCGTCGCTTCGCTCCTCGCAATGACATGCAATCACCTGGAGCGCGTCTACGTTTGCAAGAACGCTTTTCTTTCAAACATTCCACCCGCAGTAACCCTTCTGCATGCTATTGTGAACCAGCGCATATTCAGATAAGGTATAATAAATTGCGCAAATTGAAAATAGCAGAAAAAGTAGACACGGCTTGCCGGTCTCTGGTAGAATGACGTTGCTACAC
>DVHJ01000037.1 GCA_018712145.1 Candidatus Faecousia faecigallinarum | reverse complement strand
AATGGTGGCCCGCCAGGAGCCGGACTATATCCCCCTATTTTTGGACTCCGCGCCCATCAATCTGCTTACGCTGAAGGGTTATGCCTATGTAACATACGACGCTATCCCGCTGATGGTACAATCCGCGGATCCCACCTGCCAAGTGGTGAACATTTTCCAGACTCGGGAAGCTGCGGAGAGCCTGCGCACCTTGCACCGGTACTATCAGGCTGGCTACATTAATCAGGATGCCTGTTTGCGCACCTCCTATTCCCGCTTTCAAGATGAGCCGGTCTTCCTGCGGCTGTCCACCGGTGGGCCGGATGCCTCGGCCAGCTACTCCACAGACTATGGCTACCCCATTGTCGCCCAGCAGGCCTCGGATAGCGTAGTCACTACCGAATCCACCCAAGGGGGCGTGATGGTGGTCAGCGCCGGCACCCAGCATCCGGAGGAATGTATGGCCTTCCTCACTGCGGTAAACACCGATCCAGAAATCCGAAACCTGCTGAATTATGGCATAGAAGGGGTGCATTACACTCTGACGCCGGACAATCAGGCGGAAATTATCTCCGACCGGTACCGGGGAATTCCCTATACCCAAGGCAACTGGTTTATTTTGAACACTACCGTGGGGGAAAAACTCAACAAATGGGAGTTGTACCGGGAATTTAACGAAAATACGGTCCAGTCCCCTTTGCTGGGCTTTACGCCGGACTATTCCGGCTATGAGACGGAATACAACGCTGTGGCTCGGGTATACGAAAAATACTACGCCCCTCTGATGACCGGTACAGTTGATCCGGATACCTATTTGCCCAAGCTCCTCCAGGAATTGGAGGCGGCGGGAATTAACACCCTGCAAATTGTGCTGCAGCAGCAAATCGATGACTGGCTGGCCCTGCATCCTGCCGAATAAACGATACATATAGAATACATGGAGAGATCAAATATGCGCAATTTTTTTAATTTAGATAATCCTATTTTTCAACTTCTCACCCGTCTGGCTGATTTGGTCATCACCAGCATGCTGTGCTTAATCTGCTGTGTACCCGTGGTCACTGCCGGTGCCGCCTTTGCCGCCCTGGCCAAAACCACCCAGGGCCTGGTGCGGGATGAGGTAACCGGCACCGCCCGCACCTTCTTCCGAGCCTTCCGGGCAAACTTTAAACAGGCCACAGTTGTATGGCTCTGCGCCGTCGTAGTGATCGCTGCCATTGTCTGCAATTATCTGCTGTTGCGGTACTTTGTGACCGGCGCTTTATATACGGTGCTGTTTGTGGTGCTAGTGGTGCTGGCCTTCATTGTGTTAGCAATCCTGGCCTATGTCTTTCCTTTGATCGCCAGATACGAAAATACGGTAAAGGAGCACGTCCGAAACGCCATGGTACTGTCCATTTATAAGTTGCCAAAAACCATTCTTATGGTGTTTCTCCACGTCTTGCCCTTACTCTTGGCCTACTTTTTCCCCACCATACTGGTATATACCATGCCGTTCTGGGTGTTTATGGGATTTGGATTCTGCTCCCATGTAGACTCGGCGTTGCTGGTGCCCGTGTTTGCCGAGCTGGAAAAGCACTGATTCACGAACAAAGTCCCCTTGGACTTTGGAATATATTATTTGACGAGGGTGATAACATATGAATGTAATGGAACGTTTTCACTATTGGTGCAATGATCCCTATTTTGATGAAGCTACCCGGCAGGAGCTGAAAGCGCTGGAGGCTGCCGGCGATACCAAGGAAATCGAGGATCGCTTTTACCGGGACTTGGCCTTTGGCACCGGCGGCCTTCGGGGTATCCTGGGCGCCGGCAGCAACCGCATGAATCTGTACACCGTGCGCAAAGCCACCCAGGGCCTGGCCAACTTTATTCTGAAGAAAGGCACCGCTGCCAAAGGTGTGGCCATTTCCTTTGACTCCCGGATCATGTCCCCGGAATTTGCGGAGGAAACCGCCCTGTGCCTCAACGCCAACGGCATTCCCACCTATCGGTTTGACTCCCTGCGTCCGGTGCCCATGCTGTCCTTTGCCACCCGCACCTTGGGCTGCACCGCCGGCGTAATGATCACCGCCTCCCACAATCCCCCCGCCTATAATGGCTATAAAGTCTACTGGGACGACGGGGCCCAGGTTACCGCCCCCCTGGATAAGGAAATCCTGGATGAGGTGAACGCCGTCACCGACTATGCCACGGTAAAAACCATGAGCCGGGCAGATGCCCTGGCCGCCGGCCTGTATCACACCATCGGCAAGGAAATCGACGATAAGTATATGGAGACCATCAAGGCCCTGGTGCTGGATCACGACGCCATTGCCAAGGCCTCCGGGCTGAAAATTGTCTATACCCCCCTTCATGGCACCGGCAATCTGCCGGTACGCCGGGTTCTGTCGGAGCTTGGCTTCAAGAACGTATTTGTGGTGCCGGAGCAGGAGAAGCCGGACGGGCACTTCCCCACGGTGAAGAGCCCCAACCCTGAGGATAAGGCCGCCTTTACCCTGGCTCTGGGCTATGCCAAAGCCCAGGGGGCAGACCTGGTGCTGGCCACCGACCCGGATGCCGACCGGCTTGGGGTGTTTGCTCTGGACCGGGCCTCCGGGGAGTATATGCCCTTCACCGGCAACATGTCCGGCGTACTGGTGTGCGACTACCTCCTCCGCCGCCGGAAGGAGTTGGGGATCCTCCCGGCCAATGGCGCGGTGGTGAGCACAATTGTGTCCACCAACATGGTCAGAGCGGTCACCGAGTCCTTTGGCCTGAAGTATATCGACGTACTCACCGGCTTTAAGTTCATCGGCGAGCAGATGCGGCTGTTTGAACGGGATGGCAGCTATGTCTTCCAGTTCGGCATGGAGGAAAGCTACGGCTGCCTGGTGGGGGATCACGCCCGGGATAAGGACGCTGTGGTGGCCGTTATGGCCCTGTGTGAAGCCGCCGCCTGGTGCTACTGCCAGGGCAAGACCCTGTGGGACCGGATGCAGGAGCTGTATGCCGAATACGGCTACTACCGGGAGGATACGGTAAACCTGACCTACCCCGGCCAGGAGGGTGCGGCAAAAATCGCCGGCATTCTGGAAAATCTCCGGGCCAACCCGCTGAACACCGTGGGCCCCTGCAAAGTACTGAAAATTCGGGACTACCTGAAACATACGGTGCTGGATCTGGCCACCGGCCAAGTGACGCCCACTGACCTGCCCGAATCCAACGTGCTGTACTACGAGCTGGAAAACGACGCTTGGATGTGTGTCCGTCCCTCCGGCACTGAGCCGAAGGTAAAATTCTACCTGGGCGTCAAGGGAGATTCTGCCAAAGAGGCCGAGGCGCTGCTGGCCACCTTGAAAGAGAACCTGCCCTGCTAATCTCTATACCATCATAAACTGTTTCTGGCTGGAAATTGGGAAGACTCCCGGTTTCCAGCCAGTCTTTTTTTGTTCCTCTGGCCATAATGATTTTGTGGGAGCCACTGGCGCCCTGCCTTCTGCATGTCGTCACAAACCATGCCCTTGCAACCGCAGACACGCCCCCTGCCTTCTGCATACCCCGCAACCCACGCCCTTGCAACCGCAGACGCGTAACAAGTTTTTGCATGTCATTGCGAACCAGTGCGCACACTGGTGTGGCAATCCGTTTTCCCCGCAGAGAAACTTGCCAAGCCGGTAATGCTTAGGGCAAATTCGTTACGCTTTTCGTATTCGCCCAAAGTATTGCTTTTCATGTTGTGTTGCCGCAAGAAGAATGGATTGCCACGTCGCTCCGCTCCTCGCAATGACATGCGGAAGACGGAGCGGAAAATTGGCCCGCCGGGAAAATCCCGGCGGGCCATGTGATTATCGCGTGATGGTATCCGTTGCGTTAGGCAGAATCTACTCGCTTAGCCCAACTGGTCAAACCGCATGAGCATTGCGGCTACCTGGGCCCGGGTGGCGTTGTTCCGGGGCGCCAGGGTGTTGTTGCCAACACCGTCAATGATCCCGGCATCCACGGCCCAAGCCATAGCCTCTTCCGCGTAGCTGCTCAGCTTATCGCTGTCGCTAAACACCGTCAGGTCAGCTTTGCCGCTGACGTCCATACCGGCAAACTCCGCGTACCGGTACAGGAAGGTCACCAACTGCTCCCGGGTTACCGGAGAGGTGGGGGCAAAGGCCGTCTCGCTCACGCCCTGAGCCAAGCCGTTGTCCACAGCCCAAATCAGGGCTTCCTCGTAATACTGATCCGCCGGTACGTCGGTAAAGGCAATTTCGCCTTCCGCTGCCGGGGAACCCGCCAGCCGGTGGAGCACCGTCACCACCATGGCCCGGTTCATGGGGCTCTCCGGACGGAAGATGGTCTCGCTCACGCCCTGGAACAGGCCGTTGTGGTACACGTACTTCACCGCGTCGTAGTACCAGGCGCCTTCCGCCACATCGGTGAAGGGGGGCTTCTCCGCCTCCAGATCCGCCAGGGTCTTGATCCCGTCGATGGTCTCCTTGGCAGCGGCCAGAGCGGCCTCTACCCCTTCCACGCTGGTGGCAGCATTGATGGCCTGGTTGCCTGCCTCAATGGCAGCAGCCAGCTCTACCTGCTGGGCCTCGGCATAGTCGTTCTTGTCGGCATAGGTGGCCAGGGTGAACAGGGCATAGTACTTGGCGGCAGCCAGCTCCGCTTCCGCAGCAGCTTTGGCGGATTCCTCAGCTGCCTGAGCGGCCTGCTGGGCATCCAGCAGGTACTGGGCCATCTCCGCCTTCATGGCGCAGATCTCCTCGTACTTCTCTGCCACTTCCTGGGCATACTTGGCCGCGTCCGCAGCTGCCTGGGCGGCAGCGGCGTCATGGGCCTCGGCGGCCTTCCGGGATTCCTCAGCGGCGGCAGCGGCGTTCTCCGCAGCAGCCTGGGCATCCTCAGCAGCCTTCTGGGCTGCTTCGGCCTCGGCCTTGGCCTTCTCGGCGGCTTCCTTATCCTCGGCGGTGGAGGCAGCGGCCTCCTCGGCAGCCTTCTGGGCCTCCTCGGCAGCAGCCTGGGCAGCCTCAGCCTTGGCCTGAGCAGCCTCGGCGGCTTCCTGGGCAGCCTGGGCGGCTCTCATGGCAGTAGCAGCCTCTTCTGCATACTTGGCGGCATCTGCGGCAGACTCGGCAGCGGCGGCAGCTTCAGCGGCGGCCTTGGCAGCTTCCTCAGCGGCGGCCAGGTTGGAGGCCTCCGCAGCAGCGGCGGCTTCCTCAGCGGCCTTCTGTGCTGCCTCGGCAGCCTTCTGTGCTGCCTCAGCCTCGGCCTGGGCGGCCGCAGCCTCTTCTGCAGCCTGCTCGGCGGCGTCCTTATCCGCAGCGGCAGACTCGGCAGCTTCTTCCGCAGCAGCCTGGGCAGCTTCGGCAGCTGCCTTGGCTTCCTC